>JBQTGW010000147.1:0-5597 GCA_052390495.1 Pseudonocardiales bacterium
TACAGGTGAACGTTAAGCGAACATGACGTTGCCCTGGGTTTGGGGGTGAGCGCTGTGTGTGCCTGCGAGGGAGGACTGGGTGCCCTGGCTGCTCGGCCACACCTACCAAGCGCCTATGACCACAGACGGCAACAGCCAGAGACCACGAAAAGTGATCAATTGACTACAGATCCCGGTTAACCTCGAAGAGCCGGTTAGTCATCGATTTATCGGGTACTCCCGGACTGTAGCACTTCATCGACTCAGGGAGAGCGATATATGAGCACCATGGTCGAATCTGTCGACGTCGCGGTGGATCTACCCACTGCCTACAACCAGTGGACGCAGTTCGAGTCCTTCCCGCAGTTCATGGAAGGGGTCGAGGAGGTACACCAGATCGACAATACTCACACCCATTGGGTAACCAAGATCGGCGGAGTGACCCGGGAGTTCGACGCCACCATCACCGAGCAGAAGCCCGATGAGCGGATCGCGTGGCGCTCCGACGCCGGACCCGATCACGCCGGAGTCGTCACTTTCCACCGTCTCGGCGACACCACCACCCGGGTCACTGCCCAGATGGACATCGACCCTGAAGGGTTCGTCGAGAACGTCGCCGACAAGCTGGGCATCCTTGACCGACGCGTCAAGGGAGACATGCGCCGATTCAAGGAGTTCATCGAATCCCGTGGTGGGCATGAGACCGGCGGCTGGCGCGGCGAGGTCAACCGCCCCGGCACCTGAATCAGCGGTCAGCCCTGAGGCCGGGCCCTACGTGCCCGGCCTCAGGGCTTGAACACCGAGATGGTGAAGCTGGCGTCGGCGCTCGTTCGGAGTCGCTTCCAGGGCGTACGCCCACCACCGTAGTAGCGTCTCAGCGCAGCCAACGGTGCTGCTTACGGGCCGTGAGTCGGCGCCAGGCTGCTGGTAGTGCGTCTTCGATTCGTTGGAGCACGGTGCCCTGCTGACCGTGCAGCACCCCGAAGGTGTAGCCGTTCTCGCCGTCCAGGTGAGCTTGCATGGCAATCTCTCGCAACACCGGACGTGACACGACCGCGTCGTGGTGCTCGCCGAGCAGTTGTTGCACGGCTTTGACGCGCTTGCGGAGGCGATTAGCTGGTTTGCCCAGCACGGGGCGCGCTACTTCGTTGGCGTAACGGAGTCGCTTGGCTGCCTTGCGCACATCGTGCAGGGTGGTATCCCGGCTCGAGCCAGGGCGTTGCTGGTCGGCGTGGCGCATCCGGCGGGTGACCTTGGCGTCGATGCGGCTGATCAGGCGCGGCAGCTCACGACGGGCCCGGCGGCGGCCTTTGTTGGTCAGGGGTGGGTCGCTGAGCAGCGTGTCGAGGTTATCGAGCAAGGCGAAGTAGCGTGGGTCGTCCAGGGCAGCCCGCACATCGTCGGCGGCGTCGGCTTCCCGACGGGCGAAGTAGCGGGTGAACCGCTGCTGGACGGGGCCGACGACATCCTCGGCGGGCTGCGCCGCGGTGGCCTCGTCGAACCGTTCCCGCAATACCTCCAGGTCACGTGCCGGGCCGAGGACATCGGCGAGCCACTTGAGCTCCGTGATGAGCTGGCTGGCCCGTTCTCGCTCGATGACCTTGCCGAAAACTTGCAGGGTACTGCGGATCCGCCGGGTCGCCACCCGCATCCGGTGCACCGCGTCCGGGACCTCTTGGCGCACCAAGGGGTCATAGCGGATGATCTCCTCAGCCTGGTGCCCGATATAGGCCAGCACGGCGCGTCCGGCCCGAGACTGGGCATCCGCTGTCGGCGTCGGCGGCTGTACGGGCAACCGGTCTCCCAATAGCCGGGCGAGCTTGGAGGCTGCGTCCGACCGGCGGATCCCGGCCTTATCCAGCTGCCGCTCGACCCGGTCAAGCAGCTTGAGTTTGTTCTGGTCAATGAGCTCTATTTCGACCTCCCGCCAGGTCTTCGCCGTGGTCTGGGTGCCCAAGGTATGGGCTGCGACGTGGTCGTCGACCACCTCGACCACCGGCTCACCGGCACCGTCGGCCAGCGTCCAGCGACGTCGTCTGGTCAGCACCTGGGCGATCGGCCGGAGCTCGGTGCCACGAGCATGTGCCCGGGTCAGCGCGGCGAGCTCCGCCGGGGGCGCGTTGTCGGTCTCGGTGCGGCCCAAGGGCAGCCGGAGCTCGTCGCGGCTGTCGGCGCCGCCCGGCAGCTTCAGATGCCAACCGGCATCGCCGCCGCCGCTACGCCGCCGCAACGTGATCCCGGCCCGCGCCAGCCGCAGGTCCCGGGTGTCGTAGTACACGGCCTCGAGGGCCTGTTCCTCCGGTCCCGTCTGGTCGCCGACCTCGGACATGCCACTGAAGATCGGCAACAGGTCATGCTCGGCAGCATCGAATTTGCGTTCGGTCTCGCGTGTCGTTGTCACCATGCGAGTGGGGTACCCCGATCGGGCGCCCGCTGAACATGGCTTCCGACCAGGGGTTTCGTCGCTGGAAGACGGCAACGGACCGTAACGGGTTGACTCGTTTGCGCGATATAGTGTGTTGAGGTGGGCAATCGCTGAATCGTGGGGTAGCGGATCCCCCAACTCCTTGAGACGTTCCCGGCTGGCGGCTCGGTAGCCGCCAAGGAGGGTCAACATGCAAGATGCTGATGCGCTGGTAAAAGAGTTGGAAAATAGAATGCGGCAGGACTGGACGCGAATGCAGAGATGGAGTTACGTCCATGGGGCTAATGGGGTGCTGTACAGCGTCATCCTGATAGTAGCACCCTCGGTGCTGGCGGTGGGTTTGGTATCGTCGGAGAGTATCCTCGGCAAAGGTCTCCTGTTGGTTATCGCGGTTGTCGGCGGCCTCAATGCTACATTTAAGCCGCACTCGCACAGTCAGAAGCGGCGGACGGACATGAATTCGATGCGAGTGCTTTACGACCGGTTCCGGGGTGACATCCAAAAATCCGACGGTGATAAAGGTCTCTTGATGGCCGCATACGAAAAATATTCCAAAATGTTCGGAAATGTCTACGAGCTCCGTGGCGAAGGGTTACTAAGTGCGACACTCAGTATTACAGAACAACGTGCGAACACCGAGAGGGGCGGCGCCGCAAACGGGAGTTAGCAGGATTCTTTTAGGTCTACTTCCATGTCGTCACCACGAGAGTTAGTATGCCAGTTGTAGCGTCATACGATACGAATTTGAGCCGCGAGAACCGACCCTCGTCGGTGTGGACGCACACGACATCGCCCTCCTCTGACCCTCTGAAGGAGACGCCTACCTCGGAGTACCCGGTGATGCTCCGACACTCTGCGAAGCTGGCGTCAGTGAGATCTTCGCCGTAACGCATCCGAGCACCTCTTTGCATAATTTGTGGATGCGGATACATCTCGCCACTGTATGATCGCAAGTCAGTGCCGGGGCGATCGGTGCCGTCCAGTGTCCCCCATTGAGGGTCGTCGGCAGGTGCGTCCAGATCTACATAGGTGGTGGCCTGCGGAAGAACGAGGATACCCTCATGGTGAACTCCGACCTCGGCCGACGGCGGATCGCCGGGAAAGAACGACGATGAAGGATTCTCAGCAGGCGATGTAAGCGACGACTTCCTGCCCTGCTGGTAACCGAAGGAACCGGCTGCACCCACAGCGGCGGCGACCCCTACCGCGGTGGCGACCAGAGCGACCCGCCCTGGACCCGATCGCTTGACGGAAATGAATCCCACCACGACTGAGACGACCAGGACCAAACACCAGAACAGCGGATCGAGAGTTGTCGAGCGGATAGCGAAGAGCGCTGCTGGGAGCCCGACGACAAGGGGAATGACGACTCCGACGTACTGCAACCACACGGGCAGCTCTCGGCGTCCGCTCGGTGCGGGGCCGCTTGGTGCCGGGCCGCTCGGCCTCGCACGGGCGTCCTGGTCGTAATCCTGGCTCATCGCGCCACCCCCGTTCCAGTTTCATCGGCTACTGAGGACCGCCGACGTGCAGCAGCGGCTGCTTTCCACCGCTTGGGCAGCTGCCCATCCGGCCTGACTATTGTGCGGACACGGCATAGCTAGTCAACCTGATCTTACTCTGTCTCTCACGGTGTCCCTGCCCAGCTTTTCCACGCCGTAGCGCCCGCCCGCAAGCGGTCATCGTGCCGTGGGAGCCGTGGCGGCAGCTCGCCCCAGTGATCGAGGACGTGTTCGACGTGGCCACCGCCCGAACTAGGCTGGAGGACACCGGCGAGGGTAGCCAGCCGCGAAATTGCAGACTATAATTCTGGTCTATGAGTACAGTTCCGTTGTCCGAAGCGAAGGCCCGGCTCTCGGAGATCGCCGAGGAGGTCGGCCGCACCCACGAGCGCGTCCACATCACCCGCAACGGCCGGGAATACGTCGTGCTGCTCGCCGCCGAAGACCTTGAGTCGATCGAAGCGACCCTGGAACTGCTCGCCGATCCCCAGGCCCAGGAACGCATCCGCCGCTCCGAAGCCGAGTTCGCCCGTGGTGACGTGCTCGACGAGCAGGACGTGCGCGCCCTGGTGGCAGACCGAAGCCGGCCCCAGCCACCAATGCCCCAGTGACCTACCGGGTGCGGGTCGCCCGCACAGCAGCACGCCAGCTCACCGAACACCTCCCCGAAGCCGTCGCCGCAGCCTGCGTGGAATTCCTCTACGGACCGCTGGCACAGAATCCCCATCGGGTCGGAGCAGCGTTGCGTAAGCCCTTCGAAGGCCACCTGCGGGCCCGGCGTGGGGAATACCGGGTCCGCTACACCGTCGATGACGGCACCCAGACCGTCCACGTCCTGGACATCAGCCACCGGCGCGACGCCTACCGTCAATAGGGCACCATTCTTGGTAGTGCCCTCATCCTGTGATATCAAGGTGGGTTATGAATTTATCAGTTGAGAAACGCGTTGTGCGGACACCTTGAGTACTGCGGCGATGTCAGCGCCGGATAGGCCGTTAGCTTTGAGACGACGTGCAACAGTGCGCTGTGCGGCGGCCGCGTCGACTTGAGCCTGCTCCGCTGCACGGACAGCTCGCCGGGCAGCGTCGGCTTCGGCGGCGAGGTCTCCGTCCAGTTCGGCAGTGATCGTCACTTCATAGGATTCGGGTTCTCCTCCGAGGTCGAGGGCAAGGTAGTCACGCACCATTCGCGCGGCACCGGAGAGTGTCCGGGACTGGGTGACTCCGACTCCCTCGATATGAAGCTCCCAGCCGTGCGCCCAGCGCTTGGCGGTGACGTGGTACGTGGTCACTGCAACCACCCCTTCGGCAGGCAGGCCATCCTTCGGATGGTGTCACGGACTACTCCTGGCTGAGCAGCATTGACTCGACATCCCGCAACTTCATCGCTCTAACCACGACAGTAACTCTATCCCCTCTAGATTACAAGTATCAAGGGGGGATAGGATGTCAGTTGGCTTCGAATGGCGTCGCGGGGAGAACTGGTGCTGAGGGAGGCAATCAGGTGGGACGTGGCGGCACGAACTTGCTACATTTAGCGATCTTGATCTGGCCTTGGCCCCCACCCCAGGGCAACGTCATGTTCGCTCAGCGTCACCTGTAGCGACGTTAAGTGGTCACTGACACTCCACGACTCATCCTTACGGATGCTCCTGCCCTCAGCAGATGATCATCGCCCGACCCGTCGGCCCC
>JBQTGW010000148.1:0-5311 GCA_052390495.1 Pseudonocardiales bacterium
GCAGATCAGCGGGAAGGTCGTAGTGGCGCAGCGCCTCCCGCAGCGCGTCGATGTCACGGTGGATCTGGTCGTCGCGGTGATCGTCTGTGTAGGGCTGGCCGGTCAGCCGCTCGACCGGCACCTTCAGTGCCCGCGCGACAGCGGCCATGAAGGCAGGGGTGGCGATCCGGTCCCCACACTCAACCTTGCCCAGCAGGCTCAGGGAGACGTTCGCCCGCGCGGCGAGCTGACGCTGGGTCAGGCCAGCGGCCAGACGCAACGTGCGAATGGCCGCTCCGACATGGGAGGTCTGCTCCACGACGACACCGCTCCTCACCTTGGATCATGCCTCGTACCCGGCAAGACTTGTAACGAAGCCCGCTAGGTGTCGCTTCGCAGGGTAAGCCTTTGTGCATCAACCGTGAACACTCGCAGGCATCAATGCGCTCACACTCTCGAACGAACGATGTACAGATCATCGACGTAGTGAAAATGGGCGGAAAGAACTAATCCCTGATCGACCGCCGACGCCGAATCCTCCCCCCTCCGGCATCGGCGGTCCCACCGGCCGGTCGGCCGCTGGCACGCATCCCCGTCTCGCCAGCGGCCGACCGGCCACCCTGCGCTACCGCGCAGGGCAAGGGCCACGTCAAGACCGCTAATTGTAGCGAGCTCGTGACGCTAAGTGTCGCCTGATTGCCTCGCTCAGCACCGGTTCTCACCGATCGCAGTCTGGGGCCGGGTCCGGACCGCCATGTGGAGCCAAATCGCGGTTCTGGGAGCCGGAAAACCGTCATGTGGAGCCAAATTGCAGTCTGACACCCCCGTGAAGTGCGGCCAGATCGGGACGAGGGGTTGTGGGGTGGTCGGCAGGGCCGCGGGGCAGGCGGCGGGATGGTGGTGACCGCACCTTCGTTGTGGTTGCCCGATCGTGTAACACACCGTTAGATGTACTTGGCCCAGCGGGGAGATGGCCGTAGCTAAAATGGCGGCAGTGGGGGAGAAGATCGCCGTATAATTTAACTTTTCGTGCGATCTATGCACCCTTTTAGGGTGGATTAGTCGAACCCATCCCCCTCGCTGCAATCGCCCTGGCTCCGTGCCGCCGATCGGAAGGAGTCGTCATCGTTGTGAATCTGACCCCCGCCGTCTCGGACACCCTCAACTCGAACACCCTCAACTCGAACACCATCAGCTCGGTCATCGAGGACATCGTCGTGGCCGATCCGCGCACGGACGCTCGATGGCGGCAGCTGGCGAGCGGCCCGCAGGGCAATCTGTTCACCTCGCCACCGTGGATCGACGCGGTGTGCGGTACCTACGGTTTCGACGCGGCCTGCCGGATGGCGATTGGCGAAGGTGGCCCGATCGCCGGCCTCGCGTGGGTTCCGATCAGCGACATCCGTGGCGAGCGGAGTTCCAGCCTGCCCTTCTGTGACCGGGCGGACCCGCCCGTGGCCGACGCGGTCCGCTGGGCTGCGCTGCGGGCGAGTGTGATCGGGCCGGACGCGCCGTTCACGCTGCGGTGCTTCGACACTGCCATTCCCGCCGCGGACTCGGCACTGCACCGCGTCGGTTCGGCCGCCTGGCACGGCACCGCACTGGACTCGGACGTCGAGGAGATCCACCGGCGGCTGAGCAAGCACGCCCGGCGCAACATCGCCATTGCACAGCGCGACGGCGTCCGGGTCGACGCACGCACCGGACTCGACGCAGTGTGCAGCTTTCACCACCTGCACGTGCAGTTACGCAAGCGCAAGTACCGGTTGCTGGCCCAACCCATCGAGCTCTTCGAGCGCATCTGGGAAGCGTTCTCCGGCGCCGAGGCAGTGGTGACCCTACTCGCACACACCGACGATGAGCTGATCGCGGGCGCGCTGCTGCTGGTCTGGGGCGACACGCTGTACTACAAATTCGGCGCATCCCGGCCCGAGTATCTCAGCCTGCGGCCTAATGACGCGATCTTCTGGGCGGGCATCCGCTGGGGGGTGGCGCATCGGCTGCGGATGCTCGACTGGGGATGCAGCGATCACAACCAGCCCGGTCTGGTGGCCTACAAACGCAAATGGGCCACCGAGGAGCGAACCATCGTGACGCTGCGCGCCGGAGGCGAGAAAGCCCGCGCCTGCGGCGAGGCCGCCACGGTGCTGGGCGAGCTGACCCGGTTACTGACCGACGAGTCGGTACCCGACGCGATCACCGTACGCGCCGGAAACCTGCTCTACCGCTACTTCTGCTGATCAGCCTGCGGAACTAGTTCGAAAGGAGATGCGCGATGACGACTCTGCTGCTCGCCACGATAGGAGGGCACCTCACACAACTCGACGAACTATCGAACCGATTGCCCGCCGACGGTGCGGCCCTGTGGGTCACCAACTCGAACGAGCAGAGCACGTCGATGCTCGCCGATCGGGAGGTACAATTCGTTCCCTACGTAGGCGTGCGCAGCGTGGCCGACGTACTTCGTTGCATTCCTGACGCGCGTCGCCTGATGAACAGCCGACGGTTCACCCGGGCTGTGTCGACCGGGTCCGGAATCGCGCTGGGATACCTGCCGTACCTCGCCTCTCGCGGTGTTTCGTGCCACTACATCGAAAGTGCGACGCGGGTGGACGGCCCTTCCTTGACCGGGCAGATCCTCCAACGCATCCCGGGGATTCGGACCTACACGCAGTACCCGCACTGGGCGAGCCCACGGTGGCGGTTCAGCGGGAGCGTGTTCGACGGCTACGAAGCCGTAGCAGTGACCCGCGAACTGACCGATCAGCTCCGGGTGGTGGTGACAAGCGGTGCCGCTACCGAGTACCCGCTGCGCCGCCTTTTCGAGCGGCTGGCCCCGCTGCTGGCACCCGATGGCCAGCTGCACCAAGCGACCGGGCTGTCCCCCATCGTGCTCTGGCAGACCGGCGACACGGCCGTCGACGATCTCCCGATCCGTCCGGAGACGGTGCGACCCTCGCTGCCCGCCGCCGAGCTCGCCGCCGCACTCGCCGAAGCGGACATCGTCGTCAGCCATGCAGGCACTGGCTCAGCACTCGCGGCCCTGCGCAGCGGCCGGTTCCCGATCCTCGTCGCGCGGGACCACGGCCACCGCGAGGCCGGTGACGACCACCAGCTCCAACTGGCGAAGGAACTGTCCCGGCGCGGTCTGGCCCTGCACCGGGACGTAGCGGAGATCACCGTCGACGACCTGCTGGCAACGCTGTCCACCACGGTGCGACGTGCCTCGACTCCCCCACCCTTCTACCTCGCCTAGCACCCAGTGGGGCTCACCGAGGCGCGGGCTCACCGGGCGCCGTAGCTGCGTAGCAGGCTGGGGATGGTCATTACCAAGATCTTGAGGTCCCGCCAGAAGCCCCGGCCTCTTACGTAGGCCACGTCGAGCTCCAGCATTTCCAGCGTTCCCATCGTGCTGCGCCCGCATACCTGCCACAGACCCGTCAGGCCCGGACGCGCGTCGAAGCGATCGATGAACTTCGGGGGGAACATCTCCGCTTCCCATTCCAGGCAGGGCCGCGGCCCGACCAGCGCCATCTGGCCGAGGAACACATTGAGCAGCTGGGGGAGCTCGTCGATGCTGGTGCGCCGCAGCCAGCCGCCGAACCGGGTGAGCCGGGGATCACTGTCGATCTTCCAGCTGCCCTTGACCGAGGTGTCCTCGCCACGTAACTCACGCGCGATGAGCTCCCGGAGCGCCGCATCGCTGCACCCCATGCGCATCGTGCGGAACTTGTACATGGTGAAAGGACGGACGCCCAAGCCTACCCGGCGCTGCCGGAACAACGCCGGTCCCGGGCTCCCGAGCCGGATGATGGCCGCCACCACCAGCATCGGCAGCGCCAGCACGAGCAACCCGAGGACCGCGAGTATGACGTCGAGCACGCGCAGCGCCGGCAGCTCCCAGCGGGCTGGCCTTCGTCGGTCAGGAATGGCGATCGACACCAATTCTCCCCATAATTATCGCCAGTAGAACAAAGAGAATGTCACCGATTCCCCGCATTGTGAGGTGCGGGTCGATGACGGTGAGAACCAGCAGGAAGCACCACACTATCCAGAGCGCAGCCGCGACGGCCCCCAACGCTCCCGGCTCCCCCATAAGCTCCTCGCTCCGGCGCAGCACCGTCACCGACAACCAGCCGAAAGCCAGTAGCAGAGGGATGCCGCCAATCCAGAGGAACTGCAGATAGCCGTTCTCGAGATAGATCACGTCACGCCATGTCTCGCTCGCCTGCAGGACCGGATTGGGCGAGACTCCGATAAGAATGCTCAGCCAGTCGAACCGGGGCAGGTAGAAGCTCGACAGGTTGTCCCAGCGCCCTTGCCAGCTACCGGGAACCCCGCCACCGGCGAACCCTCCTAGCCGTGTGAGGAAGGCAGGCGCGCCGATCGCGAAAATAATCGGAAGCATGGGCAGGAACCGCCACGCCCGGCGGCGCAGCTCCGGGAACCGCCACAGGATGAGCGCCGCCGCCACGGCAGCCGAGATCCAGGTGGAGAACTGTCCGGACGCCAGGACGCCCGCGGCAAGGACGAAGCCGAGCCCGAATCGCTCACGACGATCGAGCACACCCCGCGTGGCGGCGAAGATCACCAGAACCAGGCAGAAAATAATGTAGTCGCCGGTGGCAATCGGGGACGACAACGTCGTCCCGCCGCGGGCGGCGATCGTCCCCGCTACTTCGGTGGGCGACCACACTGTCGTCAGCAGCGCCAATACGGGCCCGAAACCGAGGGTCTGCAGGATCGCAATCACCGCGACGACCGAACCCGGCCAGACGATGAGCCGCAGGACTCGAACCAATTCCTCCTGAGTCGACACGGTGAATCGGACCAGCAGGTAGATCGCGACGAGCTTGCAGACCGGCAACACAGCCGCGAGATCGGACGACAACGGTGTGTTGCCCCGCAGCATCAGCGACGTCAGCGGCCACACTGTCGACGCAAGCAGAAACGCTGCGATGGGAACGTCCAACCGGTGCAGGCGCACCACGACGGCGTCGCCGCGACAATAACGCAGGTAGCCACCGAGGCAGGCACCGGCGAGCAGCAGGGTCAGCAGTGCCTCGTTCGGCCGAACCAGGGGGATCAGCGTGTCCCGATCGATCCCCGCGATGATCGGCAATGTGCCCACGTAGACATACGTTGCGAAGATCGGCCGGTAGGCCGTCAGGACCAGCAGTCCGACACCGATCAGCACACCGAGCGCCACACCGAGACCGCGAGCCCCGAATGCGACGGCGGAGCTCACGACCACCACCGCGATCAGCGCGGTGCCCGCGATCAGCCAGTTACCCGCAGCGGGCAACTGCACGAGGTCTCGCGCCATACCTCG
>JBQTGW010000149.1:0-4669 GCA_052390495.1 Pseudonocardiales bacterium
GCCACCGCGCCTGGGCATTGCTGAGCACGTCGCGCTCGGCGGCGCTGGCCCGGCCGGTGATCAGCCCGACGCAGCTGGGTAGCACCGGCAGCGGGCGCTTACGGCGGGAATCGAAGAGTCCTTCGGCGCCAAGCTGCCGCCGGAGCCGTTCTATCCGCGCCAGCAGCTCCCCGATGCCGACCGCTCGGATCTCGTCGACTCGCAGGCTCAGCGTATGGGTCGGCACTTCGGCCCCACCAACGTGCGGCTGAACCGCCTGGGAATCGGCGTCGAGCTGGGCGAGGGCGGCCGGGCCTACGCGGAGATCACCCAGACGCCGCTGGACGTGGAAGCACTCGGCAGCCGGACAGCATCCTCGGAGATGCATCTGGATCTGGCCCGCGCGCTGGTACAGGACGGGCCCGACCGCGACGCCGAAGCGATCCGACACCTGGACACCGCCGACCGGCTAGCGCCACAACGCATCCGGATGAACCCGATCGCCCGAGAACTGGTGACCGACCTGAGTCAACGTGCCCGGCGCCGGATCTGGGAACTTGACTCCCTGTGCAACCACTTCGGCTTCACCGGGCGCGTTCACAGTCGGTGAATAACAAACTATCCTTAGTTGTCATCGTGGGTGTGGTGAGCGTAGTTCGACGCTGAGGAGTGGCGATGAACGATGATCTGAAGACTCAAGCTGAGGACGTGCAGCCTTATGAGCCGCCGGAGCTGACGGTGGTGGGTGAGTTCGGCGTGGTCACCAAAGGCAGTTACAGCAGGCCAAACTCTGATGACAGTGATGCCGGTGGTTACTGGGGATGAACCATGGTGCCATGCCCGGCGGCTGTGAGCACTCTGGGTGTGGAGGTGTCCGGTGGTGGTGCATGCTGCCGGACGTGGACGCCGTCGCGTCGGCAGCGGATTTGCTCAGTGGTGAGGCTTGCACCGTGGTGGCGCATGCCTCCGGTCGGCCGTGGTTGTTCGGGCACGGCAGCACTGGTCGGTTTCGGATGGTCGCGGTCGGGCGGACTCGGCTCACGGTGATCGGCACTTGCCTGATCACTGATCGGGAGCTGACCAGGCAGGTTGAGCGCGCGGTGCGGCATGCGGACTACGACGTGCTCACCTCGTTGCCCGGCAGTCATCACGTGGTTGTAACTGGGTCTGCTGGTGTTTTGGTGTTCGGGGACGTGGCCGGGTTGCGGCGCGTGTTCACCACCCAGGTAGCTGGGGTCGTCGTGGTGGCCAGCCATGCGGACGTGCTGCGCCGCCTGGTCCAGGCTCCGGTGAGTCGTGGGTGGTTGGCCGCTCGGCTGGCCAGCCCGGACATGCCCAACGCGGTGCGTGAGTCGCTGAGCCCTTTCGAGGGCATCCGGGCGATTCCCGCCGGGCATCGCCTGATCCTGGACGATGGTGCCGCTCGGCACGAGCCCTACTGGTCTGCGCCGCAACCGATCGCTCCGCTTGCCGATGGTGCCCCGGTCTTCGCCGAGGCGCTCACTCGCGCGGTGGCGGGTCGCGTGAGCTTGGCGGATGGACCGGTCGGCGTTCAACTCTCCGGTGGCTTGGATTCCACCGCTGTGTCCTGCCTGGCCGGGAATGCCATCCGGGATCGAGCGGCACTGCTGCTGGTAACCACCGCGTCTATCTCACCCGGCAATGATGATCTCCGTTGGGCACGTCAGGTCGCCGATCATCTCGCTCCCGCCGAACACCTGGTGATCGATGCGCCTGAAGCTCCGGTGTTCTTCGACGATCTACCGAACAGCATGCTGGCGATGGACGAGCCAGCGCCGTTCACCGCCGCGGCGGCACGGGTGCGCCACGTCGCGGGTCTGCTGTCCGCCCGTGGTGTGCGGGTGCATCTGAACGGCCAGGGTGGTGACGAAGTGCTGCTCGCACCGCTGGCCTACCTTCGTGACGTGCTGCGAGCCAACCCTCGACGGGGCTGGCGCCACCTGCGAGGGCAGGCCGCGTTACGCGACATGGATCTTCTTCGTCTGGGGCGCTCGGTCTTGGCCGACTCGTCTTATCCGCAGTGGCTGCGTGGGGCCGCCGGGACCTTGCGAACCGAGCTTCCAGCCGAAGCGGTAGCCGTGGATTGGGAGGCCCAACCTCTGCTCGCGCCGTGGGCCAGCCGCGACGCCGAAGAGCTCGTACGAGCAACGATCCTTGCCGCCCCACCGTCTGCTGGGGCCAGTCTGAGCACGCACGCCACACTCGTGCGGATCCGGTCCACGGCCTACCGCGCGGCGTTGTACCGGGACGCGATGGCTGGCTACGGGGTGCCCGCCGACTTCCCCTTCTTCGACCGCGCCGTACTGGAAGCCGCGTTGGCGATCCGTGCGTGGGAACGTACCGACCCGTGGCAGCCCAAACCTTTGCTCCGGGCCGCCGTGGCGGGCGCCGTGCCTGAGCGACTCCTGGCCCGCCGCACCAAGGCCCACTACAACGACGACATCTACCGAGGCTGGCGGGCCAACCGACACGATGTGGCCGAACTGTTCGAGAACTCACGGTTAGCCGAGCTGGGGCTGATCGATATCGCCGTGTTGCGCCGCTGTCTTGACTCGTTCGCATCCTCCGGGATGGCTCCAGCCTTCGTCACCGACACCCTCGCGTGCGAGGTGTGGCTGCGCAGTCTGGCCCCACCGTTCACCGCTCCCCTGGAGGCCGATCATGCCTGCACCCCCCGCGAGCGTGTCCCTGGCACCGGCGGTATCGAGTACCCAGGTGGCCGACGGGACGGTGTTGCTCGATGAGCGGCGCGGCATTGTTTACCACCTCAACCGCACCGGAGCCACGGCGCTGTCGCTGCTGCTCGACGGCGGATACGAGGCCACGGTCGTCGTCTTGTGCGCCCGCTACACCATCACCCCAGGCATCGCGCGCCGTGATCTCACTCGGCTGCTTGCAGAGCTACTCGCCCGTCGTCTTGTGACCACCTCATGAGCGCACCGATCGCGTTGGCCGCCCCTTGTATCCTGTCGTTCGGTGAACGCTGCGCTGGATCGCTTGCGGTAGCGGCGGCCGGCCTGCTGCTGGTGCTCACCAGAGCACGCCCATACCGGCTTCGCAGCTTCCTTCATCTACTGAGTCGCGGCAGCACTGAAGTGGACCTTTGGCAGGCCGAACGGGCCTGGGAAATCGTCACCACCGTGAGCCTGCGCTGCGCCAGCGGGCATGGTTGCCTGCTCCGATCGGTGGCCATCGTCATCCTGTGCCGCCTATCTGGCACCCATGTGACCTGGCGGGCCGGGTTCCGCTCGCCACCGCCGCAGTCTCATGCGTGGATCGAAGCCAGCGGTGAACCCGTCCGTGAAACCGTGGATCCCCGCACGATCTACACACCGGTCATCACCGTCTGAGAGGACATCACCGCTGTGCCTGAGACTCTCGATACCCGACTCGCCGCGTTCGCCGCTTCCCTGCGCGACGTCGGTGCGATCCGCTCCGACGCCATCGAGCAGGCATTCGCCACCATAGAGCGGCATCGTTGCGTTCCCCGATTCCGCTACGGCCCCAAGACGATCAGTGTGCCTTCGGACCGACAACCTGGTGCCGACGTCCTGGACATCGTCTACTCCCACCAGTCCCTGCTGACCAGCACCGGCGGTGACGACGCACCTCCGTCGTCCTCATCGGCCCCCACCCTGATGGCCCGGATGCTCGAAGCCCTCGACCTACAACCAGGAATGCGCGTACTGGAGATCGGTGCAGGCACGGGCTACAACGCCGCCCTCATCGCTGCAATCACCGGCTCATCCGTCGTCACCATCGACGCCGACGTCAACACCACCCAAGGCGCCGCCGAGTCGATCCACCGGCTCGGACTCGACCATCAGGTCGCGGTCCGCCACGGCGACGGCTATCTCGGGGAACCCTCCGGTGCACCGTATGACCGGATCATCGTCACTTGCGGTGTGGCTGGCCTATCCCCACAGTGGCTCGATCAACTCACACCGGACGGCCTCATCGTTGCCCCGATCGCTCACGGCGGGGTGCACCCGATCGTAGTCGTCACCAACAGTCAAGGCATTGTGCGCGGGAACGCCGTGTTGTGGGCCGACTTCATGCCCGCCTTCGGACCCCTACGTCCCGCAGAGCTGGTCGGCCACAACCCCGCCGACTACATCCTTGCTGCACCACTCACCCGGATCCCCGACGTGAGTTCGGCACGTACCACGGCCGCCTACAACGATCTGTGGTTTTTCCTGGCCACCCGGGACTCCCGTATCACTCGCGCTTACACCGTCGACGACAGTGTCGACCCCAGCAAGGGGGCCTGCGCACTTCATGCCCCTGCGCGGGGGACGGCATGGGTGCAGACCGACCGAACCGTTTTCGCGGCCGGAGAGTCCACTGTGGCTGAGGAGCTTTGTGCGCTCCTCCAAGAGTGGGACGAGCTTGACCAGCCCCCACTTACCGGATTCACCTGCACGTTCGATCCGACCCCAACACCGGGCGCACCGCTATGGGTACCCCACTATTGGGTGATTTCGGCTGGTCTGTAACAGATTCTGGCCTGTCATCGATACTGACCGCCGGTGGTGATTCGGTATTGTGCTGTTCGCGGGCGGCGATCGCCGATTCGATTCGCTGCCGGGCGCCCGCGAGGTGTTGCTCGCAGACTGCGGCGAGCTGTTCGCCCCGTTCCCAGAGGGCCAGCGAGTCCTCCAGGGCAAGA
>JBQTGW010000150.1:0-17590 GCA_052390495.1 Pseudonocardiales bacterium
GTAAGACCAAACGGGAGATCAGGCGCTGTCTGAAAAGGCTTCTTGTTCGTGAAATCTATCAGATACTCGTGGTTCCACACAAGACACAAGAGAGGCAACTTGCCGCTTGACAATCATAGGAGCATCAATGCCATGGCCGAATCGTTCTTCGGCGCCCTGAAGAACGAGCTCGTCCACCGGACCGTCTATCCCACCCGCGAACACGCCCACCGGGATATTGCGCGATACATAGAAATCAGATACAATACCAAACGTCTCCACTCAGGACTCGGCTACAAGACCCCACGCGAAGTCCACGACGAATACCTGAACCGCCAGTACACCGCATGAGATAGCCACCAAAACAGCTATCCGGAAAACGCGGGACCCCTCAGATCAGACCATGATCTTCATGGGCACATCGGACCTACTCAAAGCAAAGAAGGCCGCCCTCGAGTGCTTCACCTCCCAGCAGCAGCTCGACATGACCGCCTTCACGAAACTGGCTCAGCTAGCCCACCACCAGCACCTGCACCACCGAGTCCTCGAACGCCTCCCGCCGCACGCCGTCACTGCGGAACTCTTCACGATCGCGCGCCGAGCTGAAATCGCCACCGATGAAGCGGTCGCGATTCCCGGTCATCGGGAGACGCAGTAACCGTTCTTCGTCTCCAGGTCGTACAGCACGGTGCGGGGCGGCAGGCTCACTCCGGCCCACGCCTCCTCACGGGACTGTGTGAAGAGGCCGACGACCACGGCGGGGTCGATCTGCTGGCCCTCATCCAGCCGCAGGTGGACACCGTCGGCAATGTCGACGTACCGCATCTCGTGCGAGCCGTTGCCAGCATGGAGACGAACCCGCACTGGCGGTGGCTCTGGCTGACCAGCCGGTCCCCGCAGCGTCGCAGCGCCCACGATCGGGTCATCTCCGATCGGCCTGTGCGGGGAGCACGCCGGCGACCCGACGTCCGTGGAATACCTCGTGTCCCTAGGAGTGGACTCCCTGTCGTGTTCACCGCGACGGGTACCGCTGACCCGGTTCAGCGCCGGACGCGCCGCGCTCCTGCGCTCAATCGCCGGGCAGTTGCACCTGTCGGTCCGCACCGTCGACAACTACCTCGGGCGCATCTTCACCAAGCTGGGCGCGGCCAAGCGCTCGGAACTGGCCGGTCTGCTGAAATACGTCAGGTGAAGCCGCACGCGCGATGTGCCGGGCCATCGTGGCGGTGGCCAGCCTGCGGACCACAGATAGGTTGTACACCGTTAGAGTCCTGCTCGTCTGAGTGATTGGCGAGGTCGGTAGACGATCACGCCTGAGTGAAGGTGGGGGCTGGGTGGCTGGAGAGAATTTCGGCCCGTACCTCCTGGAGGCGCTGATTGGCCGCGGCGGGATGGGTGAGGTCTACCGGGCCTTCGACACCGAGAAACGCCGAGTTGTGGCGCTGAAACGGTTGCCGCCGCATTCGGCGGCGGACGCTGAGCTGCAGGCCCGGTTCCGGCGCGAGTCGCAAGTGGCCGCCCGGCTGCGGGAACCACATGTCATCCCGATCCATGATTTCGGCGAGATCGACGGCCAGCTGTTCATCGACATGCGGCTGGTCGAGGGCACCGATCTGGCCACCTTGCTCGCCGAGCAGGGTCGGTTACTGCCTGCTCGCGCAGTGAACATCGTGGCTCAGATAGCCAGCGCGCTGGACGCCGCGCACGCCGACAACCTGGTGCACCGCGACGTGAAACCCTCCAACGTGCTCATGGCCGGCACGACGAACGAGGAAGATTACGTCTATCTGAGCGACTTCGGCATCACGCACGCGACGTCGACCACCAAGGTGACCGGGACCGGTGGGACGACCCTCGGCACGGTGCACTACATGGCCCCGGAACGGTTCCTGTACGGGAGCGGGGATCACCGGGTGGACGTCTATTCGCTGGCCTGTCTACTGTACGAGTCGCTGACCGGATATCGGCCGTTCACCGGCGAGGGAGCACACGCCCAGATGTACGCTCACGTCAATTTCCCGCCGCCCCGTCCTTCGGATCAGCGACCTGGTATCGGTATTCCAGCCGGACTGGACGACGTGATAATGCGCGGGATGGCCAAAGATCCTGATCAGCGTTACCGTAGCGCTGGGGAACTGGCCGCAGCCGCCCGCGCCGCTTTGTCGGAGGCGAACACCCATCTCCATACCGCCGAGACCCTCGATCCCATCGAGTACATCCGGTTCGGCGGGGATAGCCCATCCCCGCATCCCCGTCTTCGGCCTGGTGTCCTCATCGGCATCGGCGGCGTGGCAATCATCGCGCTGGCCGTGGTAGGCGTACTGTTCACCAGGAACAACTCCGCTCCGCTCCAGGATACCTCCCCTCAGGCGGCGACCACCCCTCCAGCGGCATCCATCCCCTCGATAATTCCGGTCGGCGACGCGCCCGACGATGTGGCGATCTCTCGCGACGGACACCGCGTCTACACCGCCAATTCCGGCGACAACACCGTGTCGGTCATCGACACCGACACCGACAAAGTCATCGCCACCATCATCGTCGGCGAGTATCCCGACGATGTAGCAGTCAGCCTGGATGGAAGCCGCGTTTACACCACCAACCAGCGCGCCAACACTGTGTCGGTCATCGACACCGACACCAACCAGGTCATCGCCATTATTCCCGTCGGCGACGGACCCGACAGTCTAGCCGTGTCCCCCGACGGGCGCTACGTCTACACCACCAACCAGGACGACAATACCGTGTCGGTCATCGACGCCAACATCAATAGGGTCATCGCCCCCGTCCCGGTGGGCGCCGGCCCGGACGGTGTGACGGTTAGTCCGGACGGACGCCGTGCCTACACCACCCACTCCGAGGACGACACTCTGGCGGTCATCGATACCAGCACTAATGACATCATCGACATCATCCCTGTCGGCGATGCTCCCGACAGTGTGGCAGTCACCCCGGACGGACTCCGCGCCTATTTCACCAACCAGAACGATGGCACCGTGTCGGTCATCGACACCACTACCAACACCGTCATCACCACCATCCCCGTCGGCAATTTCTGCGACGATATAGCGATCTCCTTGGATGGACGCCGCGCCTATGTCGCCAACCAGAACGACGACAGCGTGTCGGTCATCGACACCAGCACCAATGCCGTCATTGCCACTATCCCCATTGACCACACACCCGACGATATCGCGGTCGCCCCGGACGGGCACCGCCTCTACATCACCAATAACGGCTCCGACGCTGTGTCGGTGATCGATATCGACACAAGCTGAGGTAAACATTCAGCCGGTGCCGGGAGCGTGTTGGGGTCGGGCTTGGGGGTGATGGTGGTGGGCGGTCTGCTGGTCGGTGGGGTTGGAGTTGCGGCAGGCGAAGGAGGATCTGGCGGCCAGGCTGGCCAAGCTGGAGTATCTGCTCTCGCGTAACAGTAGGAACTCCTCGAGTCCCCCCTCGCGTGATGATGATCCGGGCAAGACCCCGCCGCCGCGGGTGAGGAGAGGGAATGACTGCGCCAGCACCTGAAAGCGATGATGTCCCAGGCGGGCCACGGTGGGCGTCGTCTGATCCGACGATGCTGAACGCCTTGCTGCGCGAGCGCCATTGGCAGAACTACGGCATGTTCAAGCTGGCTTACCAGAAGGCTGCCAGAAGTCTGGACAAGGACCTCGTCGAGACCTACCCGAGTAGGGCGACCTTGTGGCGGTGGATGGCGGGAAAGCTCAAGGAGCTGCCCTATCCTGACCACTGCGCCGTCCTGGAGGCCATGTTGCCCGGCTGGACCGCCGCGGAGCTGTTCCAGCCCTACCTCGCGCCGGGTGAGGTCAGCGGGTCGACCCTGCTGCGGGAACTGTTACGCCGCCGCTGCCTGCGCCACTACCGGGAATTCTGCCGGGCCTACGAGACCGCCGCCGCGAAGATCGACACCAAGCTCGTGGGCGGCTACCCGATCGAACCGCAGTTCCACCGCTGGATCAGCGGCGAGCCCACCAGAGCACCGCACCCCGATCACACCACCGTGCTCGAAGCCCTGTTTCCCCGGGTACTCCGCCCGGCAACTGTTCGAGATCACCGAATCCCCCGAGTCGGCCAGTCCCGCCACGCCGGACACGGCGGCACGAGACGATCGTCCCGAGATGCCCGGTACCGCCAGACTGATCGTGCCTGACCAGATGCCGGTGGCGGCGACGGTGACCGGACCCCAGCTCTCGAACCCCGTTGCGGTGTCATCCGTGGGTCACAATGGGGTGGTCAGGGCGCGGGACACCGCGTGGACCGACTGGGACGGACAGGTGATCGCGGTGAGCGCGGACCGGGCGCGGGACTTCCTTAGCCGGATCGAGGCAACCAACGTGGGAGCTGAGACGATCGATCAGTTCTTTGACGATCTGCGTCGGCTGGTTGTCACCTACCTCCAGCAGCCCCTGCCCACCCTGCTCGCTGATCTGGTGGGCCTGCAGGACCGCGCCTTCGAGCTGCTAGAAGGCGGGAGCACACCATCGTGACCGCACTCGATCGGGTCCGCACCGCGCTCAGCGCCGTCAAAGACCCCGCCCACGATCTCACCAACCTGGCGGATGGCATTGAAGCCTTCACCGCCGAACGCCTAACACTACCGAGCTAACCACCACTCCTGGTACCCGTGATGCTCTCGATCCAAGCCGATGGGAAGCGTGCGATGGGCGACCTCTCCTTTGTGTGGCTCGAAGTGACGGGCAAGTGCCAGCTACCTGTTGACCGGACTACGGGGTGACACGCCGATGGGGTGATGCTGCCAACGGATTGGTGCCGGGTGATCGATGAGGTGGCGCAGCTCGGTGGGCGGATGGTGCAGTTCATCGGTGGGGAACCGACTCTGTACCGGGGGTTGCCCGCTCTGGTGCACCGCGCCTTGAACCGAGGGTTGGATGTGGAGGTGTTCAGTAACCTCGTGCACGTGTCAGGGGAGCTGTGGGAGACCTTCGCCCAACGTGGGGTGCGGCTGGCCACGAGCTACTACTCCGATGACGCCACCGAGCACGAGACGATCACCAAGGGCAGGGGAAGCCACGCCCGGACCAAGGCCAATATCGCCGAGGCGCTGCGCCGGTTCATTCCATTGCGGGTCGGCCTGGTCGACGTGCAGGACGGCCAACGAGTTGAGCAGGCTCGCGCCGAGTTGGAAGCTCTCGGGGTGACCGAGATCGGCGCCGATCACCTTCGGCAGGTCGGCCGCGGCATCCGGCAACGCCAGCCGAGTATCGATCAGCTCTGCGGGCACTGCGCCCGGGGGAAGGTCGCGGTGTCACCGAATGGTGACGTGTGGCCGTGTGTGTTCGCGCGGTGGATGCCAGTAGGTAATGTCCGGCGCAGCACGCTGGTCGATGTTCTTACCGGTCCGGAGATGGCCGGCGTGACCGCGACATTGGCCGACCACTTTCCGGTGCCGGAAATGCCGTGTGTGCCGAAGATGTGTGATCCGCAGTGCGGCCCGAGCTGTGGGCCGACGTGTAATCCGTCGTGTTGGCCGCATGGTACGGGGCCGTGCAGTCCGAAGGGCGGGTGTGTGCCGAACTACGGTACCTGTGGCCCTGATGACGAAGATGACGAAGATGACTAGGAGCCTGGTGGGTGTTCGTTCGCCGTGCCTATATTCCAGATGCTTTGCAGCCCGAGAATTACCGGGCTTGGCCGTTCACGGTGCCGTGTGTCGCCGAGCTGGCGGCGCATGGCCTGGAGTTCATCCGCCCGGTCACGTTCCTGGTCGGTGACAACGGCTCGGGGAAGTCCACCCTGGTGGAGGCCATCGCCGAAGGGTTCAAGCTGGACTCCCACGGTGGGCGAGCGGCGGCCAAGACCGGCCGCCCCAACCCGGAGAAGACCGCGCTGGGTGCGGTGCTGCGGCTGGAGACCACCGCCGGCGGGGCACGGATGCTGGGCGGACCTCGACTGAAGAAGAAAGGCTTTTTTCTCCGAGCCGAGACCGCGTTCAGCATGACTGAAAACTTGGGTGGCGTCCCCGGTTATTGGGAAGACAACACCGCCGAGATGAGCCACGGCGAAGGGTTTCTCACCGTGTTCGGCTCGATGTTCCGCGATCCGGGCTTCTATGTGATGGATGAGCCGGAATCCGCGTTGTCCTTCACCTCCTGCCTCCAGCTCGTCGCCCTGATGCACCAGCTCGGTCAGTCCGGCGCCCAGGTCGTGTGCGCCACCCATTCACCGATCCTGGCCGCCACTCCCGGAGCCGAGATCATCGAGGTGGGTGAGCATGGTCTACGCCGGGTCGACTGGGCCGATCTCGAACTTGTCGATCACTGGCGACGCTACCTCGAACATCCCCCGGCCTATCTCCGGCACCTCACTGAGTCATGACCCATCCCCTCCTTGCCCCGGAACCCGACACCGATGCGGATGCGACGTTTCGCAACTGGATGCGGCTTAATCTCGCACGGGCCGCCGAGCAGTTCGGGCTCTCCGTGACCGCAGCGCCGGTCTTCGGTTGGCGGCTGCGCTCGATCGGTGCCCTCGCGCACGGCCGGAACGGGGCGTGTTGGCTACGGGTGGTGTCCGAACAACCGCAATGGGCCACTGGCGAGTTCTGGACCGGTAACCAGGACGCCAACACTCTCACCGGACTACCCAAACCCGTCGTGCTCGCGAGCACTGAGTGGGACGAGGCGGAGTGGAGGTCCCAGCGAGCCGAGGTCATGACCCTGCTGCCCGGCGAACCGTGCTCACCCAGCGATGTCCTGCGGACCGAAGTCGAGCTGTCGGACCGCTGGTGGCGCGAACTACGCCGATCCCTTTCCCGGCTGGCCGGCGCTCCCACGCCCCGGATCACCGTCACCCAAAGCAGGATCAACGGCCTGGTCCGGGCCGCATTCGGTCATCACCGCAACCTCCAGATCAAGCACTGGGAAACAGTCCACGGAGATCTTCATTGGGGTAACCTGCTGCAACCGCAGCTCGGAATTCTTGACTGGGAAATGTGGGGACAAGGCCCCACGGGAACCGATGCCGCAACTCTGTACTGCTACAGTCTCCTCAATCCTGACGTATCCCGCGGAGTGCACAATGAATTCGCGGAAATTCTCGACAACCCGGACGGAGTTATTGCCCAACTGTGGGTGGCGGCGCGCTTGCTGAAGCGGATAAAGAATTCGGGTGACTTCCCATGCCTGGAAACACCCCTCCGAAAACACATTGAAACACTTGTCTGCTGACCCGATGGGATTGTTCTGATGAGGGCTGGTCCCCGTATCCGGCAACGCCCACGTCGGTCATGTACGCCAGCATCCCGAAAGCGGTTTGCCCGAACCGTTGGCGCCGATGAGCACCACGAGGTTGCTGGTCAGTGTCAGGCCGTGTTCGGCGACGTCCCGGACCGCCGGAATCGAGAACGGCCAGGCGGGTACCTCGTCGAGCGCGGTCACGTCGAGCCGATCGATCAGCACCCAGTCGAGCCTAACAACGCACGGTTTAACCTGGTCGCGGACTGCGGGCCAGGGCCCGCCACCGGCTCCGGGACGTGGAAATGACGACCTCCGAACCGAACGCCGAACGCCGAACCTGGCTGATCGCCCACCTGGAGCGCGCCGCAGGTCAGCTTGACGTCACGCTCACCGAGGCGCCGGTGTTCAGTTGGCATGATCGCACCGTCGGTACTCGGGTGAGCACAGCCGGGGGCCCACGGTGGCTACGTGTGGTGGCTGAGCTGTCCCCGTGGGTCGGTGGCACCTTCTGGACTGGCAACCATGACGCGCGCGAGATCAACGGTGTCCCCAGGCCTCGGCTCCTCACCGAACTCGAGTGGTCGGACGGCGATTGTCAGTTACGAGCCGAACTCATGACCCTGGCCCCCAGCCCGGTCATCACAAACGACATGGTGCTGCGGGGGATTCCTGACCTCGCCCCAACCTGGTGGGTTGATCTCCGGCGAGCCGTGGATACCCTTGCGCTACATACGACTGATCGGGTCTGTGTAGCTGATTCCGGCTTGCGGCTGCGCCTGCTGGCCGCGTTCGGTGTCGAGATTGAGCCCACGGAACTGGAATGGACCTGCGCTCATGGGGATTTGCATTGGGCTAACCTCACCGCACCTCAGCTCTGCCTGCTTGACTGGGAGACTTGGGGTAAGGCGCCAGCCGGTTACGACCCCGCCGTGCTGTACTGCGCCAGCATCCTTATTTCAGAGGTCAGCAACACAGTGCATGCGACGTTCGCTGAGCTGCTTAACAGTCGGAGTGGCCGGGTGGCTCAGCTCGCCGCTATACTGAAATTGCTGTGCCTCGTCGAGGACGGCGAGCACCTCGATATCGCCGCACCGCTACACCGGCACGCTCGCACGCTCATTGTCGACATGTGATACCCCATCCTCGCCCCGGAACCCGGCACCGACGCGGATACGACGTTTCGCAGCTGGATGCGTCTTGACCTCATCACCAGCGGGACTACGCACGAGGGTTGGGGGTCAGTGGTAGAGGGCCTGGAGTATCGCGTACGCACCGTCGTTGTCGCCCTCGCGGATCAGCTGGCGCGGTAGGTTCAGCACCGGCTGTAGGGCGAGTTTGGTGGCCGAGGCGGGCAGCGGTCGCGCTTGGTCGAACACCTTGTGCTGTCGCCAGCACAGGGCGCGGGCGAGTTCCGGTAGGCCGCAGTCGGAGGCGATCAGTGCCGCGTTGTTGCACACTTCGGCTGCCCGGGTGATCCGGTCGCCGTCGTCCGGCTGCGCGGTGAGTTCCCGCAGCTGCCTGACGTGAACCTCAAGGGGCAGGCCCGGTGGGCGGGGGCGCTGCACCAGCGGGAACCATGCGAGCGCGCTGCCGGCCGTCAGCTGCCTGCCGATGCTGTCCATTGCTGCCCTTCCTGCTCGGTCTGATGGTTCGCGGTGGGATCGCGCCCGAACACCACGGCCTTGGCGGTGTTGGCCAGGATGGCTTGGGTCGGGTAGGGCAGGCCGTGCCGATTCCACGCGAAGATGATGTGGTGGGCCAGGATGGCGCGCAGTCCGCGGTGCAGCAGCCCGTCGGCTGCGAGGAGCCCTTCGGCCTCGGCCGTAGCCAGCAGCGGAGCGAGATGGGTCAAGGTGCTGTGCTCGGCGCTGGCCCAGTCGGAGAAGGCGACGTTGACCTGACGCCACGGGCAGAGGTCCATAGGGGTCGGCTCCTGGTCAGGCCAGTAGGAGAAAGGCGCCTGGTTCGCAGGGCTAGGAGTTTTCATGAGTTTGCAGGAAACTTCGCGCTGCCTCGATCAATTCTCGTGTGGCGGCACCGTAGACGGCCAGGTTGCGCAGCATGTCGAAGATCTGCAAGAAGTAGGCGATCTGGTCGGGCCGTCGCGTTCGGAACCCGCCCGACCACATTTCGCTGCGTACGAGTTGCTCGTCGAAGATGGAGAAACCCTCGCCCGGCCGGATGGCTCGGCTGCTCAAGGGAGGGATGATCCCGAATGCCACGTTTGGCAACCCGGTCACGCGCAGCAGGAAGTCGAGCTGCTCGTGCATCACCGCCTCACCCCCGAAGCCGTGCTCCAACGCACCTGCCTCGATCACAAAGCTGTAAGTGTTGTCGCCGGTCGGCTCCGTCACCAGGTGCTGCCGGGAAAGCCGGGCATCCGCCGCGGCCTCGACGTCCTCAAGGGGAAGGCCGTGGACGCGGGCGCTGGTCTGCAAAGCCGCTACCACGTACCCGCGGGTCTGGAGAATGCCGGGCACGACGTTCGATTCGTAGGCGCGCAGCAGCCTGGTGCTCTCGTACAGCGGTGTGCTGCGCGACTGGATGTGCACCATCCCAGCGCGCATCTCGCGTCGGTGCTCGGCCCACATCTGCTCGACCTCACGGTGCGCGGCGATCAACTCGGGGATCTGCCGAGCCACGCCGCAAGCAATGCACCACGTCCGGATGTCGTCCTCTGACGGGTTCTGCTGAGCATGCTCGATCCTGGAGATCTTGGTGTTGTGCAGGCCGGTGATCGCGGCCAGTTCCCGCCCCGTCAGATCCGCGTCCTTGCGCAGGTCCCGGAGCCGGATAGCGAACGCTTGCCGGGCGGCGACTGCCTGATCTGACACAGGTCTAGTGAGGTTGGTACTCGCGGTGTGGGATCGACACCGCCCAGGCCGCATCGAAGGAGTCGCGGCACAGCTTCACCACGCCAGCATCCCGGTAGAGCTGCTGCTCGGCCCGGTTGTTTGCGCCATCGAGCACGTTGAAGATCACGAGCTCGTCGTCCAAGACGAAGCAATCGTTGCCCGGCAGCAGGAGGGTGGACACCAGCCGCCGGGGAACCCACCGGATGTCTTCCCCAGCGTCCACAGCGTGTGCGCTGTAGTCGAAGGCGAACCTTTGGTACTCCGACAGTGGCTCGGACACCACCTTCACCCGCCGCAGGCTCATACCCGCCGCGACACGTGCGGCGACCTTGTCGCGTGAGGCTTGGGCCGCACGAGCCACCGCGTCGGAGTCGCCCGCCTGCCACGCCGCGAATAGCGTTCGGTCAACCGCGTAGTTATCCCTCAGTTCCACCTTGAGGACCCGCTGGGTGTTCTCGATCAGCTCACCCCGCTGTGCTACCGAGATCAATTCCATATCGCTCCTTGACGTACCGGCGGACAAACAGCTCCACCAGTGGCTCAGGGATCTCCGAGAACGTCTCATCGTCCCCTAGCGCCCGAAGCTGGGCTGCCACCTTGGCTCCACGCCGCTTGCCCTGCACGATCCAGGTACGCCGGTCAGTGTGGTAGAAGGCCGCGCAGTCGTCGGTGTCCACGGAGTCGGGGTCCTTGCAGTAGAAGGTGGCCAGCAGGTCATCGCCAGCATCAGAGGATTGCATGAGTTTGCGCCTCCAGGATGATTACCTCTCAACCGCGAGTGTCACCTACCCCGCGACGGCGTCCTCCACCTTGATCACACTCCAAGACTCACAGAGGATGGTCAGTTTTCAGCCGTCGGCACCTGCTCAAGTGTTCACTCGTCGTCGACAACGGCACCGAACTCACCGAGGATCCAGTGGTGTGGATCGGGGAGGCCGCCAGGTCGGCTAACTGCCCGGCATCGCCGCCAACGCCCTCGGGTGGTTGCGATGAGCCCCCCGATGCTCGCGCTGTACCCGCTGGTGGATCTGGTTCATAATCACTGAGGGTGAAGCCTGGACGCCGTGACGTAGCCGCGTTGATGGGCGGGCTTATCTTGGTTGCTGTCCCGGTGTGGACTTGGTGGAAGATCAGCTCCAGTGCGGACCCTGTGGGCTTCGTGGCGGTCTCTGGCGGATACTTCGCCCCGGTGGCGATCACATTGCCAGCCCTGGTGGCTCTTTTGGCGTGGTGGTGGAAAGGCCGCACCTCTTCGCAGGTGAGTACACCACAGCAGGTGGTAACGGCGGCTGACCGACTCGCCGAGGGCATGCTGGACACCTGGCGACAGGAGGCCAAGGACCGGCAGATCAGCACACCCGCCCCGGCTCGGGTTCGGTGGCAGTGGGCTGATGTCACGACGCCACCAGCGGAGTTGACCACACTCCCCGAACCCGGCGCCGGTCCCCGGCCTCTACCTGAGGGCAACCCGGCTCGGCCCGGCGTGCTGCTGGAAGCCGGTGTCGTAACTCGCCTGCACAACGACCTTTACAGCAGACTGCCTCATGGGAACCTGGTGCTGATCGGCGAAGCGGGCGCTGGCAAAACCGGCGCGATGATTCTGCTCCTGCTGGCCGCGCTCGACTATCGGCTCGGCATCCCTGATACCCAGCGCGACGAGATCCCGGTTCCGGTGTGGCTAACGCTGGGTGGCTGGGACCCCACCACCCAAACCCTGCGCCAGTGGGCTGTGGCCACCATGTACCGGGACCACCCTTACCTTCGTGCCACAGACTACGGACAGGACGCGGCGGGCGAGCTGCTGCGTAGCGGGCGGATCGCGCTGTTTCTCGATGGCCTAGACGAAATGGCCACCGAGGCCCGGCTCCGAGCCCTTAAGCGGATCGAGCACGAGGGTGCAGGTCTGCGGATTGTGCTCAGCAGCCGCCCCGGCGAGTACCGGCAGACGATCACCGCAGGACGCCTACACAACACCGCCGTCATCGAGGTCACGCCGGTGCATCCCCGCGAGGCCCATGTCTACCTGCTGCGAGGCCAGACCGGTTTACAGCGCGACCGATGGGACCAAGTGGGCGACTACATCGAACATCATCCCGACAGGGTCGCTGCCCATGCCTTAGCTACCCCCTTGTCCCTGTCCCTGGCCAGGGCCACCTACGAGCAGCAAGATCCCACCGTCTTGACTAACCCTGCGGCGTTCACGACCGTGGAAGACCTTCGTCAGCACCTCATCGACCGCATCCTGATGACTGCTTACCCCGAGGAACGCCAGCGCGACCACGCGACTCGGTGGTTGGCCTGGATCGCTCGGCACATGCAGTCAGACCGGGATCTGGCCTGGTGGCACATTCCAACCTGGATCCACCCATGGCGACTTCGCCTGGCAGCCGGCCTCACAGTCGTGCTCATGGCCTGGCTCGCCGTCAGTCTTGCGGCTGGTCTCGGCAATATGTTCGGGGGCCCCGGTATGCGGCCATATCAGCAGGCGGGACTCACCGCCGGGCTCTCGGATTGGCTTTTCGGCTTGTACGTTCTCGGGTTCACGATATGGCCTCCCCCAGGCTGGCTCACATCCGGGCTGGAGAGCGGGTGGCTGGGCGCGTTAACTGCAGGGTTAGTACTGGGGATTCCATTCGGACTCGTGGTCGGAATTCCATTCGGGTTCACGGTCCGGCTCGGAAGAGAACCGAGGGTGATTCGTCCCCGCTGGCCGCGTCCTCGCGAGATTCTCCGACTGGCTGCATTCCTGCTCACCGGTGTGCTCGTGGTCGGACTTATTATCGGGATCGTGGTTGGAGCCACGTCGCGACTGGGGCCGTTTGAGCAAGACGCAGGCTGGTATGGAGGCTGGGTACCGATCGGTCTGGGCCTTACTGAGAGTCTTATGTACGGACTCATGTTTGGGTTTCCGGCCGGACTCACCAGCGGGCTTACTGTCGGGCTCGTAAACCTCTGGCAAGCCCCACTACCTCGCGCCGCAACCGCGACCCCGGCAACGACATACCGCCTCGCTCGTCGCACAAGCATCATCATCGGGCTAACGGTTGGGCTCATAGTCGGGCCCGCAGTCGGAATCGCGGCTGGATTCGCGCTCACACACAATGCCAGCCTCGCATTCGAGCTCACGGAAGGACTCACGCTCACGCCAGGATTCGGGCTCACGTTCAGTCTCGCGGGCGGGTTAGCGGTGGGACTCGTGGTTGGTGGAGTCGCCTTCATAGGCGGCTCGATGCCTATGGTCATTCTCACCCAACTCATCCTCGTGATCAGTGGCAGTGGCGGGGTGAGATTCAGACGCTTACTGGAAGATGCCCACCGTCGCCATATTTTGCGGCAAGCTGGTGCCGTCTACCAATTTCGCCACGCTGAGCTCCAAGAACATCTCACCAAACTCTCATCAACACGTCCATGACAGACACCAAGCAAGCAAACCGTCGTAGACATCCGTCTTTTATGAAAAGATGGCCGGTTGCAGGCGTGAGCGTTTCGCTCCGGAGCACCACCGCCGCAGGTAGTCGGGCGCGTAGCTGGGGTCTTGGTCGTAGAAGGCGTGGAAGTCATCGCGCCAGCGTCGTGCCTGGGCAGTGGCCAGCTGCGCTGAGGGGCGCATGAGATGGTGGAGTTCGCCTTGTTGCTTGGCCGAGAGGTTCGGGTGGTTTTTCAGCCACAGCCAGCGGGTCTGCTTAAGTTCCGGGCGGGTCTTGACCTCCTCGCGATGCACGGCATCGACGGCCTCGCTGAGTTTGGCGGCCAGGTGGTAGCGGTCGAAAGTCATCGTGGCGTTCGGCAGGTTCTGGCTGATTCCGGAGATAAACGCGGTGCTCATGTCCGAGCTGGTGTCGGTGACCTTGGCCAGGTCGCCCCCATGGCCGGCCAGATCAGCGGCGAAACGAGCGACGGTGTCCGCGCAGCGTCCCTCGGTGGCGAAAAGCACCCGCTGGTCGCGCAGGTCGGCGAAGATACTCACGTAGTCCTGGCCCTTGCGGAGGAGGTCTCATCCATCCCGACCTGGCGCACCCCCGAGTGGTCCTGGATGCTGAACGGGTCGGCCAGGGCTGTGTCCTCGCGAGTCCAGCCTTCAAGCGGATCGCGCCCCCCACCGTCGACGCGGAGGGGAGCAGGACCCCAGCCCTACGGTTTGGCGATCTTCGGGTCATGGCCCTGACCGGCGCCTTATGCCAGACACTGCTCGCCGCAACCGGCTTCACCAACAAGAACCTCCGCGTCTTGATCGCCGGCCTGCTCGGCAGCGACTACCGCCCCGGACAAATGACCTACGACCTGCGCCGACTCCGCCTGGCCGGACTCATCCACCGCCTGCCCCACACCCATCGTTACCAGCTCACACCCGAGGGCATCCGCATCGCCGTCTTCTACACCAAGATCTACAACCGGCTCCTCGTCCCGCTCACCACTGCTAATCAACCCCCAGCACCACACGAGCCCTGCCAAGCCCTGCGCACACTGGACCACATCGAGGCCTACGCCACCCACGCCCGACTGCCCCGAGCCGCTTAAAAACATGACACAAATGTGAAGAACCTAAAGACCGAAGATCGCTAAGTGGTTACTTGTTATGTGATTCCTGTCCAGGCCAGCATTTGGTTCCAGGCCCGACGTAGCCGTTGGCGACCGAGCCGACCCTGCACGTCGCAGTAGGTGCCTTGCGGGAAGCGCCCGATATTCGCCCGCCATTTGCCGTGTCGAGCGGTTCCTGAGGTGGCGGCGATGACCTGATTCGCCCAGCCGAGCGCTGCACCGTCGTCACCTCGCGGGATAGTTTCATTACGCCTGGTCACGTCACCGTGCGCGTTGACGAGTACCCATCCTTGCCCGTCATGATGTATTCGCCCGGCAGACAGTTCCGCCTGCACCACTCCGTCGCGCTCGTGGAAGGTGTAGCAGCGAACTCCGGCGACCGTGTTGCGTGGTCTGGGTGGTGGCGTATCGGCAATTGCGGTGGCGATATCGTGCGCCCAGTCACAAGCACCGGCAGTGTCGGCGGCGGAAATGTCGTCGTTGCGGTAGGCCGGATGGCCTCCCAGGTTGAGCATCACCCACGACCATCCGTCGTGGTGCAAGAGCAATACGCCACCATCATCCACTCCAGGGCGCATCATGTTCATCTCCTCTCCCGGCAGGTGATGCTGTTCTGTGAACTCGAGTCCTCGACCTCGAATGGCGCTGTCATCCCGTCCGCCTGTGTAACGGTTCCCTTGATTTCCACGTGAACCCGCCAGTGCTGAATCTCGCCGAAGTCGCAGGTACCTCTGAGAAAAATGGCCTCCTTGGGGAGCGGGACACGCGAGGACTGCTGCTTGTCCACAACGACCCACTGTGCACCGAGGCCAGGGTTCCGTTTTTCCAATGAGGCGATCGCGTTATGCTTTTTCGGTGGCTGGTCACAGGTGAAGATCGCCTTGCCGACCACCAATCGGAGTTCCTCGTTGAGCATCTCGGGATAACGATGATGCTCATTTCCGACAACCTCGTCGAATTCGACCTTACACGCCCCGGTCCACGGATTGGCGTCGCCGCCGACATCCTTGCCGGCTGATACGTCACACTGAGTGGGTGCTGTGACCGCCAGCAACAGTGCCAGTACCTTGAACCCTTCTGTCAGCGCTGGTCGCACTGTCCCCCTCATGGCTTGCTCCGTATCTTCATCATCTTCGACAGACGGGCATTGCTCTCAGGGAATATTCAGGTGGATCCTGGTGAATCGCGTGTCTGATCGATGCATCGGTCGGGCCGGGCTTGTCGCTTGAACGGGAATATAGCGCGTTTCCTTGGCATTCAGCAGTGGTGTCAGGTGGGGGTGCCTGGTTCCAGTCCTGGAGGGGTAGTGGCGGGGTGGGTGACGAACCCGGCGAGGTCGTCGAGCAGTGTGGTCAGGGTGCCGGAGGTTGAGGTCGGCACGCTGAGTCAGCAGGCTGTGTAGCGAACGGGCCCGGCCGATGATGGGCACAGTGCGGTACTCGGCGTCGGTGGCGTGCAGGATCGGGGCAAGATTCTCGCCGACCGCGTCCAGCTCGTCTCGACTCAGGTGGGCAAGCGCGAGGTCGAACCGGGCGGTGGCCACGTACTGAGCTCTGGGCTGCGTTTCAGCGGTGAACTCCTCCAGGGAGATACGCGCCCACTCCACGGCGGAATTCAGCTGCTCGGGCCCGCCGACGGCGTAGTGGGCTTCGCTGCCATAGAAAGCAGCCATTCTGGCATCGAAGCCGAGCACCCCTGGCTTGTCGGGGGTGCGTTCGGTGGGGGCGGTCGCGGCAAGCGCCAGCGCTCGGTCTACTTCATCAGGTCGGCTGCGGGCGGCATTGATGCGAGCCTGCTGACTGGCCAGTCGCAGCAGGGTGGTGCCGCTGGTGGCGTCGGGTAGGGCTGCCTCCATGAGCTGGGCGGCCTCGTCGTAACGACCATCCCAGTACGCCATAGTGGACTGGACCCAGCGGATGAAAACCCGCACCTGGGTATGGCCGGAGAGGTCGGCGCAGTGTAAGGCGGTGCGGGCGTGGGTCCGCGCAGCATGGGGATGTCCCAGGTCGAAGGTGACGATGGACAGCATCGCGCAGATCTGTCCGGCGATCAGACGGAACACGTCATCACGGGCACCGAGCAGCCGGACGTAGGTGGTTGCCGGTGGGTCGATCTGTTCTCGCCGGGCGAGTTCGGCGACGTCGGCGGTCATTTGTTCGAGGACATCGTCATCGACGTTGGTGGTGGCGCTCCAGCGGTGGAATTGGGCGGATTCGTCGGCTGCCATGAGGACCTCCTCGCAAACCGGCAGACCGCGCGCATCGCGGCGCACGAGGCGTCGGCTGCCCCGGATGACCCCAGTGTCATCGCTGGCGTGCCCGAGCGCACTCCCGGGGTCCGTGTGGTCACCCGCCGTAGCAGGCAAGAGGGAGGTCACTGCTTCGGTCGGGCATGCTGGGGGTGGGTGCCCAGCGGTGAGCAGGGCGCGGTCAGCGGGGGTGAGCTTCGCCAGGTCGTCGGCGTCGACGAGGTGGGCGGCGGTGCAGCCGTAGCCGCGCATCCGCTCCCGCAGCTTGTCCCGCTCGGTTTTTGCTGAGTTCTCCGCTTTTCTGGGCATCGCCACCCCCACCAGTTCGCTTGTCGTACCGGATTCGCTGTGCACGGTAGCCCCGCTGGGTGACAAAGCGGACGTCGAACGGCCGGGTCGGGCGGAAATTGTGTCCCCGTTTGGAGGTGGTATGCGCAGGCTGGCGCGGCCGTGAGGGGCGGGCGAATGTTTCCAACCGAGTCGCGATGTCAGCGGTCGATCCCGGCCAGGGTTATGGGGCGTCAGAGGACAGCACCGCACTCAGGCCGTAGCACCGGCCTGTGGTCACCACAGAGAGGTCAGCGCCGGGTGAATCCCGTCGCTGGCACCACCGCTGGCCTCCCGGTCAATGGCCTTGCTTTAAGTGATCGTTTGTGGTAGTGGTTGTGGGATGGGACACGACGGTACCGAGGGAGTGTCGCCGCGGGGGTGGCTGCCGGATCGGGTGTCGGTGGGGGCGTTGACCCGGGCGT
>JBQTGW010000151.1:0-5665 GCA_052390495.1 Pseudonocardiales bacterium
CGGCCAGGGCGGGCCAACGCGATGGCCACGTAGGTCACATAGTGCTGCCGGTCACGGTCAAAGGGTGTGTCGAACAGGGCGAGACCCTGCTCTATGTGGGCCGCTGCCTGATCAGCCTGGCCCAGCCGCAGCAGACACTCGCCAGCGATGGCGGTGATTACGGCCGGTCTGACCCAGTACAGGTAAGGCGGGTCATCGTCACTTCCAGCCCGCTCAATCTGGGTACGGGCCTGCGAGATCGCCGCACTGCAGGCCGAGGCATCCTTCATGACAGCAAAGCCCAGGGCCTTGCGCATGTGCAGTTCGGCAAGCAGACGGGGTGTCTGCTGGCCGCGGGTGCCTGCCACGGCGGTGTCGACGATGGTCACAGCCTCGGCTGGTTGTCCCTGGTGGCCGGCTTGGTGTGCCATGGAGCCCAGGATGTGGGCACCCAGGCGCCGGTCATCAGCGGTGTGGGCGGCGCGCAGGCCGGCGATGTAGTAGCGCTGCGCCAACCCCTGCCGATCAGTGTCGTGGCAGACCCACCCGATCAACTGTCCGAGTTCGGCGAGCGCGATATGGAGCTTGCGGCCGGTGACGTCGTCATAGGAGGCCCGATCCAGCAGGCCGGCGACCCACCCGAAATGATGCTCGGCCAGCGCCAGCACATCCCCGCCACCAGCCACATCATCCATGGCCCGCAGCTCCGCGATCATGGCCGGAAGCCGGTCGACCAGCCCCGCTGAGATCCGCTGCCCAGCCAGCCCCGACAGCACCAGCTCCGGCTCACACACCAGCCACTGATGCGCCGGAGCGGTCAGCGCCGGACCGGTCAAGGACAAGAACACCCGGCGCTTCACCCGACCACCACCGTTCAGCACGACGACTGCTTCGACGGTACCTCGGTGGTTCCACGGGGCCACAAGTATCAGATCACACTCGGGATCGCCGGGGTGCTCATCCGTGAGCACCTCAGGCTGCGCACCGGTGGCCTGCGGCCCCGCAGATGTCTGGGATACCCCGTTGGCCACCGGGACGAGATCAGCAGTAATCGCCGAGTCCGCAGCAGCAACCTGCCGCTTCTGCCCCGGCATGTCGAACCACAGCAACTCAGGTGGTATCCGCATGACCCGCGCCCAGTGCCGCAAGGTATCGAGGTGCTGCAGGGCGGGACCGGTCTCGAACCGGCTGACCTGGGGCTGGCGCAGGCCCAGCCACTGGCCGAGCAGGGTCTGGGAAATGCCGTCGGGACCATAGACCGCGTAGTGGGACGGGTGGGTGCGGTAGGCCCGGGCAACCCGGCCCATATGCCGGGCGGCGAACGCCTCCTGGAACTGCCCGGTCTGCCAGAACCCCGGCGGCACCTCGGGCGGAGTGATCAGCTTATCCCGTGACTCTCGCTGACAACGGGCGCACTGGCGCTCGGTGTTGTCTTTGGCCAGGTGTGTGCCACAGCGGCAGTAATACCGCCGCGGTCGCGTCGATCCCATCGCTCCCCTCCAGGTTCTGATCAATCTCGAAGGAGTGTAACGGGCGTCTCATTATCAATGACCCGGGGTGCAGTGAGCGACGAGAGGCTCACCACCGGGCCGATGGATAGCTCTATCCACTCCGCTGGATAAGCGTATGCACTGTCTGGTATACGGGATGGTGTACATCTTCTTTTCGGTGATCTTCAAGGCCCCAGGGCCGGGATGGACGACTTCACTGCGCGGTAGGTGTCCGCTGGTTGGTTCTCACGCCTTCCCCTGAGCGTGAGAGTCATACCGGAAGACGCTGACTCCCGAACAGCGCCCCTCCGGTGGAGCTCGCCCCGGCCCTGGGTGCCGAACAACCACACGGTCACGGCTGCACCGGCGATGCCCAACCCCCTGAGTCGCCGGTCTGGCTATTCCAACTAAGGGAGGCGTAAGGCTCGTGCGGCGAATGATGAAGGTCAGAGCACGGTGCGGTGAGACCGTCACCGTGATTGTCGAGACATACCGCCAATCGGTGTGGCTGTCGGTCGAGCCTTCCTTCAACGGCGAGGCCATCCTTGAGCCTGCGAACGTTGACAGCCTCATACACACGTTAACCCAGGCCGCCGGGGAAGCCCGCAGTTACACACCATGACCCGCGGCGGAGCAACCACCCCGAGGCCGCCGGTCGGCTGGGTTTTTCTCGACCGCCACCGGCAGGACGGCTACACCATCCGCTGGCAACGCGGCGACCCGGTGGCCTACGTGCTTGCCGGAAACCAGATGTTCTCCCATCAGACGGCGGATGTGCTGCACACCATCACCGTCTCGCCGAGCGGCTGGACCGACTTGGCGGAGATCCGGCGGCTCGGACAGGCATGGTTGCGCCAGGCATCGTCGGCCACCCCTCGCCGATGAGCGTCTGGCAGACCAACCACCGATTGCTCATCGAGCAACGTGACGACCTCATGGTGCCAAAGCACGGGACGAACGAACTCACCCAGGAGCAGGCCGCCCGCTTGACCACCGCCGCTTACGTGCTGCTGCAAGAACACCAGGTCAACAAGCGGAGGCCCATCAGGTTCGAATCAGGCCATGGTGGTGGGCCTAACGTGGCACAACCCGAACACCCCAGTGCTGGTCCAAGGCCCAGAGATTGCGATCAAGCCGGTGGGCACCCGTCGCGTTTTCGCAGGTGAAGCAGGCACTCGTGATCGCTAGCCAACGTCATCGCCGCCGGCTGAGGACCTGAACTGGGCCGTCTCGGTGGACTCCACGATCGTGCGCGCTCATCAGCACGCGGCCGGGGCCGCAAAAAGGAGCCCCGGCCGGTGAGCCGGACGACCATGCCCTCGGCCGGTCCCGCGGCGGACTGACCACGAAGATCCATCTCGCTACGAGAAGACCGCGACCATCTACCGGGCCGGGCTGGTAGTCGCCCGCGGGCTGCTGGACGATGACGTTCACGCGGTTGTAGGCGTTGATAAGGGCGATGAGGGACACCAGGGCGGCAAGTTGATCCTCGTCATAGTGCTTGGCGGCATTCGCCCACGCCTCGTCCGTGACACCACCGGCCGCGTCGGCGATGCGGGTGCCCTGCTCCGTCAGCTCCAGCGCAGCGCGCTCGGCATCGGTGAAGACCTTGGCCTCTCGCCAGGCCGCGATCAGGTTGAGGCGCACCGAGGTCTCCCCGGCGTGCGCGGCGTCTTTGGTGTGAATGTCGGTGCAGAAACCGCAGCCGTTGATCTGGCTGGCGCGGAGCTTCACCAGCTCCTGCGTCGTGGCCGGAAGCGTCGAGTCCGAGACCTCCTTGCCCGCCGAGTTGATGTACTTCAGGAACTTGGCTGCGACCGGGTTGCCGAAGAGGTTCAAGCGGGCATCCATGGTGCACTCCGCCGCGGCAGCGACCACCTACGACGAGGTTCAGGACCGCCGCCGGACGCCGCACGCTCATGCTGCAAGTCGCGCGTTGATCAGGGCATCGTCGAGCCACACACATACCGAAGGGTGTGTGACAGTGGGCCCGCCAGCAGCCTGCCGGGCCTCGGGTTCTACCGTTCGCGCTGGGGAAGGTGGACCTTGGCGTCCTCGTAGGTGGCGTTACCGGCTGACCCGGCCGGGGCGTATGCGAGGTTCAGGACACCGGTCGTGAAGGTCTGCGACGAGATCAGGGTGAGCGGAATCGGCGGCTCGTCCTCGTCGAACAACCGCATTCCCTTGCGGACGGCGATAGGATGCACCAGCAGGTGCAGCTCATCCAGCAGCCCCGCGGCCAGCAACTGGCGCACGACGGAGACCGAGCCGCTCATGGCGATGGCGCCGGTACCGGGCTCGTCCTTCAACGCGGTGACGGCCTCGACGAGGTCGCCCTGCAACTGTTCGGAGTTCCGCCAGGTGAAATGGAGCTGCTGGTTCGACACGACGATCTTTCGGGCGTCGCCGAGCGCCTTGGCGAAGGGGGCGTCCTCCCCACCGGCAACCTCCCGCTCGGGCCAGGCTCCGGCGAAGCTGTCATAGGTCTTGCGACCCAACAACAAGGTCTCGGCCGCACCGAGGGTGGCGTCCACGGCGGCACCCATCTCGTCGTTGAAGTACGGGAAGTGCCACTGGTCGGGCGCCTCGACGACGCCATCGAGCGAGATGAACAGGCCAGCCGTGATCTTCCTCATGACACTTCTCCCACGTGGTTGCGCAACGTTTCGACACCTCACCAAGACGACGCAGACCCGACTCGCTCATCGGTCCCGTCCGGATCGGCTGCCCGCCAAACCTAGAGGTGTCATTCCCTGCCAGGGCTTCGACGCTAGCGCAGCAGCGGTCCAGTCGATGATGTCCGGTCCGGCAATCGCGCACGCCTGGCTGGCGGCTCACCGGCGAGGGCTGCTGGGTCAACGAAGTGGGCGTCGGCCAACGTGTCGAGCAGCCGCAGGTCGAGCCGGTCCAGTCCAATGACGTTGGCCGTGCCGCACTACTGGTGGCAACACCGCAGCTCAGCGGGCATATAGGGGTGAGGGGTGGCTGCAATGACGACGGATGCCGGCGTGCTGATTGAGCGTGCCCGCGTTGCTGCGGGTCTCAGCCAGCGCGCCCTTGCGGACGCGACCGGTATCTCGCAACCCACCTTGTCGCGGATCATCTCCGGGGATAGGCCAGCGAAGATGCCGGAGGTAGTGGCGATCGCGTGGGCAACCGGGCATACAGTCGCCCAACTCACCGGGGCTGGGACGGTGGCCGACCGGGCGCAGTGCGCGGCACGAGCCACCAACGACTCCGGCATGGACCGCATACGCGAGGCGCTGCTGCACTTCCTGGAACTGGACGACTACCTGGACGACCAGGCCATCCCCGCCACGGTCTGATGCGGGGTAGATGACCTTGAACGCTGAGGCTGAGGGGTATACCGCCGCCGCGCGGTTCCGCCGGGAGCATCATCTGGGCGTGCAGCCGTTGGGTGACCTTGTGGCGGTCATCGAGCAGGCGACCGGGATCGACGTGGCCGTACTCGACGTAGGCCCGGATGAACACGGCCTGAGCATGCGGGACCCGGCGCGCGACACCGTGTTCATCGGCGTCGCGCGTACCCGGAACCCGATGCGACAACGCAGCACGCTCGCCTATGAACTTGGCCACGTGCTGTTCGAGGACTGGGCAGACGGCGGTGCGGATACCTGGAACGACCGAAGCCCCGCGGAGATCCGAGCCGACGCCTTCGCTCGGCACCTGCTCGTGACCAGTACCGCGCATTGCAGGCCCACTCCGATCAGCGGAGGGCACCGCAACGGTTGCTCGCCCGCGCGATCAGGGGCTACGCGGAGGGGGTACTGCCTGCGCAGGCCATCGGCACCTTGCGCGGCATCACACTGGAGGCCGCCGAGGCGGACTTGCGCGAGGCAGGTGTCGTGCCCGTCGAGCAGCCGATCGCGTGGGCTGACCCCGCTTGCATCCAGGTACGGAGGGAAGCAATAAAAGCCTCGTCAATAGGCTCAGCGCTGGCGGGGTCGGTGTCAGATACCAAAAGCGAGGGTGAGTGTACCCGGCCATTTCCTGGCGGAAGGGCCTGCCCTGAGCGATCTTGCTGATGCTGAGCCGCTGCTTCCAATCTCTGATCACCACCTTGGCCTGGGGCAACAACGCTTTCAGAGGCTTGCCGATCGCCCATGGCAAAATCAGCTAGGTGCTGATCGGGATGCTTGGACCACTCGAGGTTCGCACGGACGACGGCGTCTACG
>JBQTGW010000152.1:0-14366 GCA_052390495.1 Pseudonocardiales bacterium
GATCATGGCAGCTACCCGGCCCCGGCGATGGCGGTTCTATGGAACCGCTGACCGGTTGGGGCGCGTCATAGTACGGTCACCCCGGGTGAACGACAGGAGGGCGCGCGATGGCGGGCAGTTCCGAGCAGACCGGTGCGCAGGCGGCAGCCACGGCGGGTAGCGGCGCTGGCTGGGGCGCGATAGCGGGCAGCTTTCAGCAGGCTGATGCGCAGTTGGTGGGCATCAACGGCCAGCAGACCGATCTGCAGCGCGCGATCGTCGTCGGCGAGTTGTGGATGGACAAGGACGTGGCCGAGAGGGCCGCGAGCCGCTGCGACGAGGCGGCCAGGAAGATCACCGAGTCGTTGGTCGGTGCGGACCGGCTTACCTGGACGCGCAAGTTCGGTGCCAATGAGGACGGCATAGCGGCTGCGGACCGGTTCGGTCGGGCCGGGCGTGAGTACATCGCGATGATGAAGAAAGCCCGGACCGTGATCGAGAACATGGCGGCGACCTACCGGGCGGCCGGACGCGCCGCAGCCGAGGCTGATGAGGCGGGCCAGCAGTCGTTCCGGGGCGGTTTGGCGTGACGCGCGGTGCGTGGGTTGTGGGGTTGGCCGCGGTGGGGCTGCTAGTGGGTGGGTGTGGCTGGCTGGCATCGGGGGCGCCGCCTGCGGTGGCCGACGCTAGTGGGGTCGATATGTGCACCATCCTGACCGATGCTGAACTGAGCGAACTGGGCATCGAGCTGAACACCCGTAAGCCGGTCGACGAGTTCGGTGAGGTCGGCTGCCAGTGGGTGGGTAAGCCGTTCACGCTGGACTTGGAGCGGGATGAGAACCCTATCGCCGAGTGGGTCGACCGCCGGGATGATCCTGCCTTCGTCACGTTCGCGGAGAAACCGGTGAACGGTCGGACCGGAGTCCAGTTCGGGGTGAGAAGCGAAGGCGACCAGTGTGCGCAGGTGATGGATGGTGGGCCTGTGTCGTTGTTGGTGAGTGTGGCGGCGGCGTCCAGTCTGGGTCCGCCGATTGATCCGTGTGGTGAAGCGCTGCGGATCGCGCAGTTGATCGAGACTCGATTGCCGAAAGCGGGAACATGACATGGCCGGAATAGGGGACTTCGTTAGTGACATCGGCGGCGGGATCGTTCGCGGCGCGGGTGAGGTGGTGGAGGGGGCCGGTCGTGTCGTGCGCGAGGTGGCCGGGGTGTTCGACATTGGTGAGTCGAGCGGTAACGACCACGGATCGAGCAACTGGGCGGCATGGGGGCATCACGAGATCCGCTCGATGCTCGACAACACGGTTGACGAGGGTGACATACAAGAGGCCGCACAAGCGTGGCGTGTCCAGCGTGAAAAAGATGTGGAGATCATCGCCAGTCTTACCCGTGATCTGAACGGGATCATATCCAATGGCTGGGGTGGGCTTTCGGGGGAGAAGGCGATGGGGGCACTCGACCCGGTGAACCAGTGGTCGGCCACCTTTGCTGAAGCGGCTCGGCTCACCGGGGAATTGATGGAGCACTCCGGGTCGTCTGCTGGGCAGGCGAAGGCCGCTGTGCCGCCTGCGGTGGACCATGACATTCGTCAGACTTTTGCCAACTTCGTCAAAGGTGGAGTTCCTCGGGCCTTCTCGGATGCGATCGCGCAGGATCATGCACAGGAAGAAGCACGCCGGGAGGCTGTGCGGATCATGAACAATGTGTATTCGGCGCCGATCAATGAGAACCGGGCTGAGGTGCCGTCCTACCCGCAGCCTGTTGACCCGACCTTGCAAACGCCTGAGCCGTCTCCGGTCGGTGGGCCGAGTCCCGGCGCTGGTTTGCCCTGGAGTGGGTCCGGCATCCCCGGTGGTGGCGGTGGGGTGCCTGGTGGGGGAGCCCCGTTCCAGCCGCCTGCCGCGGCGGGGTTGCAGGGTGCGGGATCCGTCGACGGTGGTCAGTTCGGATCGCCCGCCGGACCGCCCCAGACCGGTGGCCAGGGTTACGGGGGTGCGGGTTACCCCGGCCATGGCGGTCAGAGTCAGGGTCTGGGTGCTGCTGCTGCGGTGCCGTTCATGCCGCCGATGGCAGGCGGGGGTGAGCAGGAGCGCGCACGCCACGGGTTCCGCGGCGCGGGTCCACCCGGTGGCCGTCCTGGTGGTGGCTACCCAGGTGGTGGCCGTGGTGGCATGGGCGGTTACCCGGGTGGTGGTGATTTCGGCCCACGCGGGTCGAACCCGGGCCCGGCGGCAGCTGGTGAGGGTCGAGCCGGTCCGGGTGCCGGTGGTGTGGCGGGTGGTCGCGGTGGCGGGGTGCCCGGTGGTGTGCCGGTGGGTGGTGCGGGTGGTCGTGGGCAGGGTGGGGAGGACACCGAGCATCTGCGTCCGTCTTTCCTGATCGAGATGAACGACATTTTCAACGACGGCCGCAAGGTGGCCCCGCCGGTGATCGGGGTGGATCTGCCCGAGGATCACCGCTAGCCACGCGCGGTGAGTTCGGTGACGACGTCGCAGGTACAGGTCGGGCAGCAGCGTGCCCGGGGGGCGCTGTCGGGGGTGGGCCAGTCCGGGACCGGGTAGATGCGTATATACGTGAGCATTCGGTCGGCGCCGTCGGGTGAGGAGTAGACCTCGAGCAGTCCGCTACCGACGCCGTTGCGGCCCGGGACGTAGGCCACCACCTTGTTCGTCTGGGGAATGATCATCGCCCAGCCGACTGCCTGCTCCTCCTCGTCCCGGCAGAGCGCGACGACGTCGGGTACCTCGATCGTGCTGGTCATCTGGCTGTTCCTCCCTCGATTGTCGGGTGCGCGTTCTAAGATCCTCACGAGAAGTCGCCGTTGGATGACGGGAAGTGGGAATTCACTTCACCGTTCCCACCGTCATGATCTGCGCAGACGAGGGAGGTGGTAGTGCGTATCAACGGGACTCTGCGGCAGCGGCAGCTCGGCCGGGAGCTGCGCGGGCTGCGCGAGCAGGTCGGCCTGACCCTGGAGGAGGCCGCCCCCAAGCTGGACTGGTCGGTCAGCAAGCTCGCCCGCATTGAGCACGGGCAACAAGGTGTGGACGTACACGGCGTCCGCAGCATGCTCGACCTCTACGACATCGGCGGTGCGCAGTGGACCGAGATCATCGAACTGACCCGAGCGGCCCGGCAAAAGGGCTGGTGGCACGCCTACGGACTCAGCAACGCGGGATTCCTCGCACTGGAAGCCGATGCTGCAGTGCTTTACGACTACAATCTGGCCTTCGTACCCGGGCTGCTGCAAACCCCGAACTACGCCCGCGCGGTGTTCCGCGGCTCACCTCAGCCGCGCACCGCGGCAGAGCTCGACCGGGCAGTAAAGATCAGGCTCTTCCGACAGCGCAGGCTCACCGAGGACCCTCCACTGGAGCTGGTGGCCATCGTGGATGAGACAGCGCTGCGCCGCCCGATCGGTGGGGTGGAGGTGATGCGGGACCAGCTACGGCACCTAGTGACCCAGGCCGCGCTACCTTCGGTGTGCTTCCAGGTGGTCCCGATCTCGGTCGGCGCGTATCAAGGGATGAACGGTTCGTTCACCGTGCTTGGGTTCGCCGAGCCCGACGAACCGGCCATCGCCTACCTGGAGAACGCGGTGAACGCCGCGCACGTGCACAAGGAGGCCGAGGTCGAGGGGTATAAGCTGGCCTTCGATCGGCTGCAGTCTATGGCGTTGAGCCCGCCAGACTCGGTGGCACTTGCAGAGCGGCTAGCCGATGACCTCTGAGTAGAGAAAACGAGGCGAGCACCGTGCGATCGAGCGACCTGCGCGGAACCACGTGGTGTAGGAGCAGCTTCAGCAACGAAGGTGACGCCAGTCAGACCAACTGTGTCGAGGTCGCTGAGCTGGCCGATCGGGTCGCTATGCGGGACTCCAAGGATCCTGCCGGGCCGGTGCTGGCGTTCACCAATGTCGAGTGGCAGGCGTTCCTCGGCGGCGTCCGCGTAGGCGACTTTGGCTGAGCTCTCGAGCAAATCGAAACGCCTGACGGGCTTGAGCGCGTCATAGTACGGTCGCCCGGGGTGAACGGAGGGTGGCGTGCGATGACCAGCGGGTTCGAGCGGGTGATCCTGCGGTGACGCTCAGCCGGTGGCAGCTCAGTGCTGTGCAGTGGGAGGTGCTCACGGACTCGCTGCGCCTGGAGGGCTATCCAGCGCCTATTCAGGTGCGCTCAGTGGGACGTGCCGACGTCCAGGCACTTAGAGCTGAGGCGAACACCGAGCTCAGCCGACGTGGGCTGATCCAGGCAGGCAGGGTGGAGGCCGATCTGGAGGCCGCGCTGCGACTGCTGCATTGGCCTGCCTGTTGGGTGACCTCGATATGGCTGCCCGACGAGACCACTGATCAGGCGGTGCGGGTGATCGCGGCCCGGAAAGGCGCAGTGGGGGTCTGCGCACTGCAGCACCCCGATCAGCCCGGCGCGACTCTGCTGGAGATCATCCCGGCCGACGGTCTTGCGTCGGCGGTGGTGGGCAAGTTACCGCCCTACCCGCCTGGCCGCAGCCCCGCGGCGACCGTCCCGAGACAACAAAAGAGTGCGGAGCCCAACCGTTCGGTGCTGGTCAGCGCTTCCCCGGCCCGGACCAACGTCGAGCGCGCCAGCGCCGCCGCGATCCTGGATCAAGCACACACCCGCGAGGGGCAGATCGTTGCCACTGTGCGCGATCCCTCCGGACGGGTGCGCTGTTCGGATGTCCTGCAGTGGTGCGACAACCTGGACGGCCGCTACCAGGTGACGATCAGCCACCCGCCCGGTGGGCCGGAGTGGCTGGCGGTGCACCCGGCCGATCCACAGCGGCTCGGTGAGAAGGTGCAGCGGCTGCTCGCTTCCGTGCAACCCATGAGGGGATAGCGCTGCAACCCATGAGAGGCTAGCGCCCGTGCACAGGGTCATCAGTGTTGCAGGTGTCATCAGTGGTGTGGGTGTGGTGGGCAGAGCTGTTGTCGGGGTTCTTGTGGCTGTGTTGGTCAGTGGTTGCGGTACCTCGGTTGTCACCCAGGCGGGGACGGCGGCGTTTGTCGGTGGTACCGAGATCTCGACCGAACAGGTGCAAGCCCAGCTTCACACGGTGCTGGACAAGGAGGGTGCGCAGGTTCGGGCGCAGCTGGTGGCCGGGAGCCAGCTCGACGAGCTGTCCCGCCAGATCGTCACGTTGCTCATCCGGCATGAGCTGATCAAGGTTGCGGCGCAGCGTGAGGGCCTTGAGGTCACCGCTGGGCAGGTGAGCAAGTTGCTCTACGACCTGGGTGGGCCCGAGAAAGCCTCGGAGGGGACGATCTGGGATGCCCAGGGGTTCCGGGAGCAGGCCCGCGACCAACTGCTGATGGCCCAGCTCGGCCGCAAGACCCTGAACAGCGCGGTGACCTTCGACTACACCACTGCCGCCACCCGCGCCGGCGCGATCCGCCGCGCTGAGGACCTCGCCGCCGCCGGGCCGCAGCGAGCCCGTGAACTGATCCGCGCCGACGCCCAAGCCAACAAGGACGCGGCGGTCGCCAAGCGGGTCGTGGCCGGTGACGATCCGATCTTTGCCGCCAGCCCGGCCTTCGGTGTCCCCAAAGGCACTGTGGTGGCCTTTCAGCTCGCCGACACCCAGCCGTGGCTGATCGCAGTGATCAGGAACCGCACCGAGGATGCCAAGCCGTCGGATCAGGCTCCCGATCCGGACGAGCTCGACCCCGCCCTGCTTGAGGCCATCGGCCTGCGTCAGCTGGCCGAGGTGGCCCAAGACCTGGGAATCCGGATCAACCCCCGGTACGGCGTGTGGGACCAGGTGAGCCTCCAGGCTGCGGCCGACGAGAACGAGATCGGCGGCTTCGTCGCGCCGCTGGGCGCCGCCCCTCCGGCGTGACCTGCGCATCCGCCCCGGATGGGCGTGTCGTCGTGGCACTGTCCCGCCGCCTCGGCGCGGTACTGCCCGCCGCCGCGGTCCGGCTGCTGCGGGAAGGGGCTGCCCTGCTCGCGGACACCGACGTACCTGCCGAGCTGGCCGAGCAATACGGTGCACGATCCGAAACCGACCCAGCTGGCGGGCTGTTGCTGACGCTGGACCCCGCCACCGGGGTAGCGGCGCGCTGGGTGGCGGCAGGCGCTGTCGTGCTGCGCACCCCACAACCCCCGGGCGCCGGACTGCTGGACGCGGTCGCCGTGATGGATCGACTGCGCTCCCCAGGCGGCTGCCCGTGGGACGCCGAGCAGACCCATCGCTCGCTGATGCCCTATCTCATCGAGGAGACCTACGAGCTGTACCAGGCGTTGGAAGACGGCGACATCGACGGGCTGCGCGAGGAACTCGGCGACGTGCTGCTGCAGGTGCTCTTCCACGCGCGGGTCGCCCAGGAGATGACAGGCAAGGGTTTCGATATCGACGCGGTGGCCACCGAACTGGTGACCAAGCTGGTCGCCAGGCACCCGCACGTGTTCGCGGGCACCGAGCAGGTGCGTACCGCCGCCGCCCAGGAAGTCCGCTGGGAGCAGCTCAAGCGCGCCGAGAAACGCCGCGAGTCCAGCGTCGACGGGGTGGCGTTTGGCCAGCCTGCGCTGGCGCTTGCCGCCAAGCTGGTGTCCCGGACTACCCGGGCCGGGTTGCCCCCTGACCTGCTGTCTCGGGCAGGCGGCGGTACCGGCGGGGCCCTGTTTGCGCTGGCAGGCGCAGCGAAACTGGCCGGGGAGGACCCGGAAGCGGCAGCCCGCAGCGCCGCCCGGCGCTTCGCCGACGACGTGCGCGCCGCCGAGCGCTCCGCCCGCGCGGCTGGGCTGGACCCCGCGGCACTTACCGCGGCGCAGTGGCGGGAGCACTGGCCGAAGGCGTAACTCTTCACCCGATCGGTCGTTGACCAACGGATGGGTGGAGACGAGCGTGCCGGTGCGCGAACCGGGCAATCCGAGGATGAGCTGCCCCCGGAGGGCGAGTTACCTGTTCAGCGCCGTCCCAAGCTGGGTGGTTACGTTCTGCGCGGTGTGCTGTCAGCCGGGGTGCTGGCTTGCGCCGGTCTGGTCGTGGTGGCACTGGGCGGAGTGGCCGCCCCGCTGCCCGACCGCGGGATCGCCCAGCCCGCTCCGGCGGTGATGGCCGCCCCCGCTGCGCTGCCCACCGTTCCTGAGCCGGTCCGCTCCCCGGTGGTGCCGCAGCAGCCCCCCGCGCAGGCCGAGAGCCAACCTGAGCAGCAAGCCGAGGCGGCGCTGCCAGCTACGGCGCCACAGGTCGCGTTCTCCGCATGGGCGTCCCGGGTGGCCCCAGTGACCGGGATTCCACAGCGGGCGCTGCAGGCCTACGCGAACGCCCACGCCGCGATGGCCGCCACCGAGCCGCGTTGCCAGCTAACGTGGGTGACCCTGGCTGGAATCGCCCTCATCGAGTCCAACCATGCCAGCGGCCCGAACCGCATCCTTGGCCAGGACGGACGGCCGTCGACGCCGATCATCGGAATACCGCTGAACGGTGGACCTGGCGTGCGGTCCATTGGGGACACCGACGGTGGCTACCTGGACGGCGACCGGGTGTGGGACAGGGCCGTCGGGCCCTTTCAGTTCATCCCGTCCACCTGGGCGATGTGGCGCTCGGATGGCGACGGGGACGGTGTCGCCGAACCGCAGGACATCGACGACGCCGCGGTCGCCGCAGCGCGTTACCTGTGCGCGGGCGGCCGTGACCTCGCGACCGGTGAAGGCTGGCTGCAGGCAATACTGTCCTACAACAACTCCGTCGAGTACGCACAGAAGGTCTACACAGCGTCGCAGACCTACGCCAAGAGTGCGGCGGACATCGACTGAGATCGTGGCCCCGGGCGGGTGAATCTTCAGTGCTCCCTGGCCGCCAGCCGCATCCGTACTTCGTTGAGTGCTTCCTGGTAGTCCGGTGTGGGGTTCATCGCTGCGGCCATCGCGAGCTGGGCCCGGGCCTCTTCGAGCCGACCCTGTCGCTGCAATGTCCGACCTAGGGCGAGGCGTGCATAGTGGTCCGACGGGTTGTGTTCAAGTACTCGAAGGAATGCTTCCTCCGCACGCCTCAGCTGGGCAGACTGCAGATAGGCCCGGCCAGCTAGTAACTGTACGCTCGGGGCGTCGGGCTCGGCGTCGAGAACGGGTCGAAGCTCCCGGAGGGCTTCTAGGGGACGTCGCTCGGAGACCAACGACTCCGCGAGCCGAAACTGCTCGAAGACGTCCGCTGGGGGGTCGGCAGCGTTCATGGTTGCACCAACGTTACGCGGCGGTGCGCAAGCGGACGAGACTTGACAATCGCTCACCCTCACCTGAACCGAACGTGCGCGCCTCCGGCGGGCCGCACCGGGCCGCGGTTACGCTTGGAACCGCCCCGGCGGCGAGTTCCCCAGCGGCAGATACACCAGCAGCAGATAGGAGCACACCGAAGTGGCCGTCATCGAACAGGTCGGAGCCCGCGAGATCCTGGACTCCCGCGGGAACCCCACCGTCGAAGTCGAGATCGCGCTCGACGACGGCACGCTCGGCCGGGCCGCCGTGCCCTCCGGTGCGTCGACGGGGGAGCACGAGGCGGTGGAACTGCGCGACGGTGACCCGCAGCGCTACCTCGGCAAGGGCGTGCAGGGCGCGGTCCAGGCAGTGCTCGATGAGATCGGGCCCGAACTGATCGGCATCGAGGCCATCGAACAGCGCGTGGTGGACCAGAAGCTGGTCGACCTGGACGGTACGCCGGATAAGTCCCGGCTGGGCGCCAATGCGATTCTCGGGGTCTCCCTGGCGGTCGCCAAGGCGGCGGCCGAGTCCAGCGGTCTGGAGTTGTTCCGCTACCTGGGCGGCCCCAATGCGCATGTGCTGCCGGTGCCGATGCTGAACATTCTCAACGGTGGTGCGCACGCTGACACCGGCGTCGACGTGCAGGAATTCATGATCGCCCCAATCGGTGCTGACTCGTTCAGCGAGGCGCTGCGCTGGGGCACCGAGACCTACCACGCGCTCAAGTCGGTGCTCAAGTCCCAGGGGTTGCCCACCGGACTCGGCGACGAGGGCGGCTTCGCGCCCGACCTGCCCGCCACCCGGGACGCGCTGGATCTCATCGTCACCGCGGTGGAGAAAGCTGGCTACACCCTTGGCGGGGACATTTCGCTCGCCCTGGACGTGGCCGCCACCGAGTTCTTCTCCGACGGCTTCTACACCTTCGAGAAGACCAAGCGCAGCGCCGAACAGATGATTAGCTTCTACGCCGAACTGCTCGAGGCATACCCACTGGTGTCCATCGAGGACCCGCTGGCTGAGGACGACTGGGACGGCTGGGTCCAGCTCACCGCCCAGATCGGTGGCCGGGTGCAGCTGGTCGGGGACGACCTGTTCGTCACCAACCCGGAGCGTCTGGAGGAGGGCATCACCCGTCGAGCCGCCAACGCGCTGCTGGTCAAGGTCAACCAGATCGGCACGCTGTCGGAGACCCTGGACGCGGTGGCGCTCGCGCAGTCCTACGGGTACCGCTGCATGATGAGCCACCGCTCGGGGGAGACCGAGGACACCACGATCGCCGATCTCGCGGTGGCGGTTGGTTGCGGCCAGATCAAGGCGGGCGCCCCGGCGCGCTCGGAGCGGGTGGCGAAGTACAACCAGCTGCTGCGGATCGAGGATGCCCTCGGAGACGCAGCGCGCTACGCCGGGGATCTGGCGTTCGCCCGGCTGGCCCCGGGGGGCTGAGTCGGATGCGGGGCCACGCGTTCGGCATCACCTCGCCGCGCCGGGCTGCGATGCTGGCCCTGGTCGTCTGCGCGTTGATGCTGAGCGTGGCGGTGCCGCTGCGCAACTACGTGAGCCAGCGCAACGAGCTGGCAGCGGTACACGAGCAGCAGGAGATCCTCACCGACCAGGTGGCTGAACTGGAGCGCCGCCGCGCCCTGCTGGCGGACCCGCGGCACATCGAGGCGCAGGCCCGTGAGCGGTTGCGCTACGTTCAGCCGGGTCAGACGCCGTATGTAGTGCAGCTGCCCGCCAGCGCGACCGAGCCCAGCACCGGCGACGTTGCACCCGACGAGTCGTGGTTCACCCGACTGTGGGAGTCGATCGTCGGTGGCTGAGGCGCTTCCGGAACTGGACTGCACCCAGATCCCTCCCGCTGACCGGGAAGCGGTCGTCGCTCAGCTCGGCCGTGCGCCGCGGGGGCTGTGGTCGGTTGCCCATCGTTGCCCGTGTGGGCGGCCCAGCGTGGTGCGGACGCATCCCCGGCTCGCGGACGGCACCCCGTTTCCCACCCTCTACTACCTCACCTGCCGCAGGCTGGCCGGGCTGGTCAGTACCGTCGAGGCCAGTGGGGCGATGCGGGAGATGACCGACCGGCTGGCCAGTGAACCCCAGCTGGCGCAGCGCTACCGGGCCGCGCACGAGTCCTACCTCGCCGAGCGCGACGCGCTGGAACCGCTCGGCACGCAGGTCAGCGCGGGCGGAATGCCGGAGCGGGTGAAATGCCTGCACGTCCACGTCGCCCACGCGCTGGCCGGTGGGCCGGGGCGCAACCCGTTCGGGGATCAAGTACTGGACCAGATCGGTGACTGGTGGACCGCGGGCACATGCATCTAATTATCGGAGGTGGGTATGACCAGGGTGGCGGCAATCGACTGCGGGACCAACTCGATCCGCCTGCTCGTTGCGGACCTGCCAGTAGCGGGGAAGTCGGCAGTGGCGGGGAAGCCGGTACTGCGCGACGTGCACCGCGAGATGCGCATCGTCCGGCTCGGTCAGGGCGTTGACGCCACCGGTCGGCTGGCCCCGGAGGCACTGGAGCGAACCCGCGTGGCGCTGGCCGACTACGCGGCCTTCATCCGGGGTTCCGCGGTCGAGCGGGTCCGGATGGTGGCCACCTCGGCGACTCGCGACGCGACCAATCGGGATGACTTCTTCGCGATGGTCCGGGTGACCCTCGGCGTCGAAGCAGAGGTGATCACCGGAGATGAGGAGGCCCGGCTGTCCTTCACCGGCGCGGTCGGGGATTTGGATCCCACCGATGGGCCGTTCCTCGTCGTCGATGTGGGGGGCGGTTCCACTGAGGTGGTACTGGGTCACTGGGATGGCGCCCACGCCGACGTGACGGCGGCGAGGTCGGTCGACATCGGCTGCGTGCGGATCACCGAGCGGCACCTCCGCACTGCTCCCGCGACACCCGACGACGTCCGGATGGCTGAGCTGTTCGCCGCGCAGACCTTGGCGGAAGCCTTCGCGGACGTGCCGGTGGGCAAGGCCCGCACCTGGGTCGGGGTGGCGGGCACCATCACCACCCTGTCTGCTGTCGCACAGCAGCTCCCGGAGTACGACGCTTTTCGTACCCACCTGTCCCGGTTGTCGCTGGCGCAGCTGCGCGCCACGGCTGCGAAGTTGCTGGCCTCGACGTACGAACAGCGGGCGAGCAACCCCGCCATCCATCCCGGCCGGGTCGACGTCATCGCCGGAGGTGCGCTCGTCGTCCGGGTGCTCGCCGACGAGCTGCACGCCCGCGCGGGTATCGGCGAACTCGTGGTCAGCGAGCACGACATCCTCGACGGCATCGCCCTCGGCCTCGCGTGAGGCGCTGTGTGCATCAGCGTCGGACACAGCGTGCACCAGTGCCGGACACAGCGTGCACCAGTGCCGGACACAGCGTGCATGAGGGACTGACACGCGGGGTTGCGGATTTGGGGGGCTTGGACTACGAGGTGACGCGGTGCGGGGTTTGTCCGCGGTTGGTGGCGTGGCGGGAGCGGGTGGCGGTGGAGAAGCGGGCTGCTTTCCGCGACCAGACCTATTGGGGGCGTGCGGTTCCTGGGTTTGGGCCATCGGATGCTGCGATTGCTATCGTCGGGCTCGCGCCTGCTGCGCATGGCGCTAATCGGACTGGCCGGATGTTCACTGGCGACCGTTCGGGTGATGTGCTTTATGCCGCGCTGCACACTGTCGGTCTGGCTTCGCAACCGAGCAGCACCCATGCCGGTGACGGGCTGACGCTGCGCCATACTCGGATCACCGCCCCGGTCCACTGTGCGCCTCCGGCGAACAAGCCCACCCCCGCCGAGCGCGACGCCTGCCGTCCCTGGCTGGTCCGGGAACTCGAACTGCTCCGCCCGACGCTGCGGGCGGTGGTGGTGCTCGGCGGTTTCGGCTGGCAGGCACTGCTGCCCGCGCTGGCCGCCGCAGGTTGGCCGGTTCCGACTCCGCGGCCCCGGTTCGGACACGGCGCCGAGGTGGCGCTGGACGGGCTGCACCTGCTCGGCTGCTACCACGTCAGCCAGCAGAACACCTTCACCGGACGTCTCACCCCGGCGATGCTGGTCGAGGTCTTGCGCAGGGCCGTTGAGCTGGCCGAGGTCCGATAAACGAGCAGAATCACACCGGATGGCGGGCATGGCTGGCGAGTGTGGCGGGAACACTGGTGGTATGGCTGAGCATGCCGCACCGGCCCACATCCTCATCGTCGGCGGGGGCTATGTGGGGATGTACACCGCGCTGGGACTGCAGAAGAGGCTGCGCAAGGGCGAGGCGACGATCACTGTGGTGGATCCGCAGCCGAACATGACCTATCAGCCGTTCCTGCCGGAGGCCGCGGCCGGTTCGGTCGAACCGCGACACGTTGTGGTACCGCTGCGCCGGGTGCTCCGGCGCTGCCAGATCCTCGCAGGCCGGGTCACCCGGGTCGACCACGCGCATCGGGTCGTGACCATCGAGAACTCCGCGGGCTACGCCGAGCAGCTCGGATACGACCTGCTGGTGATGGCGCCCGGCTCGGTCGCGCGCACGCTGCCCATCCCGGGCCTGGCCGAGCAGGGCATTGCGTTCAAGACCATCGGTGAGGCGATCTACCTGCGTAACCACGTGCTGTCCCGGCTGGACGCCGCGGACGCCTCGCTCAACAAGGACCTGCGTCGCAAGCTGCTCACCTTCCTGGTGATCGGCGGTGGGTACGCGGGGATCGAGGCGCTCGCCGAGCTCGAGGACATGGCCCGCTACGCCACCCGCTACTACGAGGGCATCGAGCCATCGAACCTGCGTTGGGTGCTGGTGGAGGCCACCGGCCGGATCATGCCGGAGGTGAGCCCGGCCATGGGCGTCTACACGGCGCGGCGGTTGATGGAGCGCGGCATCGAACTCTTCCTGGAGACCAGGGTCACCTCGATGGTGGGCGGGCACGTGGTGCTCGACGACGGCACCGAGTTCGACGCCGACACCATCGTGTGGACCGCCGGCGTCAAGGCCAGCCCGCTATTACAGCGGACTGACCTGCCACTGGACGAGAAGAAGCGGGTGCGCGCCACGGCCACCCTGCAGGTCGTGGACTGCCCGGACGCTTTCTCCGCCGGGGACTGCGCGGCCGTGCCCGACCTGACCTCAGACGACCCGAACGCCACCACCGGCCCTTCGGCGCAGCATGCCGTTCGCCAGGCCAAGTTGCTCGCCGCGAACGTGCTCGCGCACCTTCGTGGCCAGCCGCTCAAGATGTACCGGCACCGCTACGCGGGATCGGTCGCCAGCCTGGGCCTGTACCGCGGCGCCGCCGAGATCTACGGAATCCGCCTCAAGGGGATCGTCGCGTGGTTCATGCACCGCACCTACCACCTGAGCCGCATGCCGACCTTCAACCGCAAGGTCCGCGTTGTCGCGGACTGGACCGCGGCCCTATTCTTCCCCCGCGAGGTGGTGGCGCTGGGCCAACTCAGCGAGCCGAAGGCCGAGTTCGTCCGAGCCACCGCCGCCACGCCGCCGAACCCGAACCCGCCCGGGCGCGGATACCCTGCGCAGGCGCCCCCGTAGCCCAACCGGCAGAGGCAGGTCCCTTAAAAGGGCCGAAGTGTGGGTTCGACTCCCACCGGGGGCACTCTATCTCTGTCATGGCCAGATGCGTCTTGAGCTGCAAGAACGAGGTCATCTAATGATCTTGTTGTGTCCAGTCGTGTTCGGCTGAGTACGGCATTCAACGGCTGTCTGTGCCGAGTACGTGCCGAAGTTTGAGCTGGCCCGGGGCCAAGTCTCATTCAGCGTGGCCTCGATCCGTTTTCCGGCACGAAGGAGCGGACGGACCATCCACTACCGCCACCCCCAGGGTCACGGCAAAGTCGTAGCGTGTGCGGGTGCATACGTGCGGTGAATGGGCGTGTGGCCGATTGACGAGTGGGCACGGTCTCGGCTGATCTTGTAGGTGTCTATGCCACAGGATCGTGAGAGGGTCCGTGCCCGCTATGTCATCTTTCCTGATCGACCAGGTTTCTGACCACCTGCCTGCCGGGACGCGTCCGGTGGTGCTCGGGGGGACCGAGCAGGGGTGTCTGCTGGGGTGCCTGGCCGGGCGGGTCCGGCGCGCCACCGCGGCCCGCGCCCGGGTGGGTGAGAAGAAGCCGGTCAAGGGTGCGGGCCGGGGTAAAGCGCGGGGTCAGCGCCGTGAGCGTGGCGGCGGGAGGCGGCTGG
>JBQTGW010000153.1:0-2290 GCA_052390495.1 Pseudonocardiales bacterium
CACTCTGGGAGCTGATGCGCCTGGAGCTGCCCGCTCCCGGCAACGGCCACACCGACAGCACCATCGAGGCCGTGCAGGACGCGCTGGACGCGGCGAAGGCCGGCTACCCCGGCGGGGAGCGTCTTCCGGTGTCTGTGCTGCAGCAGCGTGTGGCCAGAGCGCACAAGCTGGACCGGCAATGCCAGTTCCGGGAGGTGGGCCGGGTATTGCCGGAGCTGATCCGTGATCTGCATACCACGCTGGCCGCCGGTCGTGATCTCGACGTGCTGCTGCCGCTGGGTGTGCTGCTGCATGTGCAGCTCACGCGTAACTGGCTGGGTTATGCGGTGGCTCATATCGACTTACGGCGCCAGGCCATGTTCCTGGCCCGAGACCTCGCCCAGGAGCACGGCGAGGCAACCTCGCTCGCGTCCGCCGCCTTCGGGCTAATTGAGACGCTGACCATCGGTGGCTCCTTTGCTTTGGCGCAAACCGTGCTCGACAAAACTGCCCTGCCGCCGGTCACGAGGGAGACGGCGGGCCTGGTGTGCGCCACGCTGGCCGCGCCCAGGGCCATGCTCATCGCTGTCAGGGGTGGTGACCCGACGGCGCCACTCGAGGAAGCCACGGAGATCGCGGACCGGTTCGGTGAGCTCGGTGAAGCGGACCCGCTCGGGTTCGGGTACGGGCCGACGTTCGTGGGCTTCCGGCGGGTCAGAGCGCGGCTGGAGCTCGGCGAGGTCGATGATGCCGTCCGATCACTGCGCACGGTTGCGCCGGAGCGTGATCCCTTCTGGGACAGCCAGGCGTTTTACTGGCGGGTCACTGGGCGGGCGCTCACCCTCGCCGGAGGACCGGTGGACGAGGCACTACGCGCTTACCTGAGAGCGGAAGCTCTCCTGCCCGTGAAGCTCTACCGCGAGCCCACACACCGCGAAATGCTGCGGGAACTACTGACCCGGGCACCAGATAACGAGCAGCTACAACAGCTCGCCAGCCGGGCCAGCCTAGATCAGCTCTAGCCCACTCGGACGATCCTGTCTCGCAACACAAATATCTGTGTCTGATCGGCCACGCTCTGTGGCGTGGTTTTCAATGGAGGGTTGTGGGGACTCGTCCTGTGGCTGGCGGTCATCGGCGCATTCGTGCTGCTGGCGATACTTGCGGCCTGGATGGTCCAGGCCAGAGCTCGTCGCATCCCACCTAATGTTCAACCTCGACCGGCCCTGGCGGCCGCTGCCCGGATGAGTCTGGTCGATCTACCGTAGGCGGTAGGCGGTCAGCAGCTCGTCCGGACCGAGGACGAGTAAGCCGTTTGTGGCTGCACCACTGCGGGAGGCCGCGACCAATGGCGTCGTGTCATCCGTTCCCGGAACCTGCGAGCGGTGCAGCATGAGCCGAGCCAGGTCGTGATTGTCGAACGGGCGCTGCTCCTGCCATTTCACCGAGCCCACCAGGGTGACTGTCTTGGCCACCGGCTCGCGATTGGCACCGACGATGTCGACCTCCGGATTGTTGGTCCGCGTCCAATAGCCACCGATAACGTTCGTATCAGCCGATAGCTGATCGCCAGGAAGGCGCCGCAGCGACTCCCGGATGACTGGTTCGATGGCCCGGTCCCGCCACGATGTCCAGGAGCGCCGGACCCGCGCCAGGGCGAGGTCCCCGCGTCCGCGTTCGACCTCCGGCAGATACGGGCCGACGAATGACAACCAGAACCGCAGGTACGGATCGGCGACGGTATACCGGCTCTTCGAGCTTGGCCGGGATGCGTAGTCAAAGGATCACTCTTCGTCGCCGTCGGCTGGTGCTGCCGGTAGCCACAGCAAGGTGCCGTCCCCCGCCGCGGCCCGGTTCCCGACCCCGGTGCCCTCCACCCTTGACAGGACAGGGTTATCACCGTCTGTCACCTCGGGGGCGGCGGGGTCGCCGCATGCGGACGTGCCACCCACGGCAACTGCCAGACCCCAGCGACTCCCGACGGTAGCGACGTCGGGCGAGGGCCGCCGATCACGAACCAGCCACAGACCGTCTGGCAACCCCGGTGCCGTCTGGCAACCCCGGTGCCGAGTTCGGGAACCGGGACACAGACCCACGCGCGGCAACCGGAGAATTCAGCCACCCGACCCTCACCTTCGATCTCCAGACGAGAGTGGTGTGCCGCTGGTGGCACGTCCGCATGCCGCGACCCCACCGCCCCCGAGGTGACAGACGGTGATAACCCTGTCCTGTCAAGGGTGGAGGGCACCCGGGGGTCGGGAACCGGGTCCAGTGGGGGACGGCACCCTGCTGTGGCTACCGACAGCACCAG
>JBQTGW010000154.1:0-8578 GCA_052390495.1 Pseudonocardiales bacterium
GCCCCGGCGTTTGGGGCCGGTCTTCTGAACGGCAGGGTCTTCGTTTTTGCGGTTCTCTAATATATGTGCCGCCACACAGCACAATTTCGACGATCATGGTCTTGCGGCGGCCGGGAGGGGACCTGGCTGCCTCTGCTCAGCGACTGGACGTCACGATTACGCCACGGTGAGCGACCATGACGTTGCCCTGCCGTGTCCCCCCGCTGCCAACGGATTGTGCAATCTCTTGAAGAGAGATACACCCAAGCTGTAGGGGCGGTGCTCGGCGCGACGCTATGGCTCATGAGGACACGTCCTTGATGTACCCCGTGCCTCCTTAGTCGCTTGGTTGATCAGCTCCACCAAGCTGTCCGCCTGCACCGGTTCAAAGATGGCCTCAGCGGTGAACGGGGAGTCAAAACAAGCCACCCACACCTTCCCGCGATGCACCTCGATAGAGAAGGTGACACGAGCTTCCTTACCGCGCCCTTTGACGGTGAGTCTGCGGCGGGTCATAGGGCGTCACGGCCGAGGCTTGCGGTGGATGGCAGGACTGGCGACGGGCGTCCAGGGCCAGCGTCGCCAGTCCTGCCGGTCTGGGGCGGCCATGTCAGAGCAAGGTCGGAGTTACACCGTGAAGACGAAGAACTACGCTCTACGACCATGGTTCATTGCCTCTTGTAGGGGCGGGTTGACCGAAGGGGCAAGTTGCCCTCACGACATTAAGGGGCAACTTGCCCCTTCGTCACTACTCCGAATGGGTGAAGTCTGGCGATTTCTGTTGCACTCTCCGGGTTGACAGACTTCATAAGGCGGGGAAGCCAAGGAGGTCATATGGTCAACGCCCGGCCAACGGTGGAGCGTCGCCAGCTTGGACTCACGCTCAAGCGCTGCCGTGAGCGAGCTGGTCTGTCTCAGGTCGATGGCGGCCAGCACGTCGGGCTCGACGACTCCCGGATCAGCAAGGTTGAGGACGGCTTCGCCACGTTGTCGGCTGACAAGCTCGAACTTTTGATCGACTTCTACCAAGTCACGGGTGACGAGCGTGAAACGATCTTGGCTCTCGGTGCTGAAGCCAGGAAGCGGGCGGTGCGCCACGGCTACACCGATGCTTTGCCTGGTTCGTTCCAACGATTCGCCGACTTAGAAGCCGATGCCGCTAAGATTCACAGCTACGAGTCAGGCGTAGTACCTGGACTATTACAGAGTCCGAGGTATATCAACGCGGTCTTCGAAGCGGCCGAGAGTGTCTGGTGGCAGCCGTCTGAGCCTACCCGGCAACAGCGCATCGTTTTTCGGCTTCAGCGTCAACAGAACACTTGGGAGAGCAAGAAAGCCAAACAGCTTCACTTCATCATCGGTGAAGCGGGGCTGACCGAGATAGCCGGAAGTCCTGCCGTCATGGTTGAGCAGCTAGATCACTTGCTCGGCATCATAGATGGTAGAAATGATACCAAAGTTCAGCTGCTGCCCTTTTCGGTACCGAATAATCCGGCGCGTGGAGGCGGGTTGACCGTGCTGGAGTTCGGCCTGGCCGTACCACGGGTAGGCTTCGCCTCAGTGGTACATGGCCCATCGACCTACTATGACGAGGGCGAACGAACAGCCGCCATGCTCAGGACGTTCCAGCGTCTCGCCGAGATAGCGCTCAGTCAAGAGGATACGCGCAGGGTGATTAAGCGCAAGAAAGAAGGGTTCTAGCTATGTCAGGTACAACACACGATGGATGGTTTAAGAGCAGCTACAGCTCCGCGGACTCAGATAACTGTATTGAGTTACGTATCTCCGCAGGGCACGTTGGAGTAAGAGACTCCAAGAATCCTGATGGCGCCATCCTCAACTTATCGCGCGATAAGTGGCAGGCGTTTATCCGTGGAGTCAAGCTTGGGTTTGGCTAAGCAAGATACAAGGAGCCCGACTTCGATAGCACTAAGTAAGTCGGGCTCCTTGCCGACAATATTTAGGAGGATCTGTGGCCAGCAGCCAATCGTCTCCAGCATTATAGATTACCTCGTACCGAGGATAAAGATGAAGTAAGGATGATCGACCTAGATTATCCGTCCTTGGTAAGAAACCATCCTAATCTAGCACCCCCCCCCGGATGGCCGTCCCTGACGAGCTATCAGCCTCGCTATAGCGGGATGTTGCCGTGGGCGCCGCGGCCTGCTGGGGCGGCGGCGAGTGCCTCGGCGAGGCGGCGGCGGGTTTGCGCTGGTTTGATCACGTCGTCCACCACCCCGATCGCGACAGCGCGGTCGACGCCACCGGCAATGCGCTCGTGGTGTTCGGCGAGTTTGGCGTGCAACGCCTCGCGCTCATCCTCGGGTGCTGCGGCCAGCGTCTTGCGGTGCAGGATGCCCACGGCGGCCTTGGCGCCCATCACGGCGACCTGGGCGTCCGGCCAGGCGAATACCTGGGTGGCGCCCAGCGACCGGGAGTTCATCGCGATGTAGGCGCCGCCGAACGCCTTGCGGGTGACCAACGTGACCCGGGGAACGATCGCTTCGGCGAAGGCATGCAACAGCTTGGCGCCGCGGCGAACCACGCCCTCCCACTCCTGGCCGACGCCGGGCAGATAGCCGGGTACATCGACGACGACCAGCAAGGGCACCCCGAACGAGTCACACATCCGCACGAAGCGGGATGCCTTCTCCGCCGAAGTGGAATCCAGACAGCCCCCGAGGCGCAGCGGGTTGTTGGCGATCACCCCAATGGTCCGGCCTGCGAGCCTGCCCAGCCCCACGACAATGTTGGGGGCCCATTTGGGCTGCAACTCAGCGAACCCACCGGCCCGATCGGGATCATCAGGGTCGGGGTCGTCCAGCACGGCATGCACCAGTGGCCGGACATCGTAGGCCCGCTGCGGCTCGTCGGGTAGGTACTGGGCGAGGTCGAGGTCCTCGTGCACCGACTGCAGATCGAATATCCCCGGCTGGGCGAACAGCCCGGCGATGTAGCGGGCCCGTTGCAGCGCGTCGGGCTCGGACTTGGCGACGATGTGCACGACGCCGGACTTTTTGCCGTGCGCACTGGGACCACCAAGGGCCTCCATGTCGATCTTCTCGCCGGTGACGCTGCGCACCACGTCCGGGCCGGTGACGAAGACCCGGCCTTCCGGAGCCATGATCACGACGTCGGTGAGTGCGGGGCCATAGGCGGCACCGCCCGCGGCGGCGCCGAGCACCACGGAGATCTGCGGCACGCGCCCGGACGCCCGAACCATCGCGGCGAAGACCTGACCGACGGCATCGAGGGCTTCCACACCCTCGGCCAACCGGGCACCACCGGAGTGCCACAACCCAATTGCCGGGCAGCGCTCGCGGATCGCGATGTCGATGGCCTCGACAATGTGCAGGCAACCCTCCGAGCCCATCGCCCCACCCATCTTGGTGGCGTCAGTGCAGTAGGCGATCACCTTGGCGCCATCAATGCGGCCGCGTGCGGCGAATACGCCGCTGGTGTCGCGCGGCCGTAGCGCAGCCATCGTGTTGAGGTCGAACAAGGCGGCGAGGCGAAGCTCCGGGTCCCGCGGATCGGGCGCCTCGGTGTCGGTGGACTGGTCGTCGATTCGGGGACGATCGGCCAGAGTGGTCATTGTGAGATCTCCTCGGGTAGGGGAGCGGTTGCCTTACCTGCGGCCGGTCAGGCCGAGGTGAAGGCGAGCGCAACGTTGTGCCCGCCAAATCCGAACGAGTCATTGACAGCGACCTGCATCTTCATCTCGCGGGCGGATCCGGTCACGACGTCAAGTTGCACGCCGGGATCGAGGTCCTCCAGGTTCAGCGTCGGCGGTACGACGCCGTCCCTGATCGCCAGCACGCAGGCCATCCCTTCCACCGCCCCGGCGGCACCGAGCAGGTGACCCATCGCTCCTTTGGGAGCGGTGACCACTGGGTGATCGCCGATTGAGTTGCGGATGGCGGCCGCCTCCGAGACGTCTCCGACCGGGGTGGCGGTGGCGTGTGCGTTGACGTGCCCGACGTCAGCCTTGTCCAGTCCTGCGGTACGCAGCGCTGCCGTGATCGCCCGGCCCGCGCCGGTGCCCTCCGGTTCGGGCGCGGTGATGTGGTGGGCATCGGAGCTGGTACCCACGCCCGCGAGTCGGCCATGCAGGAAGGCTCCGCGCGCCGCAGCGAACTCCTCCCGCTCAAGCACCATCACCCCGGCGCCCTCGCCGAGCACAAACCCGTCCCGCGCCATGTCGAAGGGGCGAGAGGCTCGTTCTGGCTCGTCGTTGCGGGTGCTCATGGCACGCATCTGCGCGAAGCCAGCCAACGTGATCGGGGTGATGCACGCCTCGGCCCCGCCGGCTACCACGACGTCGACCTCCCCGGCGCACAGCATCCGCCAGGCGATCGCCAGTGCCTCCGCACCGGAGGCACAGGCGGCGACCGGGGCGTGCACGCCGCCGCGGGCGCCGAGGTCCAGCCCGACGTGCGCGGCAGGTCCGTTGGGCATGAGCATCGGGATGGTCAAGGGCGAGACCTTGCGCATCCCGTGGTTCTCCAGTAGATCGTCCTGTCCGAGCAGGGTCAGTACCCCGCCGATGCCGGTGCCGATCACCACGGCGAGCCGCTCCGGCGCTACCTCGGGCGGGCCCGCATGCTGCCAGGCTTCCCGTGCGGCGATCACCGCGACCTGCTCACAACGGTCCCAGCGGCGGGCTTGCACCCGCTCTAGGGAATCGGCCGGTTCCACCGCGAGCTTCGCCGCGATCCGTACCGGCAGATCGAATCGGTCCACCCAGTCCTCGGTGATGGTCCGCACCCCGCTCTTGCCGGATCGCAGGGCATCCCAGGTGGATGCCGCGTCCCCGCCAAGCGGGGTCGTTGCGCCGAGCCCGGTGATGACGACAGCGGTCATGCCGTCTTGGCGACGTAGTCCACCGCGTCGCCGACGGTCTTGAGGTTGGCCAGCTGCTCGTCAGGCACCTTGACGCCGAAGAGGTCTTCCAGCTGCACCGCGATCTCGACCATCGACAGCGAGTCGATGTCCAGATCGTCCACGAACGACTTCTCCAGGGTGATCTCGCTGGTGTCGACGCCCGCCACTTCGTTCACGATCTCAGCGAGGCCCTTGAGAATCTCCTCATTCGTCATCTTCTCATTCGTCACTGGCATGTATCCCTTCTCTCGGTTGTAGGCGATCAGAGCCGGTGCATCCTCGCTGCGCGGGGGTATCCACATATTCGTAGCCGCAGACGATATCGTTCACGGCAGGATCACGGCCTGTCCCGCATAGGACAGCCCGGCGCCAAATCCGACCAGTAGCGCCACATCGCCGGAGCGGACCCTGCCTTCGGCTCGCATATGGTCCAGGGCAATCGGTATGGACGCCGACGAAGTGTTGCCGGAGTGGACGATGTCGTTGGCCACCACCATGTCGTGGCGCGCCCCAGCCGCTCGCAAGCGCTTCGCGATTGCCTCGACGATACGCAGGTTCGCCTGGTGTGGAACCAGGACGTCGACGTCGGCCGGAGTGAGCCCGGCCAGTTCCAGTGCCCGCAGCGCCACCGGCGCGATCATGGTGGTCGCCCAGCGAAACACCGCCTGGCCCTCCTGACGGAGGAAGGAGTTACGGTCGGCCACCACGATGGTATTTACCAAGTCGCCTGCGCTGCCTGCCGCGATCGGGCCGATCCCGGGCGGCCCGCCATCCCCGATCGCGCCGACCACCGCTGCGCCCGCACCGTCGGCGAAGATGATGCAGGTGGAGCGGTCCATGGGATCCACCCAGTCGGACAGCTTCTCCGCGCCGATCACCAACACGTGCCGCGCCGAACCGGACCGGATCATGTCGGCGGCGGATCCCAGGCCGTAGCAGAAACCCGCACAGGCGGCGTTGATGTCGAAGGCCGGGGCGGCGTGCACACCTATCCGGTCCGCGGTCTGTCCCGCCGCGTTCGGGATGAAAGTGGGCATGGTGCAGGTCGCTACCAGCACTGCGTCGATGTCCGCAGGCGCGAGGCCGGCGTCGGCAACCGCCTTGGCGCCGGCGTCAACCGCCAAGTCGACCACTGACTCGTCACGGCGGGCGAAGCGCCGCTCCACGATCCCTACCCGGTCGCGTACCCATTCGTCAGTGGTGTCCACCCCGCGGGCGGCGATGTCGGCGTTGGTCACGATCTGCTCGGGCTGGCTACTGCCCAAGCCGAGGATGCGGGCGCCGTCCGCCGGAGCCGGCTGCCTCATCCGGGGCCTCATGCCGACCTCCCGGACTGTTCCCCCGAGTGGTCCCCCGAGTGGTCCCCCGGGTGGTCCCCCGAGTGGTCACTGACGAGAGCGATGGCCTTGTCGAGGTCCTCGGGTGCCTTGAGGGCCACTGTGATCGTGCCCTTCAGCGCCCGATTGACCAGGCCGGTCAGGCTGCCAGAGGGTGGGAGTTCGACGGTGGCGGTGACGCCGAGGGCGCGCAGGCGCTCCATGCAGGAGTCCCAGCGAACCGGCTTGGTCACCTGCGCGACCAGCCGACGCAGCATTTCGGCACCCTCACCGACCACCTCGCCGTCGGCATTGGACAGCAGCGGGCGGGACGGGTCCTTCGCGGTGAGCTGCCTGGCATGCTGGGTCAGCGCCTCCTCGGCCGGGGCCATGAACCGGGTGTGGAACGCTCCGGCGACCCGCAGTGGCAGCACCCGCGCACCATCGGGCTTGTGTTCGGCCAGCGCCGCCAGGGCATCAAGGCGACCCGCTGCAACGACCTGGCCTGCGCCGTTGCAGTTAGCCGGGTCCAACCCCAGGCGGGCTAATACCGCTATGACCTCATCGGGGTCACCCCCGAGAACCGCGGACATCCCGGTGCGCTCCAACGCACAAGCCGCAGCCATCTCCCGACCGCGGACGGCCGACAGGGTGACGGCCTCGTCGGGGGTGAGCACCCCGGCCACCGCCGCCGCCGCAAGTTCACCCACCGAGTGCCCGGCGACCGGGGCATCGGCAGGCAGGTCGAGCCTGCGGGTCAGTTCCTCGGCGGCGAGCAACGACAGCGCCACCACCAGCGGCTGGGTCACCGCGGTGTCTTTGATCTCCTCGGCACTGGCGGTGGTGCCAAGGCGCCGCAGATCAAGTTCGGCAACCTCGGACCATGCCGCGATCTGGTCCTCGGTGCCATCCAGCGCAAGCCAGGGGGTGAGCATACCGGGGGTCTGGGAACCCTGCCCGGGGGCGAGTAGCGCGATCACACTTCAACTGAACACCAGCAACGACGGCAGTGGTGATGCTGCCCGGCACCAAGTCCGTCGGCGTATTCTTGTGGGATGTCTACAACCATGCACCGTGAACAGCCTCATCTGGGCGGTACAGGTTGGTTTGCGTTGTGAGATGTGCGACCCTGGCGACCGTTCCGGACGCTGGAATATGACCATCACCACAGTCCTCGCGATCGGGCCAGCCGCCCAACGGCGAGGCCCACTCGCAAGACCAGGGCGTCCCGCGGGTTGCCCGGCACCCGCCCGGTGATGTCGGTGATTCGGCGCAGCCGGTAGCGCACCGTATTGGGGTGCACAAACAGCCGCCGGGCACAGCTCTCCAGCACGCCGCCTGCTTCGAAGAAGGCGTCCAGGGTCTCTTCCAGCCCGCCTGCTGCCGCCGAAAGCGGTCGCATCACCTGGTCCACCAGCAACCGTTCCGCCTCCGGGTCCCCGGCCAGCGCTCGTTCCGGCAGGAGCTCGGCGGACGGCACCGGGCGGGGAGCCCCCGGCCAGGCCGCGACGGCGCGCAGCCCGGAAAGGGCGTCCGCGGCGCTGCGGTGTGCATCGGCCAGAGATCCGACGGTGGGCCCGATCACCACCGGACCTTCGCCGAAAGCCGGGATCATCCGGTTGGAATCCGCAGGCAAGTCGGGGTGGCCACTGACGACCAACACCAGGCGAGAGCCCTGGACCCCCACGAGTATTCCGCGGCCGGTGCGCATGGCGATACCGCGGATGTCGGAGAGCAGCCCCGGCGGCTCATCCGGGGGTGGGTTACCGACCAGCACGGTAGCTGGCGAAGCAGGGTCCAAGCCCAACGCCGCGGCGCGGGACAACAGCGATTCCTCGCCGTCCCCCCGCACGATGCCGTCCACCACGAGCGCCTCGAGCCGAGCGTCCCAGGCACCCCGGGCTTCGGCAGCGCCTGCGTAGGTGCTGGCCGCGGCGAAGGCGACCTCACGGCCGTAGCGAAGTGAGGCTTCGGTGAGGATCGCGCGCTCGGCATCATCGGCGGCCAGCCCGGGTAGCTGCTCCTCGAATACCAGGGTGGCGACCCGGACCAGCTCGACGGTCTGGCGAAGGCTGACCCAACGCGCCAGATCACGCGGGGCGGTGCGGAACGCCTCCACGGTGAGCTTGATCGAGCGCTGCGGGTCCTTGAGCCACTCGACGAAGTTGGCGACGCTGGTCTGGGTCACCAGCAATACTCCGGCCCGCTGGTCGGCGGGCAGCCGCAGAAACCACGGGTAGCGCTGCTCCATCTCGGCCACACTGGCCGTGGCGAGCCCGCCCGAGGCTCGCTCCAGCCGACGCAGCGTGCTGGTCGGCAATAGCTGGGTGCCGGCCTCGGTGGTCATGACGGCCAGCATCGCACGCCGGATGCGGTGTCAGCGGGGAATGGCGCGCGCG
>JBQTGW010000155.1:0-3854 GCA_052390495.1 Pseudonocardiales bacterium
CGATCACCGCCCGCAGATGTTCCTGCCCGTATCCGATGCTCCCGCGGTAGTTCGGTGCTACCACGGCCACCCCGTGCGCTGAAAGGCAGTGAAAGAGCGGGTTGAACTCGAACCGCCACGCCGAGAGGGGTCCGCCGTGCAGTGCGACCACGAGGTGTTCGCACTCTCGCCAGCCTCGGCCGCCGTAGACGATTGCCTCGATGGGTCCGGCCCGACCCTCCAGCATGATTAGCTCAGCTGGTGACCTACCGGGTTGGATGTCGAGTTCGTGCCTACGGCTCACCGACCACGCAGGCTCCGGGCCGAGTCGTACGGTGGCCAGCGTCGGAGCGTGGTGAGGAGTTGAGAATCGAAACCGGATCAGGTCCCCTACCCAGGAGGCTGGCGCCGAGATCCTGCCGGGTGGACCGGGCAGAACCTCCAGACGGTCAGCAGCCGGGGTATGGATGAGCAGCCGGGATGTCGCCCCGGTCACCTCGTGGATCAGGAGTCGTTCGCCGCGATCGTCGAGGGCCAGTGCCTGGCGTACATAGCCCGGTCGGTGCAAGGTCTCGGGAAAGTGGACGGTCGGGTCGCCGAGCCGTGCCCAGCCGAGCCGTTGCTGGCCGGATACGGTGCTGGAGACAATGAGCAGCTTCGAGTGTGGGCTGTAGAGCAGGATCTGATCGCTGCTGGTGTCCGACGCTGACCAGATGCGTTTCCACGACCCTTGCCCAAGGTCCACGGTGATGCCGCTGGAAGGCGAACCAACACAGCTCTGGTTGATCCCTAACACGAGCGCCGCACCGTCGAGCCACACACCACCGGCGAGAAAGCCCGGCACCTGCATCATCGACTCGGCTGGTCCCCCCGACACAGGAAGCCGCCAGATCGTTGAATGCCCGAGATCGTGGAAAGTGACGATGAACCCGAGCTGGTCGGAATTCGGACTCGGTAGGAGATGGCCCCCCCACGACGCTGGGATCGAGCCGAGCCGTTGCAGGTAAGAGCTAACGTTCGCGGGCTGCAGCAACGCGAGCTCGTGTCGGCGAGCAGCACTGCGGCCTCCCGTGTGGAAGAGGAGGATCCGACCATCATCGAGGGGTAGGACGTGGGTTTTCCAGCCGACGGTGACGTCGGGGACCGTCTGGCACCGCGTCTGCTCAGAGGTGAGCATCCAGCTCTCGAGAATCAGGTCCTCATCACAGGTTCGCAGGCATGCGCCATAGTGGCCGTTCTCCGAGAAGACAAAGGTGAAGCGGTCGGAAATAGTCGGCGCGGACACTGGTGCGGTGGTGGTCATGAGTGGTGGCTCCGTTCAAGGAGTTGGTCGACCATCCACATGCGGGGTGAGCGGTATCGCACCCGTAAGAGGAAGGCCAGCACGCCGCTCACACCGTCGCCCCAGGTGGGACAGAGTTCGCCGTGCTCGTCGGGGAACACGACGCAGCCGTTCTGGTAGGCGCGGTGGGTGAAGATGATGCGGGCCAGTTGATGGGCCATGGTTTCGTAGGGCTGGCCGTTAGCCGTCTCGGCCAGGTCGGCCAGGTCGAGGAGTAAGTCACCGTTACCGGCGAGGCCGTGGCATTGGCCGAGTACTCCTCGCCAGGAGTTCTGCATGACTGCTTGGGCTGAGAGGTCGGCTATTTTTGTGTATCGGTCGTCTTCGGTGGCGTGGTTTAGTCGGGTGAGGAAGGTTGCGATGCCTGCGGATCCGTGACACCAGTACGGGGCGGTCGGGTCATCACCTACGCGGGATCCCCACAGGGCGGTCTCCTGCGTGAGAGTCGCATTGGTGAGCAGGGTCTCCCCGGCCCGGTTGGCCAGTGCCAGACAGTCCGGCCGGCCGGTGGCCAGTGCCATGGCGAGCAGGAAATAGCCCACCCCTGCGGTGCCGTGGGCGAATCCGTGGTAGCGCTCCCCCGCCAGGCGCCACTCGGATCCAGCGGGGGCACCCCAGCTGATGCCTGAGGGTTCCTCGCTCGCCGAGGCGATTAGCTCGTCGGCCGCCTTGCCTGCCTGCTGGGCGAATTTCTCGTCGTGGGTGCGCAGCCAGAGATGCAGGAACGTGAGCCCGATTCCGGCGGTGCCTTGGGTCAGGTCAGGATTCTCCGCGGACACCGGAAGTGTGTCGGCCACGGCGAGAGCGTGCTTTATCAGGTGGGGATCTCCCACTGCCCGTCCAGCCTCGTAGAGCGACCACGCGATGCCACTCTCTCCGAAGTAGAGGCCAGGGGGTCTTTTCGGGTCTGCTTCCCTGCGTCGGGTGATCCACCGGCCCGCGGTGGTGATGACCTCAGGCAATCGCTGGTCACCGGTCAACTCGAAATACCTCGTCAGCACCCCGAGAACACCGGCGGCACCGAGCTGGAGAATGCACGGATCCGGTTGGCCGTGGGCACAGGACGTGGACCATAGTCGCTCCTGGTCAGCGGGGTTCATAGCGGTGAGGAGGTAGTTCACGCAGCCGTCGACGGCTTCCTGCCACTGGTGGTCTCCCGGCTGGTGGTCTCCCGGCTGGTGGTCGGTCAGTCGACCGGTGGTGCGCTCCGGGCTGCTGCTCGGCCGGGGCTGGCGCCGTGATGACTGCTGCTGGACCACAGCAAGCACACGCCGTGCCGCTGAGGTGCTCCACCGCTTCCAGGGCTCGTCGTCCATCAAGCCCAGGATCAGGTCGTGGACCTCACTGGGAAGGTCGATCGTCTCCCCCTGCACCGTCAGCCAGTCTGCCAGGCGCTCCCGTAGTGGCCGGGTCGTGGGCTGGTCCTGGAGGAAGCAGGGGGCCGTGCCGGTGAGGATGAAGCAGAGGGTGGCACCGAGGCTGTAGTAGTCAGCCTCGACGGCAGGCGGTGCCCCCTCCAGCTGCTCCGGTGCGCTGAAGCCTGGGGTGCCCACGCGCAGGGTCACCGCATCCCGCTGCTCACCTATGACGGCCAGCTCCAGGTCGATGAGCTGTGGTTTCTCGTTGGGCCGCACCATGATGTTGTTGGGGTTGAAGTCTCGCAGGATGAGCCCGGTCTGGTGTGCCACGTCCATGAGCTCGACTACGCGCCCGGCCATCTCCAGCGCTCCCGGCACATGGTGGCGCCATCCCCCGTTCCGTATCTCGTCGAGTACCCACTGACGAAGCGGAACTCCCGGTATGAGTTCTTCGGCGAGGAAGACGTGGCTGCTCTGCTCGAAGAGCTTCAGTAACCGCGGCGCTATACCGAGTGGTTCCACCTTTTCCAGTGCCCGGGCTTCGGCTCGGATGAGATCCCGTACGTCTTGTCCGGTGTCGTCGGCGGCCACATAAGGACGGGCCTCTTTGATGACCGCATCGACGCCGCTGTCGGTGTCCACGGCGCGGTAGACCCCGCCCTTGTTGGAGTGCCGAATCGCTTCTCGAACCAAGAATCTGTCCCCGATGAGCACACCTTGATTATCGTCCTTTTTGCCCGCTGCGCCGTTCTCCTGGGTGCAGTTGGCGATCGGAAACAGGGGTGGAGCCCACGGTGGTGGCTGGAACGTCCCACCGCGCCGGTCTTCGACGGGGTTGCCGTCCGGGTCGAAGATCACCCATGAGTAGAGGCCGTCGTTGGAGAGCTTGCGTTCTTCGACGAACGCCCCGTATCGATAGTGCACCAGGCTCCCCGGCGCGTACGGGCGATCGGACAGGATCGTCGGCCCGGCAAGACCTGCGGTCGCTTCGTGTAGTGCCGCGGCGAGCCGAACAGCTTCCTCGTCGCTGTCTGGATAGACAGTGACGAACTTCCCCGAATGCCCCCGGGGAGTGTTCCGGGCATTCAGCTGAGCCACATGCTCAAGCGTGCTCGCGAACTTGAAAGCAGAACAACCCGCAAGAAGCACAGGAACAGCCCGGACGAGCACCTCCT
>JBQTGW010000156.1:0-8929 GCA_052390495.1 Pseudonocardiales bacterium
TCCCTTGCCCTGACCACGCCACCGGAATCCGGGTTGTGGTCCGAGACGCGCGACGCGTGCGCAGCGTCGCCGATGCCACCGTCGCTCGCCTTGGATCGGTCCGGAAAACGGGCGTTAAGCTGCCCAAATAGCACATCCAGACTGCGAGCTACACGCCAAGCCATCAGCTCACTTCCCCTCCAGTATCACATTCCCCAGCTCGCATTCCTCCGTACGGGCTGTGCGCGCTGCGCTCCATCGGAGCTGAACTCATTCTTACGTACTGAGGCGGGGCGGGACAGCCACATATTCGAGTGATAGCAAAACGCGTCGTACTGAAGATAACGAAGGTGTCTGCCTTGCACAGCAGCTTTCCAGCGTCCGTCCTGTCAGTGGTGCGGTCTACCGTGGCGCCATGACCCGCTTGAGCTACGACCGTTGCTGTGCCGAAATCGTCGCGCAGACCGACCTGTTGAGGTCCGCCATCAAGGGTGACATGACTACCCCCGTGCCCTCCTGCCCCGGTCGCACCCTACACTTGCACGCCACCGACACCGCGCCGGAGGCGGCAGCTCCGGAGGCGGCAGCAGAGTGGCTGGTCGACCTCACCGGCGACACCATCGTCTGGCGCCGCGCGCATGAGAAGGCCGCCGTCACCGTGCGCGGCCCGCTGATCGACCTGCTGCTGGTCGTCTACCGGCGGCGCCCCGCCCGCAGCGAGGGCATCGAGATCCTCGGCGATGGACAACTGCTCGACTTCTGGCTGGAGCGGATCAGCTTCGGATGATCGGCGGACGACGCTGCCGCTTACCGGCACCTTGAAGCCCTCTATTGTCGCGAGGTTCCGATGGTTCGCGGGTCAGCCGACCGTGATGCGCTCGTCGCCGAACTTCGCCACGATCTCGATCTCACCCCCGAGCGCCTCGACATAGCTGCGCACCGTGGAGATCTCCGAGCGGTCCAACTCGCCACGCTCAATGCGCGAGATCCTCGACTGCGACACACCGATCCGCTCGGCCACCTCGCTCTGGTCGAATCCGTAGGCCCGCCGGATCTCGGCCAGCCGGTGCGCCCGGCCCTGTGCCCGCAGCATCGCCGCGAGCGTGGCGACCCGCGCTTCGTCGAGCTTGCCGGTAGCATGGGCCTCGGCCCGTACGTCCTGCCAGCTGCGCGCCATGGCCATCAGATCCTCTCCGTGCCGTACTCGCCGTCCAGCCACCGCTGGTAGCGCTGCTCGGCGACTGGGATGTTCTCCTCGTACCAACCTCGCCACCGGCCGGACTTGTCACCTGCTACGAGGAGCACCGCCTGCCGGTGCGGGTCGAACACGAACAAGACCCGCACTTCGGTGCTGCCCGCCGACCCTGGCCGGAGTTCCTTCATGTTGTGGATCTTCGAATCCTGGATACTGTCGACCAGCGGGCGGCCCAGCGTTGGCCCGTCCGATTCCAGCTGGTTGAGCGTGGTTCACGTGGCCACCGCGTCAGGCCGGGCGACGATCATCTGCCGGGGTGGGAGCAGGGTATCGGGACGAGGGGTCGTGGGAATGGCAGTGACTACTCAACGTCGCTACAGGTGAACGTTAAGCGAACATGACATTGCCCTGGGGCCGAGGGTGCGTGGTGCTGGTCTTCCGGCGGCCATCACGGGGATTGAGACCGAGCATTGTGCACAACTCGCGGGCATCATCGCCATCCTGAGCGTAGCTGCACACGAGCAGCACGGCCCGCCTACACTCGTCGGGAGAGTTACGGTGACAGCGGGTCTGCTCAGCGCCGTTCGCGTAGTCGTCAATCGAAGACAGGGCGATTCCTTCGTGGTGACGTCCAGCGTGTGAGAGTCACGGTAGCGGCTCCCAACTCAATACCTCGTTGAGCACGTCGAGCGCGCTGCCCTCCACCCGGCGTTTTAGCAGTACATTCTCGGGAACGATCAGCGATGATGTCCGCTGACGCACGGCCACGCAGTCACGACTGAATCCTGCAATGTAGATAATGTCCACCCAGTCGCCGCTGACTCGTTTTCCCACCAGCGGTCCGTCCTCACCCGGGGCGGTCCTCCGGAACTCATAGCCACACAGCTTGGCACGATCAAGTAGTCGTTTGGCGATCACCAAATCCGGGCTATCCACCCCCATCGGTCACCACCCTTGTTCCGGCTGAGTGTGCTACCCCTGCCTGGTGCTGTCTGACCCCACGCCTGCGCCAGTAGGCACAAGACATGCTGTAACTTGCTTCGGGTGTGGTGAAGTTCGCTGTGAGCACCATCTTGTCGCGTGCCGCGACATATCGGTGAGCCACATCGGCGCGGCCAGCGGCGACGGCCGCGTCGGTCACCAGATGCGCTTGACGGATACAGGCATAGGTCGTCGCGACGATATGTGGTGTGTCGACCGGCGACACCCGTGTCGGTTGACGCGCGTTCCGGTAGCAGATCTCTAGGTGGCAAGGTGGCTCCTTCTCGGGTTCGTCTCCTGTGGCCCGCATCCGGCGCCAGGTGCAGGAAGACCGGACGGACCTGCGGGCTCGGGCCTAAGCGACGAATGAAGGCCGTGAGCGGGCAGGTGGGGTACCGGGTGAGACCACTCGCATGTGGCTGGCGCTAGGCTTACCGCCTGCGTGGCGTAGTAAGCCTCAATGAGGGGCGGGAGGGCAGGAAGCGCGTGGCTCGTCAACCGCAACACCTCGCTGAACAGCAACGGACACTAGGCCGATACTTGGCGGCCCTTCGGGAGGCGGCTGGTCTTTACCAGGGAGATATCGCGCGGGCCGTGCCGTGTCACCGCACGACGGTGACCCATGCCGAAGCGGGGTCGCAGCTACCGGATGCTTATTTCTGGGAAATAGCAGATCGAATCGTCGGCGCGAACGGTGCGCTGATCGGCAGCTACGACGAGTTGATCCAGGCCAAGGAGGCTTACCTCGCCGAACAGAAAGCCAAGCAGCGAGCGCGAGCTCAAGCCACCGCCAACAGCTAACGATGACCCCGTCGCCGGGGGTACGTGCTGATACGGTGCTAAGCGCGAAGGGTCCGCTGATCAAGGACTATGGAGTAGCGGAGACGGGTCTCGCCGTAAATGTTACTCCCGAAGTACTGGAGAAAGTATTGTCTGACGCCGCCGCCGAAGCAATAGAGTTCACTCAACTCACCGGATTGTCAGCTGTCGGACAGGGCACACTTGAACATCTTGAGTTAGTGGTGAGCGATCTCAACCGGGTCTATTCGAAGGACCCACCTGCCGAGCAGTTCGTCGTGGCCCGTGCCTACCGGACACGGGTCGATGAGTTGATCCGTGGTCGCCATACACTCAAAGAGTTGCAAGAGCTTTACGTCTATGCCGCGTGGCTGTCGGAACTGTTGGCATGGCTGGCACACGATCTCGGCAACTCCCGCACCGCGCGGGCATTCGCGCTTGACTCCTACACACATGCCGATCAAGTAGGGCACGATGAGCTGTGCGGGTGGGCGGCCGACGCCATGGCATCAATCGCCATGTATTCGGAACATCCTGACGACGCTGCTAGGGTTGCTATTAGAGGCATTGCCAAGGCTCCGACCAGTCATCCACTGGCCGTTCGGCTCCGTGCCCAGGCAGCTCGAGCCTATGGCCGATTGGGTCAACGGGAATCATGTGAAACGCTCTTCGGCGAAGCCCAGCAGCTGCATGAGCGACTACCAGCCAGGGCGCCCTCCCGGTTCACTATAGACACTGGTACCCTTGCTTCTTACGCCATAACTTCCTATCCAGCGTCCGTCTACGTCTGGCTGGGGGATTTCGAAACTGCCCGGAAACACGCCGAAGCGGCTCTGGCTGTGCATAAGTTAGTGTTGCCTGGCAATAGATCACCAAGCCGGGAGGCTATTGCCCGGCTTGATCTGGCAATTGCACTGGTGCATTTGGGCACCCCCGACGACGCTGTTGCCCTCGGTAGTCAGGCATTGATGTCAACGCGCGTCGTCACGTCGGTCGTGACTCGCGCCCGTGATCTTGATAGGGCACTGGTGAGCCGCTATCCGAGGCTGGCCTGTGCCCGTGAGTTTCATGAGCAGTACCGGCAAGCCGCTCAGGGTTCGACTGCCACCGAGGGAGGGTCATGAGCGATACCGTACCCAGCCACCAACTCAACCTCCGCAAGCCGTACCTGAGGTTAATTGCCGATGGTATCAAAACAGTTGAAGTACGTGTCGGCTACCCGAAGATACGCAAAATTCAAGCCGGTCACAAGCTGACCTTCGTCTCTGGTGACGACACTGTGGTCACGCGTGTGAAGCGAGTCACCGAGTACGATGGCTTCGAAGCAATGCTCGACCACGAGGATGCCGTTGCCATCGGTGGAGATCTCGGTGAATCGAAGGACGAGCTGCTGACTGTCATCCGGGAGATATACCCACCCGAAAAGGAGAAGCTGGGCGTGACCCGGAGCCGCCGTCTCCACGTCGCCGCCTGAGCCACCGTGATTCCACACCAGATGGTCAAGGTCCGGCGCGACTCGGGAGGCCGCCCGCATGAGCTGTGTCGAGTACGGCCCCAGCAGCAGGTCGCACCTGCCCGCTACGGCCCGAAGACAGGGCTCCACCCGCGCCGGGTCACTACCGTCGTCCTCCACGACGAGTTCGACGTCTCCGTCCAACCCACGCCACGCCTCCAGCCCGTCAGCGGCCTGCCTGCCGAAACGCGCGTAGCGGCCCGTCAGCCCACTCAGAGCTGAGACGGTCGCCCGGGGCTAACCGACCAGCCAAGATGGCTGATCGAAGATCATCAAGGATACGGTGGTACGGGAAGACCGGATCCCGCGGCTCGGGCATTGGTCGGAGGATACAAGGACGGCGGTAACACGATGAACCTCAGCACCAGCGCGCTGATCGTGGTCGACGTGCAGAACGGCTTCGTGCGGGACCAGTCACGTCACGTTGTGCCCCCGATCGTGCACCTGGTCGAGGAGTGGAAGAACGCTGGCGGTGATGTCGTGTTCACCCGCTATATCAATTACGAGAACAGCCCCTACGAGCGGCTCATGGGCTGGACACGCATGCGGGACGCTCCCGAGACCGAGCTCGTCGCCGAGCTCGCTGCGCACGTCCCCGGTTCGATCACTTTCGACAAGACGATCTATAGTCTCTTCACCGACGAGGGGGCCACGCTCGTCGATGAGCATGGTTGGACCGACCTCGTCATCTGCGGCATCGCCACCGAAGCCTGCGTCTGCAAGACCGCCGTCGACGCGTTCGAACGGAACCTGACCCCCTGGGTCGTCACCGACGCCTGCGCCAGCCACGCCGGCCAGGAAGCACACGCCGCGGGCCTGTTGGTCACCAGCAGATTCATCGGCCACAAGCAGCTCATCACCAGCGACGATCTACTCGAGCAGACGCTGCGTGTCCCGGCTTGATGGACTGACCCGGACATTCTGAGAGGTAATCGTGCTGCTTATCTCGGTTCAACCTGGTGAAGAAGTGATGGAAAGCGTTACACGCCAACTCAAGAAGCATGGCGTGGCGAACGGTGCGGTGGTCTCCTTGATCGGGGCCGTTGATGCGTGCTGCATCAGCACCATGCCCAAGCATGACGCTACGCAGAATATCTTGACCGAGTACGAACAGCCCTTCGAACTGTCCGGCACGGGTGAGATCAAGAACGGCATTCCACACCGGCATTGCGTCCTCGCCAAGGAAGGTGACGTGGCGCTCGCGGGACACCTGCACTGGGCGCGAGTGGAGACCTTCTTCGTCAATGCCTACGTGATCGAGATGTAGTGCGCCTGTGCTTGTAGCTACTACAAACCAGCTGGTGGCGCAGACGTTCTCGGTTTCCAGTCGTCGCCGTCGAGGTGTATACGGGGGCGGTCGTCTGGCGGTGGTTCGCCGTCACCGCAGGTAATTTTCGCGTCGGGTGTAACCGACACATCGGCTGGGCCGCTGTGGAAGTCGCGTTTGAGAAAGGTGAAGTACGTTGTCTGTGTCAATTCTGCTGGCTCGGGCTGACCGATCCAGGAACCCCACCGGACGGTCACAGTGTGTGGTTTGAGTATGTTCTGCTGTTCTGGTTCAATCTTGGCCCAGACTTTACCTGTTCCGAAACCGTAGACGCCGAACTGGCAATGTGCACTGCGGTAGCCGTTCTCTTCCTGGGGTATCGCCACGATTACGAGTAGCGTTGTGACTATTGTTGTTGTGCCGATGGCTGCCCACAAACCGCGGGGCGGCCGGTGTTTCGGGTGCTGGCGCCATTGTCTGATCTTGTACGCCAACCAGACCGCCGCACCGATGCCGCCGACGAAGAGCCCGGTGCTGACGGTGCTGTCGAGTTCGTAGGGCAGTGCTGGCCGGAAGATGATGACCCCCACGGCGAGCGCGACACCGACAGCACCGGCCAGCCATTGCCCGTCCGGACGAGGATGGCGCGAGGGGACGTCCTCGATGGGTTCGTTGCCCCCAATCCCGAGCATTGTCTTCTCCAAGTGCGAGATCACCCATGCTGGGCCGGTCACAGCTACGCGTCAGAAGCAAGGGCGACGAGCACAACACTTGGCCCGGCTCACCGCTCGCACACAGTAGCACTGCTGACTGCGCGCGTGAGTGAGCAACGGGTCCCCGCAGCCCTAGCGTTTTGACAACGCCGAGTCGTGCTTGCCGGTGGCATCGTCACTTCCTACGTGGGTCTCGGCGAGCACCCGTAAGGTCGTGGCATACCGCAGCAGCGCTTCATCGTTAGCGGGCGGCGGTTTCATGGGTGCCACGCTACCGGGGCGAGATCTCCTTCGGCCACACACCTAGAACTGGCGACCAGAGCATGCATGTGCTCAGCGGGCCACCAGCAGGTGGTGACGATCTCGCCTTCTTCGTTGAACCGAACCGCCGAACCGAACACCCCGGTGAACACGCCATCGATGACCACCACGGTCAGGACGTTGGTGGACAGCGTGAGCGCGGTGCCTGAAATCGCGATTAGGCTCCAAATAGCTGCCCATGGGGTGCCTGAAACCGCGATTCGGCTCCTAATGGCGGGTCCAGCCGCACCCCAGACTGCGATTCGGATCCTTATTGCGGTCGAGGGGTGGCGGGCGGGGCGGTGCTTCCAGATCGTGAGACGGTTGATCTCTCTGATCGGGGTTGGAGGGGGTTGGAATCATGAGGCCCGTACCTGCTCCTCGACCGGTACTCATCGGCGTTGGAGGCGGTGGGTGGCGACCAGTTCCCCAAGCAGTGCTAGGACCGCTGGATCCGCGTCGTCATGTCACGTTTCGAGAGTGGGGAAGTAAAGACGAGCAGCGCTAAGCCACTGTTCACCCAGTCTTTGACTTCCGCAACGCTAGCAAACCAGTCAGAGCAACAATTAGGCCAGTGACTGCGCTGATTATTCCAGATACAGCAGTCATGATCGTTAAAAACGCTTCCCCTGACGCCTGCGTTGTTGCTGTGGGTGCAGGTTCGTCTGTCCGCTCTAACGTCGGTCCCTGTGTGGATGGCACTGTAGACGTAGATGTCCCTGCTTCCGATGTCGGTTTCGTTTCTGTTGTTCGCGTTGGTTGCGGTTCCAACGTCTGGGTCGTCGTCGGTTCTGTTGTTGGTTCTGTTGTTGGTTCTGTTGTTGGTTCTGTTGTCGGTGTTGTCGATGTCGGGTTTTCACCATCACCGTAGCCGGGGATTTCCGATGCTGGTGGTTGCTTCGTTGCCGTTTGTGAAGTTGGTCCTGGTTGCGGCCTCTGCCCTGGTTGTGAAGGAAGCACGGGTGAAGGTGGTTCTGTTTGTGAAGGAAGCCCGGGTTGTGAAGGTGGTCCTGGTTGCGGGGGTACTCCAGGTTGCGGCGTCTGCCCTGGTTGCGGCGTCTGCCCCGGGGTTGTCAGCTGCGGTGTCTGTGTCGGTGTTGCTGCTCCCGGCTGCGGTGACGTTGCCGTAGATTGGCTTCATTCGGTAGGAGGTTGTGGACCAGGCGGCATGGGTGCCCCAGCTCGGTCAGCGCCCGCCATATTCCTGGCCACGACCAGAAGCCCTAGACCGATCAAGGACAGGACGAGCCCAGTTGCCAGCCATCGGCCGGGAGAACGCACACCGTGGTGCTTCCTGCTCCATCCCATGCACGCACTGTAGGCGAAAGTTACCCAACGCATGCGCTGTTAGTTACTATCTGTCTGGACGGTACGTAGGGAACGTGAGTCCCGGGTGAACGTTGAAGCTCCACGCCGTAACGACTACCCGGGAGGGACCGTCGATTCATGCAGCATCATGAACAGTCGGGTATGAGCCTCTGACAAAGTTTCCGGGCTCACCGATCCCACACACTCCACACCCGCCCGCTTCGGGGTGCTGTCGAGGTGAGCGGGCCACACATGCCAGCTCTGCTCACCCTGAAGCGGGAAGCTGTACGGGCCGGGTTCGTCCCGCACCTCCATCGCCAGTACGTGACCGAGCCCGCTGTCCAGGTTGAACATGTCACTGGAGATCACGAGCACGCGGTAGCGGTCGCTGTCGACCTCGACATCCCAGACCTGGCCCTTGAGGAACACCCTCACGCGGCGCCACTCTGGCGTCGACTCGCCCGGCGTCCCGCATGGCGGGCAGTATCAAGCTCGGCATGCTCGGGATGTGCTGCGCACCACGCCGCGGACTCGGCTGTGAGCTGCCGAAACACCTCCCGAGATACCGCAGCCAGAATCCAGGAATGCACGGACTGGTTGGCGCGCCCGGCCGCCCCCGTGACCTGACGATGGAGCGCATCGTCGAACTGAATGGTCATCCGCTTTGGCATAGCACCATTTTACACCACCATCTTGCAGTGTCACCATGTACCACCAAGCGGAGTTAAGCGTGGTGTGGGGACGTTACCCGCTCAGCGCCTGCGCCGGTGAGGGCGCGGACTTCCATTTCGGCGTACTTGGCCTCGTCAACCGGCTCCTTACTCAGGACGGTGGCGAGATAGCCGAGCAGGAAGGCCAGCGGCACCGAGACCAGC
>JBQTGW010000157.1:0-1729 GCA_052390495.1 Pseudonocardiales bacterium
CGATCATGCCTCGCTCCCAGCACCACGAGACCCCAGGCCACCGAGGTGCCCCCGATCACCTTCCCCGCCACCGCCCTATTCCGACACCACCGCGATCCAAGTCCAGCACCGAACCACCATCCGGAACCGGATCCCTGTGACGGGCACCCCGCAGAGCACCACCCGGAACCGGATGCTGACCTGGGCCGGGGAGTGAGGACACGACAGGCCCACAGCATGGTCGCAGCCCGCCGTTGCACGTTACTTCAGGTGACCGGCAGAGCGGGCGGGGTCCTGCTCAGGCAGCATCGACCGGCGATGACACCGGGGGAGGCACAGACCTCCCACTCTCCGGAGCCGGTGACCGCCGTGCCCAGCGCGACCAGCCACCAGCCCGGCCCCTGATCACCTTGTCGGAAGAACACAACCCGGTGAGCACCCTCCTCTGCCGACACAGCAATCAGAGGGCACCGGCCCGGCACCAGGACGATCCCGCAGCAGCCAGAGAGGACCCAGACCTGACCGGGATCCCGGCGCACCCGCCCCGGACAGAGTGAACCCACCCCCAACCTGCGACTCAATATGACGATCACACCACAGCCGGCGAACTTGCCGCTGCCCTGGGGATACCCCAGGGCCATGGGCACGAGGGCGATTTCGAGGATCGCCTCGCCATCCGGGTCCTGGGGGCCTGTGCCCTCTAGGTCGAGCGCAACGAGATCGGCGTTTCACCAGGAACCAGAAACATCATGCATGGCGGGTCCTATCCCTGATAGCCGGCCGGCAGCGCTCAGTCGTCATAGAAGCGCGCATGGACTGTGAACTGTTCGCGAACCGCCGCAATACGGGCTTGCTCTTCCTTATCCGGACGGTATCCAGAGAGGGAGCGTCCGTGGGCATGGGCAAAGTGCGGTAGGTCCAGGTCCCAGATTTGGTACGCCAGGGCATGCTGAATCGGGTACCGTTGCTGTTCGGTGAGTCCATGGGTCCATACGTGGCCACCGTCGACCATCGTCGGTGTGTCATATCCGAGTCTGTCGAGGACTTTCCTGAGCTGCTCGTCGGTTGGTGGTGTGTGGGCGTCCCGGCACAACGTTCGTTGCGCGTCTGGGCAGATATCGCAGAGTTCATTCACGCCCCAGTGGCCGTTGTAGTCCGGTGCGCCGTGGGCGAACGAAACCCCGCATGAGGTCTTGCGAAACAAGGCTGTGGTCGCCCCAGACGTTCGCCATGCGTCGATCACTTTTTCATCGATATCAGCGGGCAGCACCTTGCGCCGAGTGTAGTCGTCTTGGTACGGCACGTCGACGCCGAGGCTGCGGAGATACTCGGCGTTCTCCTCCTTGTGGTAGTAGCCAGTGAAAACAATCGCATCGGTGGCCCGGCCCGCGTCGAGGACCGCAGCCATGGATGGGCGTGGACGGCGCCAAGGCTGTCAAGCGCGCCCTGGGCTCGGCCTTGGCCGAACGGCTCATTCTGGCTGGCCTGTGCTGCTTCGATGCCGGTTACCACCGCCACGCGCGCAACCACTACCGCCAGGCCGTCGAGCTGGCGACCAAGGTCGGTGACCACCACCGAGCCGCCAGAGCACTCCAGTTCGCAGGTCAGCAGCGCCCGCGCCTCGTGTCGCTGGCCGAGGCCCTAGCAGCCCGACCAGGCTCCGATGCGCAAGACCTGGCCCGCACCGCCCGCCAGCTTGCCGCCACCCGGGCGTAACCAGAGCTCTTGCGCATGGCGCCGCCCGACTGGC
>JBQTGW010000158.1:0-8329 GCA_052390495.1 Pseudonocardiales bacterium
GTCGTAGTCGTTCGGGTCGCCCTGCAGCGCGAAGGAAATCGCCTCGATGCACTCGCGTTCGGCGTCCTCACGGCTCACCGTTCCCCTACCGTTGATGTTCAGAGCGGGCAAGCGATAATGCCAGTCGAGTGCCTCGTCGTCGAAGAAGAACTCTGCCCGCAAGGTAGTGTTCATTGGATCATCGTCCTATAATTTGCGCAGCTCAGCAAGGGTACAACCGTAGTCCTTGGCTACCCACGCCATGGCGGGACCGCCGAGATCCACTCCGTCATGGTAGGCCCACACGCGCTGGAGATCATCCTTCATCAGGACTCTATGGGACCCGGTGCGGCCATTTCTCGAGGTCGCTGACCCGGCTGTGCGATAACCGCGACCCGGTGTGCAGGGTGTTGTACTGCTGGGACTCAGCGCGGGCGGTAGACGTCGGCGCGGTGCTCGACGCGGAACACGGTGACAAGCCGGATTCCGTCGTCGATCTCATACAGGATGCGAAAGGCGCCGCGCCGTACGGAATAGACTCCTTCGAGTTCATTGCGCAGTGCTTTGCCGACACGGTGCGGGTTGTCCAGCAGCGTCCCGGTAATGAATTCGACGACCGCTGCGGTCACGGCTTCGGACAGCTTGTTCTGAATGGTACGGCCTGCGCTGGCCGTTACCCGGATTCGGTATGGCTCGGTCATGGGCGAGACAGCAGTGCGCGCACCGCGTCGACGCCTTCGATCACCTCGCCGCGAGCGATCTCGTTACGTGCTTCCTGGATATCCGCCAGAGCCTTGGGGTCGCTCAGAATCTCCAGGGTCTCTTCGAGTGCGGCGAGATCCTCGTACCCGATCAGCACGGCGGCCGGTCGGCCGTTGCGGGTGACGACGACGCGCTCGTGCTCGCGCTCGGCCCGGTCGACGAAGTCGGACAGGTGGTCACGTACGGTACGCAGCGACTCTACAGTCATGGCCACAATTGTGCCACGCGATCGACCGTGGCGGTGTCATGTCCGTAGTGGGTCCATATCGGGTCGCGCTACACCAGCCTCAGGATGATCACCGTTGGTCGCTCGTGGACTATCGCGTAAACGATCAACCCGGCCCCGTCACCGTAGGTGGTGGTCCACTGATCGGTCCGCGCATCGTAGGCGGAGTGCGGCTGGTTCGGGTTCTCCAGCAGCTCCTGCACCCGCGTGTTGATCTGCTCCTGGGCCTCGGTCGGAAGGCTGGCGTACTGCTCGAGCGCGATCTCCAGCCAGACCGGACCGTAGCGGGGCAGCTACAGCTGGACCCGGTTCCCGTGCTCGTCGCGGGCGAGCAGCCCGGTGAAGTCACCGGCCTTCGCTCGCTCGACCTGCGCACGCTCCAGCTCGGACAGCGGGTTGGCCCGGATCGCGGCGATACCCCACCACCGATCCACGACCGCGTTCAGCGGCGAGAGCTCGAACGTCTCGGAAGCCCGTGCCATGGCCTGCTGAAACTCGGCCTCGAACAGCGCGCACTCATCGGGAGCGAACTCGGCTAGCGCGGCCCGGATCGCCGGGCCGGAACGCTCAACCCTCGTCGTCGTCACGCTCACCCGGCGAGTATCCACCTACCCGACCGGGTCTCGGTAGAGAAGCGAGACGACGGCGTGGCGCGCTGCGATGCGCGGTGGTCACGCAGCGCTGGGTGGTTTCGGAGGCGGCTGGCCGGTCACGCGACGCGGACGCCGCGCGCGCGAGCACGTGGACCGCCCGGTCGGCGGACCTGTAGCAGGATAGAGCCGCACCGAGCGCACTCCCGTTGACTTCGGGGATCTGACCTGGCTCCGTCACTTCGACGATGACGATCTTGCAGAGTTTGTCAGCGAACTGCGTCAGACACTGTCCCTGGCATACCACGACAATGACCTCACCTCGCTGGTGGACGCGATTGCGGACTGGAGGGCCACCGCCGAGGAACTTGCTGATCCCGCGCGCCGCGAGATCCTGCTGGGCACGGTGGACTCCGCAGACTTCGTCGAGGTCACCCGACCCGAGCGGCAGCCGATCAACCTATCGAGTCACTAACCTCCCGACCTACAACGATCTTCTCCGCGGCATGGCCACAATTGTGCTGCGCGATCGACCGTGACGGTGGCGTCCGTCGTTTTTCCTCCGCAAGACTGTCAGTGCCACCCGCCATGATGCGACCATGATGGGAAGCCGACTGGTGAAGGGAAGCGCCGCATGGTGTCCGAGGCATTGCTGCTCGATCACGAGGGCCCGTGGTCGGAGGCCGACTACCTCGCGCTGCCCGAGGGCCGGCGGCGCATCGAGCTGCTCGACGGGGGGCTGTTGGTGAACCCGAGCCTCGGTAGTCCGCACCAGTGGATGTCCTCGCAGTTCTGGCTGGCCATGGCGCGCGCAGTTCCAGACGGCCTCCAGGTGCTGGAGGCCGTGAACGTCCGGGTGGCACCAGGGAAGATCCTGATCCCCGACCTCGTGGTGGTCAGCAAGCCAGGCGCGGATATCGCGGTGTGGGACCCGGTCGACGTGGTGATGGCCATCGAGATTGTCAGCAGGGGAAGCGTGGCAACGGATCGGGCGGTCAAGCCGCAACTGTACGCAGCGGCCGGGATCCGGTACTACCTGCGCATCGAGCTGTGCTCACCAGGGCCGTCAGCGTGGCAGTACCGGCTTGTCGGCGACCGGTACCGGGAGATCGTGCATGCTGAGCCCCTGCAGCGGTTACGACTGACCGAGCCGTTCGCCCTCGATCTAGACCTCGCTGCGTTGGCCGCCTCCACCCGTCCCGAGTGACGTACCACAAGACCTGTCAGCAGTTCCCGGTCAGGCGACGCGGACGCCCCTCGGGAGGTTGCGGGTCGGGGTCCGTAGTCGGCGTATGGTCAGCGCGACCGCTCCCGCGCCGAGTACGAGGTGGAACGCGAGCCCGTAGGGCCATACCGGACCGGGCTGGTGTGGCGGGGGCAGATCGGGGGTCACGATGTCCCCCGGACGGTAGGGGTCGCGCGCCTCCCGGACGACGGTGCCGATCTCACCGAGGGGATCGAAGGGGCGGATGAACTCCTCGCCTGTTCGCGGGTCGAAGCGTGGTTGCGCCCGAGGCGCCGCATCGGCCAGGATCACGAACGGGTTGGGCGCGAGCAGCCACCACACCCGCTCCGGATAGACGTCGGTGTACTCGTACGTCTCCAGGCGGGTCTGCCCGGGAATCAGCTCGCCGGTGATCTCGTTGTACGCCGGAATCTCCTCGGTGACCGTCCTGGTCCCCGTGGTCGCGGCGAGCGACAGCCCGAACACGATCAGCGTGCCGACCGTGAGCGCGAACACCGTGAGGTAGGACAGCACAGCCGAGGTCATCGTGCGGGCGAGCAGGGCGGACAGGCACTGGGCGAGCGCGCAGACCACGCCGAGTAGCACCGCCACGACCAGCAGCGTCACCGCGACCCGGGCGATGCCCACGCCTCCCTGGGTCATCGCCCAGGCAACCAGCGGCAGCGTGGTGGCGAGGAAGACCAGCGACACCCCCCAGGCCGCGAGCAGCTTGCCGAGCGCGATCTCGGCCGGGCTCAGCAGCGTGACCTGCAGCGTGGCCAGCACACCGCGCTCGCGGTCGCCGTTGACCGACTGGGCCGTCAGCGCCGGGACGACGAGCAGCGAGAGCCCGAGCAGCAGGAGCATCAGCCCGCCGAACATGGGTACGCCCGGCTCCGGCCCTGCCGGGTCCGTCGCCTCGATGGCCCAGCGCAGCAGCGCGGTGAAGCCGGCGAGCGCCAGGAACCAGAACCCGAGCAGCCAGCGCCAGCGCCCGGCCCGCAGCCGAACCCGGAACTCGTGGTCGGCCACCGTCCGGATCCCGTGCAGGCTCACCCGGGACGGGCCAGTGGCGAGGGTCTCGTGGGTGCGGGTCTCGGTGGTGCGGGTCTCAGGGGTAAGAGTCATCGCCGGTCCTCGGTCAGGGCGAGGTAAGCCGCCTCCAGGGTTCCGCCCGCCGGGGCGCACGAGTAGACCCGCACCCCGTCGGTGACCAGGGCGGCGACCAGCTCGGCGGCCTCCTCGTCACCGGCGAGCATGACCTCGACGCCTGTGGTGCCGGGATCGGAGTGCTCGTACCCGAGCCGGTCGAGCGCCGCCAGGAGCGCACCGACCTCGATCGCCCGGACCCGCCACGGGCTGCGCTGCGCCGGGCCGTCGCGCAGGTCGGTGAGCTGGTGTTCGGAGACGGTACGCCCGCCTGCGACGAACACGGCGCGGTCGGCGGTCTCCTCAAGCTCCGCCAGAACGTGGCTCGACACGAGGACCGCGCATCCACCGGCCGCGAGCCCGCGCAGCAAGGCGCGCAGCTCGATGCGGCTGCGCGGGTCCAACCCCGCCGCGGGCTCGTCCAGCAGCAGGATGGCGGGGTTGTGCACGATTGCGCGGGCCAGGCCCAGCCGCTGCTTCTGGCCGCGCGAGAGCACGTGCACCGCCCGGTCGGCGTACTCCTCCAAATGCACCATCGCGAGCAGCTCGCGGGCGCGGGCGGCGCGGCGCTCGCGCGGCAGCCGGTAAGCGGCGGCGACGAATTCCAGCACCTCGCGGGCGGTCAGCGTTTCGTACGAGCCGAAGCTGTCCGGCATCCAGCCCGTCCGGGCGCGTACCTCGCGCGGGCGGGTGACCGGGTCGTACCCGGCGACGGACGCCTCGCCGTCGTCGGGTACGAGCAGCGTCGCGAGCACCAGCAGCAGCGTGGTCTTGCCTGCGCCGTTGGGCCCGACCAGCGCGGTGACCTGGCCGGCCGGCGCGTCAAGATCCATGTGCTCGATCGCGGTGACCTTGCCGAAGCTGCGCCGCACCCCACGGGCGCGGATCCCGGACAGCCCGGCATCTGGCGACTCGTCGGTTGGCCTGGCGGCGGCCAGCACGGCGGCTCCTCGGGCTCGGGGTGGGCACAGCCTAATCCGGCGGTGGAGCCGGGGATGGGCAAACGGAAGAACCGCGGTTGAACCGGTGCCCGTATTCACTATCGGCGAAAGGCCACAAGCCGTTAGCGCCGAAGGATCTCCTCGTCCTCCCAGTCGGCAGGCAACTCATCGGTAGGCATCCCGCCGGTGGGCGACCCGGAGCACGGTCGTCGTCTTCGCCGTGTCGTCGATCTCGTAGACGATCCGGTACTCGCCTGTCCGGATGCGCCAGTCGTTGCTACTACCGGCCAGCTTCTTGACACCGGCCGGGCGCGGATCCTGCGGCAGGGCGAGGATGGCGTTCAGCACTGCCGGAAAGACTTGGTGGGGCAGCCGCTGGAGCTCTTTGTAGACGTCGGGGTGAAATTCGATCTTCACACTGCCTGCTTGGCGAAGTCCTCGATCGACACGCCGAGTTCGGTGAGCATCTCCTCCAGCGACATCGAGGTGTAGCTGACGGAGCGCAGGTCCCGTAGGCGTAGCGCGTCGGCGACGTCGGCGTGCTCGTGCAGGCGCTCGTAGTCGTCGAGGGCGATGATGACGGCGATCTCTCGGCCGTTATCGGTGATGATCGCCTCGTGGCCGGTATAGGCGACCTCGCGGACCACGGCACCCAGGCTGTTCCGAAGATCACGAAGGCTGTGTGTACTCACAAAAGCCGATGGTACACAGTCGGCACCGCGTCACCGTGGTGCTCGCGGTGCGGGTCACGACACGCCGAACCGCCGTTGCAGTGATTAGCGTTGGTCGCCGAAGCTGTTTATCGTGATCCACCTCGAGTGAGCGGCGGAACCGGCACATGACATCGAGCACGTTCCCCATCGGGGTGAGCGCAGCGTGCGGCGACTCGGGTTCGGGGCCATGCACCTGCCGACTGAGCCCAGGCCGGCTCGGGAAGCCTCCATCGCGGTCGCCCGACGCGCCGCGGAGAACGTCGCTGCGGTGAGCCTGCGGCTGAGCGACGACCAGTGGCGGCGACTCGATACTAAGCCGGTCCCACCTGGCGATGGTGAGCGCCGCACCGGCCGATGAGTCCCCATTTCCCTACTGTACAAAGCATGCGAGCTTGTGTTGTCGGGGCAGGACCTGCGGGGATCGTCAGTGCCAAGGTGTTGCTGGAGAACGGCTTCGACGCCACGGTTTTCGACAAGTACCAGCGGGTCGGCGGGATCTGGTCGCCAGGGGGCTGCTACGACGGGCTACACAACCAATCCGCGCGCCGCCTCTTTGAATTCGCGGACCTACCCAACCGTCTGCACCTGGCCAGCGCGGTGGACACCCAAAGCTATCTGCAGAACTACGCCGAGACCTTCGGTGTCCTGGACCGTCTCCGACCAACCACCGAGGTGATCTCCATCCGACCGGTGGAAGGACCTGGACGGATGGGCGCCTGCGGCTGGTTGATCGACTCTCGGCCGGTTGGGGACACCGCGGCGCCGGTTCGAAGTGAGTCATTCGACTATGTCGTTGTCGCCAGCGGGGCACATCATCATGTCCAGCTGCCCGAACTGCCTGGGCGTGAGTTGTTCGGCGGGATGGTGCTGCACTCCAACGAGGTGCGGGCCGGGATGTTCGCCGGTCGGCGCGTGGTCGTCGTGGGCGGCGGCAAGTCCGCACTGGACCTGATCACCCGTGCCGCGCGGGAGGCGAACTCGGCCACCATCGTGGCGCGCACAGTGAACTGGATGATCCCCGAGCGGCTCCTGCTCGGCCTGGTCGGCTACAAGTGGATCTTGCTTACTCGGCTCGGTGAGGCGCTGCTGCCCCGCTACCACGATCCCGCCTGCGTCCGCCCGGTCGACCGCCTTGACGAGCGGGTCAAGCGAGCTCTGTGGTGGCTCATCACCCGCGACATGCTGATCACCACGGGGTTGTACCGGCTGCCGAGGCAGCTGCGGCCCGCTCGCGCGCTCCCCTTCCACCTGGCCCACGCGGGAGTCATGCCACGCGGCTACGCACGAGCCGTCCGCCGCGGCCTGATCGACGCCAAGATCGGTGCGGTGCAGGCGTACACCGGCAAGGGGCTGCGGCTGACGACGGGCGAGGAAGTAGCGGCGGATGTCATCGTCTTCGCCACTGGTCACCAGAAGGTTTTCCCATTCCTGGATTCGCGGGTTCAGGTCCACGATCCCGCCGGGCGGCTGCGGCTCTACCGAGGCGTCGTGCCGCCCAGCGCTGACCGGTTGGGGTTCGTCGGCTTCCGGCAGGTTTTCAACAACATCATGGGTGTAGAGCTCACGGCGCACTGGCTGGCCGGCTATTTCCAGGCGGCCTTGCACAGTACCCCGACCGAGTCGGAGATGCAGGAGGCCATCGATGCGCGCCTGATCTGGCAGGAGCAGGTGTTGCCAGGCTCCCTGGGCTATGACTTCGGCCCCTACGACATTCACTGTGCGGATGAGTTACTGCACGACATGGGCTTGCCATCCCGCCGGGCTGGGAATTTGCTAGCCGAGTACCTGCTGCCAGGCGGAGTCGCACACCGCTACACGGGCCTGACCGCCGAACGTCGGGGCGCGAAGTAACCGGACGAACACAGTTCCGTGATCCCACGCAGTGGCGACCTCTCTTACGGAATCGGGGAATGCGAAGGCGGCGCAGGCGGATCGGCTGTCTTCGGGTCTCTTTACCCCAACCTCTTCCCCGGGCCCGCGTGGCGCAGTCTGGGCAGCGCCGAGCAGGCGGGGTAGTCAGGCTGGCGGCAGGCACGTCCGCGCCGCACAGGGCGGGGTAAAGCCCAGAGCGCCGGTGCAAGCCGACCGCCTCGATAGGGATCAGATGCAACTCCCCGGTGCAGGTGTCGACCATCGACAGGACGAGCGGGGCGCCAGTCATCGGACACCCTCGGTGGCAGATATTCTGTGCACTTGCGCCCCTCATGCTCAGCTCGCCGGGTTGGAGGGCACCCAGGACCGGGACGATCATCGCCAGGACAGCGCGGCTATATCTAGAACTCGGCCAGCTGTGCGGCTGGTGCGCGTACGACGACGGCCAGCAGGGCTTGGCGCAGCGCTATTACGTGTCCTTCGTCCGTGACCGGCAGCTCTTCACGATCAACTTGGCCGAAACCCTGGCCGGCCCAGGCAGGCAGCGCGACCTGGACGCCGCCGCCACCCGGGGCATGGAAGCACTCCGACTGACCGAAGGCCTGGACTCCACCCGGACCGTGGATCTTCTCCGCGACCTCTCCCACCAGCTGAGCCCACACGCCAAGGTGCCAGCGGTGCGGGACTTCATGGAGCAGGCCCGGGAGTTTGTGCAGGCATAGGCCCAGCCCATAGCCCGTATCCGAAATCAACGCCGCTCCGGAAGCGTTGCAGGAGATTTTCGGTACGTTCTACTCGAATTCCGACTCTCCCGAATGGGAGGGTGTCGTGGACGAGCGCAGTCTCAAGGTCCCACGCACCCCAGGTTTGCA
>JBQTGW010000159.1:0-52401 GCA_052390495.1 Pseudonocardiales bacterium
GCCCCCCCGCCGGCCCCCCGCCCCCCGGCGGCCCCCCCCCCGGGGTCCCCCCACGGGTGCGGGGCGTACCCTGGGGTCACCACCCGAACCGCCCCTCACCATTGCAGACCTACCTGCGGTGCACCTAGACGCCGCCGGAGAGCTTTTCCCGCAACGCCGCTAGCTGCTCATCGCTCGCCAACGAACCTCCCGCGGCGCTGGTGTCCGTCGGCTCCTCGACGGCGGGGGTGGAGGAGTAGTTCTGTTCCTCGGTGGTCGCCTCCGACTCAGCCACCGCGGCCTTGACGACCTGCTTGCGGTGTTGCTCGAAGCGGACCTGCGCATCGGCGTAGGAGCGCTCCCACTCCTCCCGCTGCTTGTCGTAACCCGCTAGCCAGTCGTTGGTCTCGGGGTCGAAGCCCTCGGGATAGATGTAGTTGCCCTCGCTGTCGTACTCGGCGGTCATGCCGTACTGCGTCGGGTCGAACTCCATCTCCGGAGTGAGACCCTCGTTCGCCTGCTTCAGCGACAGTGAGATCCGGCGCCGGTCCAGATCGATGTCGATGACCTTGACCATCACGTCATCACCGACCTGGACGACCTGTTCGGGGATCTCGACGTGACGCTCGGCCAGCTCGGAGATGTGCACCAGACCCTCGATGCCCTCCTCGACCCGGACGAACGCGCCGAAGGGCACCAGCTTGGTGGCCTTACCGGGCACGATCTGCCCGATCTGGTGGGTACGGGCGAACTGCCGCCACGGGTCTTCCTGGGTGGCCTTGAGTGACAGCGACACCCGCTCGCGGTCCAGGTCCACATCCAGCACCTCGACGGTGACCTCCTGGCCGACCTCGACGACCTCGCTGGGATGGTCGATGTGCTTCCAGGACAACTCCGAGACGTGCACCAGTCCGTCCACGCCACCGAGATCCACGAACGCGCCGAAATTGACGATCGAGGAGACCTGACCCTTGCGGACCTGACCCCTGGCGAGCTGGTTGAGGAACTCGCTGCGCACCTCGGACTGGGTCTGCTCCAGCCAGGCGCGGCGCGAGAGAACCACGTTGTTACGGTTCTTGTCCAGCTCGATTATCTTCGCTTCGAGTTCCCGGCCCACGTAAGGCTGAAGGTCGCGGACCCGTCGCATCTCGACCAACGAGGCGGGCAGGAAGCCGCGCAGCCCGATATCGAGGATCAGACCACCCTTGACAACCTCGATGACGGTGCCCTTGACCGGCTCCTCGTTCTCCTTGAGGGTCTCGATGTTGCCCCAGGCGCGCTCGTACTGGGCGCGCTTCTTGGAGAGGATCAGTCGGCCTTCCTTGTCCTCCTTCTGGAGAACGAGGGCCTCGACCTCGTCGCCGACCTTGACGACCTCGGCGGGGTCGACGTCGTGCTTGATGGACAGCTCTCGCGAGGGAATGACGCCCTCGGTCTTGTAGCCAATGTCAAGCAGCACCTCGTCACGGTCGACTTTGACGATGGTGCCCTCGACGATGTCGCCATCGTTGAAATACTTGATGGTCAGGTCAATGGCGGCGAGGAAGTCCTCCTCCGTCCCGACGTCGTTGATCGCGACCTGCTGCGTGGACGGGGCGGCGGTGGTGTCGGTGGTCATGCGGTGGGGTGCTCCGGAGGAATAGGGTCGTCGGTGGGCAGTGTTGGCGCGCTGTAAGTCTCGGCGCGCTGGCCGTTCCCGCTGCGGCGGATCGTCCCGTGCCGCGCGCCTGGCCTCTACCAGCGAAACCGCCCGCAGACCCCTGCCCAGCCGGTTAAGCGATGGCCGGATGCGACGTGCTGCACGGACTCGACACCCGGGCAGCGTGAAATGACAGCGCAAGTCGATCGTACTCAGGCTGGTGTCCAGTCAGCAAACCCGACCCCCCCGGATCCACGATCTTCTGCTGCCGACGCTAGTGCGCCGCATCGTCCCAAGACCGCCCGACGCCCACCGAGACCTCCAGCGGGACGTCCAGGCGGTACGCCGCGCCCATCTCGCGGCGCACCAGCGTCTCCACGGCCGCCCGCTCGCCCTCGGTGACCTCCAGCACCAGCTCATCGTGCACCTGCAACAACATCCGAGAACGAAGCCCTTCGCTACCCAGCGCCCTGGCTACTCCCAACATCGCGACCTTGATGATGTCCGCGGCGCTGCCCTGGATCGGTGCATTCAGGGCCATCCGCTCGGCCATGTCGCGACGCTGCCGATTGTCGCTGACGAGATCGGGCAGGTAGCGGCGGCGGCCCAGGATGGTGGCGGTGTAGCCGTCCTTGCGAGCCTTCTCCACGACCGTATGTAGGTAGTCGCGGACCCCACCGAAGCCGGCGAAGTACTCGTCCATCAACCCGCGCGCCTCCTCAGCGGAAATCCTCAGCTGCGCGGAAAGCCCGAAGGCGGACAGCCCGTAGGCCAGCCCGTAGTTCATCGCCTTGATCTTGGCGCGCTGCTCGCCGGTGACCGAGGCAGCGTCCACCCCGAACACCCGTGCGGCGGTGGCGGCGTGGAAGTCGAACCCGGAGGTGAACGCCTCGATCAGCGCGGTGTCCTCGGATAGGTGCGCCATGATCCGCATCTCGATCTGGCTGTAGTCCGCGGTCATCAGCTCTACCCAGGTGGGGTCACCACGAGGGATGTCACCGGTCGCCGGGCCTACCACGAAGGCATGCCTGATCCGCCGTCCGGACTCGGTGCGGATCGGGATGTTCTGGAGGTTCGGTTCAGCGGAGGACAGTCGCCCGGTCGCGGCGATGGTCTGGTTGTACGTGGTGTGGATCCGCCCGTCGTCGGCCACCGCCTTGAGCAGCCCATCCACCGTGGTCTTGAGCCGAGTCGCGTCACGGTGTTGGAGCAGGTGCCCCAGGAAGGGGTGCCCGGTCGACTCGTACAGCGTCTGCAGCGCGTCGGCGTCGGTGGTGTAGCCGGTCTTGGTGCGTTTGGTTTTCGGCATGCCCAACTCGTCGAACAGCACCACCTGCAACTGCTTCGGCGAGCCCAGGTTGATCTCCTTGCCGATCACCGCGTAGCTGTCCTGCTCGGCCTGCTTCACTACGGCGGAGAAGCTTGCCTCCAATTCGCTGAGCAGGTCGGTATCGACCGCGATGCCGACCGCCTCCAGCTCGGCCAGCACAGCCAGCAGCGGCAGCTCCAGATCGGTGAGCAGGACGCGGCCCTGGATTCGGTCCAGCTCGGCGTCCAGCGCGTCGGCCAGCTCGGCCACTGCCCTGGCCCGCAGGATCTCGCCGGTAGCGCGGGCAGCAGCGTCCTCGCCCTCGAACAGGCTCGGCTGGGCGCCGTCGCCGTCCGCCACCCGCAGCTCTCTGCCCAGGTAACGCAACACCAGGTCGGCGAGGTCGAACGAGCGCTGTCCCGGGCGGACCAGGTAGGCGGCCAGCGCGGTGTCGCTGGTCAGGCCGGCCAGTGCAATCCCGCGCGCCCGCAGCGCGTGCAACAGCGGTTTGGCATCGTGGGTGGCCTTGGGCGCAGCCGGGTCGGCCAACCAGCGTGCCAGCGCCTGTTCGTCCTCCACGCTCAGCGCAGTCGGGTCGAGATAGCCGCCCTCTCCGTCGGGCGCGGCCAGCGCGAGGCTCTCCACGTCGCCCGAGCCGCGCACCCACCCGCCTCGGAAGGCGAGCCCCACCCGGCCACCACGAGCGTGCGCGTCGAGCCAGGCGCCCACCGCGCCCGGCTCGATCGCCGCACCGCGCACCTCGAAGCCCTCCTCGGCCTCCGGCTCGGGCGCACTCAGCGTGGCAAACAACCGGTCCCGCAGCACGCGAAACTCCAGCTCGTCGAACAACCGGTGCACCGCGTCGCGATCCCACGGTTTGAGCGTCAGCTCAGCGGGCTGATCGGGCAGATCCACGTCCCGGACCAGCTCGGTGAGCCGGCGGTTGAGCAGTACGGACGTCAGGTTCTCCCGCAACGCCTCACCGACCTTGCCCTTCACCTCATCCACCCGGTCGATCAGGTGCGCCAGCGACCCGAACTCCCTGATCCACTTAGCCGCGGTCTTCTCCCCCACGCCCCGGATGCCGGGCAGGTTGTCCGAAGGGTCGCCGCGCAGCGCCGCGTAGTCCGGGTACTGCGCAGGGGTCAGGCCGTAGCGCTCGGCGACCTCCGCCGGGGTGAACCTGGTCAGGTCCGAGACGCCCTTGCGCGGGAAGAGCACCGTCACCTGGTCGCTGACCAGTTGCAGCGCATCCCGATCCCCGGTGCAGACGAGTACCTGGAAGCCGGCTGGCTCGGCCCGGGTGACCAGGGTGGCGATGACGTCGTCGGCCTCGTAGTTCTCCTTGGTGAGCACCGGGATCCCGAGGGTGGCGAGCACGTCCTGGATCAGCGAGACCTGGCCGCGGAACTCGTCGGGGGTCGTGGCGCGGTTCGCCTTGTAGGGCGCGTAAGTCTCCGCCCGGAAGGTCCTGCGGGACACGTCGAACGCCGCGGCGACATGGCTGGGCTGCTCGTCGCGAAGCAGGTTGATCAGCATCGACGTGAAGCCGTACACCGCGTTCGTGGTCTGCCCCGTCGTGGTGCGGAAGTTCTCCGCGGGCAGCGCGTAAAACGCCCGGTAAGCCAGCGAGTGACCATCGAGCAGGAGCAGACGTGGTGGGGGAGATACCGTCACGGCCAGCGAGTCTAGGCCGCCTACAGTGGGCGCATTCCCGCCCGTCAGCGGAGGTTCTCACGTGACCATGTCCGGCACACCGTTCGCGGCCGATCCGGCCGCCGCCGAGCTGATCGCCCGCTGGGCCGACGAGCAACTCACCGAGCGGATGGGCATCAAGATCACCGAATGGGACCCGGAGCGGATGGTGGGGACCATGCCGGTGGCAGGTAACCGCCAGCCGTTCGGGCTGCTGCACGGTGGGGCGAGCGCGGTGCTGGCCGAGACGCTCGGTTCCATCGCGGCTGCGCTGTGGGCCAGGCCCGACGGCGTCTCGCTGGGTCTGGAGCTGTCCTGCTCGCATCACCGCAGCGTCACCGAGGGTGCGGTCACCGGCCTGTGCACGCCGCTGCACCGTGGCCGTACAGTGGCCGCATTCGAGATCGTCATCAGCGACGCGAAGGGCCGCCGGATCTGCACAGCAAGACTGACCTGCCTGATCCGACGCCAGTCGATCGAGTGATATCAGGCCCAGGTATTCGAACCCCCTGAGTTACGTCTTTGGGTACAGGTGCGATTCATCCATGAGGATCAACAGCTAATCTTCGCACCCCTAGTCATTGCAGGAGGAGGCGCGCGCCGTTGCGAGCACCAGGCCCCGTCCGCCCACCGAGGGGGACGCGGTCCGACGATCCTGGGCGTTCCCGGCGGATGCCTCGCCCGCTGGGCGTGTTGCTCGTCACACTGATCGCCGGCGCCGCACTGCTCGGCTTGGCCGCACCCACGCTGGCCGCTACGCAGCCAACTTCCACCCAGCCCACTCCATCGCAGCCCGCTGCGCCAACGGACGAGGAGACCGCGGAGCCTTCGGAGGGCCTGCCGGTCAGCGGGACGCTGCGCGATGACGACATACGGCTCGAAGATGTGCGGGTGCAGGCCATCGACGCCAGCGGCGGGCAGGTCAACGTGGCCATCTCAGATGCCCGCGGCCGCTGGGAGCTGACCGTTCCGGAGGCAGGTACGTACACCTTCCGGATCGACCAGACGTCCCTACCCGAAGGCGTGCAGGTATTGCAGGGCGAGGTGCTCCGCGAGGTCGTCGAGGGCCAGCCGGCGTCGGTGGTGTTCCTCTTCGGTGCGGAGCGCACCGGCCTGGAGAGCTCGGTGACCGCTCAGATCCTGCGGGTGCTGGTCGACGGTATCCGGTTCGGCCTGGTCATCGGAATCACCGGGGTGGGCCTGTCGCTGATCTTCGGAACCACCGGGCTGACCAATTTCGCGCACGGCGAACTGGTCACGATCGGGGCCGTAGTGGCTTGGATGCTGAACGCTGTCGGCGGGGTGCATCTGATCCCGGCAACGCTGCTGGCCATCGCGGCGGGCGCCGCTCTCGGCGCGGCGAACGACCTGGGCATCTGGCGGCCAATGCGGCTGCGCCGGTCTGGGCTGATCGCCCAGCTCGTGGTGTCCATCGGGCTGGCCATCGCACTGCGCCACGTGGTGCTGATCTTTTTCGGGGGCCGGTCGGAGGCGTTCACCAGCTACGCCGACCAGGTGCAGCGCGACTACGGGATCATCAGCCTGACCGATAAGGACCTCGCCACAATCGTGATCAGTGTGACGGTCCTGGTCGGGATTGCGCTGCTGCTGCAGCGAACCCAGATCGGCAAGGCGATGCGGGCGGTGTCGGACAACCGGGACCTGGCCGCCGCCTCAGGCATCAACGTAGAGCGGGTCGTGCTGTTCGTCTGGGTCCTCGCCGGTGGGTTAGCCGCGCTCGGGGGCGTGCTGTTCGGCCTATCCGAGCTGTCCGGGACCGTGCAGTTCGAGATGGGCTTCAGCCTCCTGCTGCTGATGTTCGCCGGCGTGATCCTCGGCGGGCTGGGCACCACCTACGGCGCTCTGCTGGGCTGCCTGATCGTCGGGGTGCTGGTGCAGGTGTCCGCCGAGATCATCCCGGTGGACCTCAAGTACCTGGGCGGGCTCGCGGTACTCATCGTCATCCTGGTGATCAGGCCGCAGGGCCTGCTCGGTAGCCGCGCGCGGATCGGGTGAGCAGATGATCGACATCACTAGCCTGCTGACCCTCGGCATCGCAGAGCTGGTCGGCCCGTCGGTGATCTTCTTCGCGCTGCTTGCGATCGGGCTGAACATCCACTTCGGGTACACCGGCCTGCTCAACTTCGGCCAGATCGGCTTCGCGCTGGTCGGCGGGTACGGGATGGGGATCGCGGTGGTGCACTTCGCCCTGCCGCTGTGGGTGGGGGTACTGGTGGGGATGGCCGCGGGCGCGCTGCTCGCGCTGCTGCTCGGGATCCCAACCCTGCGACTGCGCGCCGACTACCTGGCGATCGTCACGATCGCGGCCTCGGAGATCCTGCGACTGGTCACCCGATCGACCTCGATGACCGGATTCTCTGGCGGGACCCAGGGGCTCACCGGCTACGGTGCCAGCTTCCGGTCACTCAGCCCGTTCGACAACGCCCGATTTTACGACTTCTTCGGGGTGCGCTTCCTCGGCCAGAACCTGTGGGCGATCTGCGTGGGTTGGGTCGTGGTCGCCTTGTCGTTGCTGCTGGTGTTCCTGCTGGTACGCAGCCCGTGGGGGCGGGTGCTCAGGGCCATCCGGGAGGACGAGGACGCGGCCAGGGCACTGGGCAAGAATGTTTTCGCCTACAAGATGCAGGCGCTGGTGCTGGGCGGGGTGTTCGGAGCTATCGGTGGGATCGTCTACGCGCTGACCACCCAATCACTGACGCCGGATTTCTACTCTCCCCCACAGACCTTCTTCGTCTATGCGGCACTCATTATCGGCGGGGCAGGCCGACTGTTCGGTCCGGTCATCGGCGCGATGATTTTCTGGTTCGCGCTGTCGATCACTGACAACTTCCTCCGCCAGGCCATCGCGGGCACCGACCCACTGATCACCTTCATCGATAGCCAGGACATCGGCGCCATCCGGCTCATTCTGGTAGGCGTAGTGCTGGCGTTACTCATGGTGTTCCGGCCACAGGGCATCCTCGGTAGGAAGGAGGAGGTGCTGCTAGATGCGCGCTGATGATCCGCTTGTCGCGGTGCCCGCGCTGCCGGGCATCGCGAAACCCGACCCGATACTGGTGATCGATTCGATGACCCGCTCGTTCGGTGGCCTCAAGGCCGTCGACGTGGCCCATCTGGAGATCCAGCGTTGCAGCATCACCGGGTTGATCGGCCCGAACGGCGCGGGCAAGACGACGCTGTTCAACCTGCTCACCGGGTTCGACCGGCCCGAAACCGGCAGCTGCACCTTCGAAGGACTGTCGCTGGCCCGGCTACGGCCGCATCAGGTGGCCCGCCGCGGGGTGGTCCGCACCTTTCAACTGACCAAGGCACTGGCCAAGCTGACCGTGCTGGACAACATGCGCCTGGGTGCACCGAACCAGACCGGGGAGCGGTTTTTCGGCGCTCTGCTCAGCACCTGGGGCCCGCAGGAGCGAGCCAACACCCGCAAGGCGATGGAGCTACTCACGCGGTTCCGGCTGGACACCAAGGCCGAGGACCTCGCGGGCTCACTGTCCGGCGGCCAGCGCAAGCTGCTGGAGATGGCCAGGGCACTGATGATGGATCCGACAGTCATGATGCTCGACGAACCGATGGCCGGGGTGAACCCGGCGCTCACCGAGAACCTGCTGCGGCACGTCAAGTCGCTGCGCGAGGACGGCATGACCGTGGTGTTCGTCGAGCACGACATGGACGTGATCCGCGATATCAGCGATTGGGTGGTGGTGATGGCCCAGGGCAGCGTGATCGCTGAGGGCCCGCCGCAGGCACTGTCATCGAACAAGGCGGTCGTCGACGCCTACCTGGGCGCACACCACGACCGCGCCCTGGAGTTCGACGCCCAGGGCAACCCGGTGGGAGAGACCGCGACACTCGTCGCCGAGATCGAAAGCGAACTCGATGCGGCCATCGAACGCGGCGAAAACCTATCTGTGCCTGCCGTGACCCCCACCATGACGACCCCCACCATGACGACGCGAGCGCCGCGGCACAGCAAAGAGGATCAACCGTGAACACCCCGACCGATGGCGAGCTCTCCCCGGCTGAACTCGCCGCGACCCCGCAGCGACACCGCCAGTTGGCGCAGGGCGCCTTGCTGAAGGCCGACGATCTGGTGGCCGGTTATCTGCCCGGGGTGAACATCCTGGAAGGCTGCAACTTCTTTCTCCGCGAGGGCGAGATCGTTGGCATCATCGGACCCAACGGAGCGGGCAAATCGACGCTGCTCAAGGCGATGTTCGGACTCATCCCGGTGCGCAACGGCAGCGTCACTCTGCGGAGCGCCGACATCACCTCCGCCAAGCCGCACGTGCTCGTCACCAAGGGCGTGGGTTATGTGCCGCAGAACAACAATGTGTTCCCCTCACTGACCATCGAGGAGAACATGCAGATGGGTGTGTACCTGCGCCCGCGTACCTTCGCAACCCGGTTCCAGACAGTCTGCACGCTGTTCCCATTGCTCGGTGACAGGCGAAAGACTAAGGCCGCGGCGCTGTCAGGCGGCGAGCGGCAGATGGTCGCGATGGGCAGGGCGCTGATGATGGAACCGTCGGTGTTGCTACTCGACGAGCCCTCCGCCGGGCTGTCACCAATGTTCGCCGACGAAGTGTTCGTGCAGTGCAAGAAGATCAACGCAGCCGGCATCTCGATCATCATGGTCGAGCAGAACGCTCGACGCTGCCTACAGATCTGCGACCGTGGCTACGTCCTGGACCAGGGCCGCAACGCCTACACCGACACCGGCTCGGCGCTCATGAACGATCCGAAGGTCGTAGAACTCTATCTGGGCACCCTCGCCGGATCAGGCGAGAGCCGGTAGGTGGATGCCATCTGATACAGGGCCGCCCACTACGATGGCGGCCCTGTATCAGCGGTGACTACGTTACTTCAGCGATGTCGTTCACCTCAGCGGCCGATGAGGATGAAGTCCGTGGGAACCTTGGGAATCTGGTTCTCCGCGTTGAACTCGAAGACGCCGTAGGAACCCGAGCTCCGCTCACCTGCGTCGGTGAAGTCCAGCGTGCCCGTCACACCGTCGTAGTCGACGTTACCGCCACCGTCGATGATCTCCTTGCAGTCCGCGAAGGTAGTGCACTTCTCACCGTCCTTGGTGATTCCGTTGATCTCCGAGGCCATGTCCACTCCCCTGGTCGATTTAGCCTGCTCGGCAGCCAGCGCGGTGATCACGACGGCGTCGTAAGCCTCAGCGGCGTAGACGAAGTCCACCAGCTCAGGGTCTTGATCCTCCAGGCGCTGCTGGAAATCACTGGACAACTTGGTCGCCGGGGAGGTGCCCTTCATACCTTCGAGCAAACCGGGTGCCAGACCTTCTCCGGTCTGGTTGCTGACGTTGCCATCGGTACCGTAGATCTGCTTCTGAGCGGGCCCAATCTCCACCTCACTCATTCGATTGAGAATTCTCTTGGATTCGTCGAAGCCGATCACCGCGATCGCATCGGGGTCGAACCGCTTGATGTCTTCGATCTCGGCGTTGAACGAAGTCGCGTTCGGGTCGTAGATCCTTTTCTGGATCTGGTCCTGCGGGATACCGGCCGCCACCAGGTTCCGCTCGGTGTTGTCGGCCAGCCCGCTGCCATAGGGGTCGTTACGGGCCAGGATGGAGACCCGCTGTGCCCCGTCATCAGTGATCAGTTGCGCCAGTGCCTGGCCCTGCAACACGTCCGGCGGGGCGGTCCGGAAGTACAGGCCCTTGTCCGGCCAGCAGGTGAACTCATCGGAGGTGTTGGCTGGGGAGAACTGGACCACACCAGCACCGGTGATCGTGTCGATGACCAGCTTGGTCACCCCGGATGCGGCGGCGCCGATGATCACTTGCACGTTCTGGGCAAGCTGGCGGTTCACGGTCTGGTTCGCCGTGTCGGTCGTGGTATCCCCGGAGTCGCCCGGGATGTGCGTAACGTCGTTGCCGAGTACGCCACCAGCCGCGTTGATCTCCCTGACCGCCACGTTGACTCCAGCGAACTCGGGTGGACCGAGGATGGCCAGGCTGCCGGTCTCGGGGAGCAACGAACCGATCTTCAGCGGATCAGTACTCGGTTGCCCACTCGCCTGGGCGGGGAGATCACATACTTTCTCGGCCGGAACGCTGGTGGCTGGCGGCTGGGTGCCGGGCGCTGAGGCGTTGTCACCATCGGACCCGCAACCGGCCATGACGACCGACAGGGCTCCGAGAAGAGCTACCGCGCGGAGCGCTGTGCGCTGCGCCATGCATGTCTCCTTCGAACGACGGGCCAGCGGGAAGCCGACGGCGGCAACCCGCTCGGACACCAGACCGTAATCCTGCCTGCGCGGCTGTGAGGCCAATCAGTCGCTTATCGTGACGAAGATGTGATTCTCTGACCTTAAGGCGTCACGCAAATAAGGTCACCATCACCAATGATGACTTAAGGTAATCGGTGGATCAGGTCAAGTTCTCGATAACCGCCTGCGCCACTGCCTTCATGGTGGTCCGGCGGTCCATGGCGTTGCGCTGGATCCAGCGGAACGCCTCGGGCTCGGTGAGACCGTGTCGAGCCATCAGCAGTCCCTTGGCACGCTCCACCATCTTGCGGGTCTCCAGCCGGTCCGCAAGACCGGCCACCTCGGTCTCCAGCGCGACCAGTTCACGGAACCGCGAAACGGCCAGCTCCACCGCGGGAACCAGGTCCCGACGACCGTACGGCTTGACCAGGTATGCCATCGCACCGGCGTCACGGGCCCGTTCCACCAGCTCACGCTGGCTGAACGCGGTAAGGATCACCACCGGAGCGATCCGGCGCTCCGCGATGATCGACGCGGCGTCGATGCCGTCCATCCTCGGCATCTTCACATCCATGATCACCACATCGGGACGCAGTCGTTCGGCCAACTCGACGGCCTGCTCCCCGTCTGCCGCCTCGCCGACCACGGTGTAGCCCTCCTCGCGGAGGATCTCCACCAGGTCCAGGCGGATCAGCGCGTCGTCCTCGGCAACGAGCACTCTGCGGGCGGTGCGGGTCAGATCGGGCTCAGTGGGCTGGGAACTCTCAGTGGGCTGGGAACTCGCTTGGACCTGCTGGGTCACCGCAGACCTCCCGTCTGTGCACACCACTACGATGGCCTGAAGGATAGCGGCGCCAGCCACCGTCACACGCTCCCCGCCCCCGCCTGAAGAGTGATCCTGCCGACAGCGGCCCTGCGCCCGCATGCCATCCTGCTGATGCCCGTCCTCGTGACGCTGCGAACACCCGGCGCCCGCGCTCTGCTAGCATCCGGGTAGTTTGATGATGCGCGGTGTGCTGGCCGGGATGGCGGAATAGGCATACGCGGACGCCTCAAAAGCGTCTGTCTTTACGGACATGCGGGTTCGAGTCCCGCTCCCGGCACAGATGAGAATGAACTCGACGCATTCTTCACCATCTGTGAACCCCACCGGCGGTAGCTACGCGTCCGTACTATCGTCCCTGGACAGTGCAATGCCTACGATGGGACAAAGGTGATCACCATGGATGACGGTGCTAACGGTGGAGACTTGGGAACGTTGACTGGACCGGACCCAAGCCCCGCCCAGGAGAGCTGCATCGTCGTTGAACGTTCCGACAGCGGTGGCATTGTCTGGGGTTCGGATGGCAGCAGCCACGTGGTGCTGCCGCGGCCCGTGCCGCAGCCTTCGCGCTCTGATGAGGATGCCACCGACGATCCGACAGTGTCCGCCTGACGACCTCGCACTTCTTTAAACGGGGTGCGCCAGCCGGGGCGCAGGTCCATCCTTGCCGACGTGGCCGTGCATCCCCCTCGCCGACGCCAGCTCCTACCGCCATCCCCGGAGGAGCAGGCACGCCGTGCCGAAGAAGCCGCTGCCTGGCGCGCGGAGCGCGATCGTCGGGACGCCGAGCTGCGCCCGGCCCGCCTCTCCGCGGTGTGCAGCGGCCCGCCGGTGCGGGATCCGGACAAGGCCGCGGACTGTCACTGCAGCTGCCATCCGAAGCCCGCCGACGCCGAGCTGCACGACGGTGGGCTCTCCTGCGGCTGCCAGCTGACCCCCGAGGAGCGGCAACAGAGCTGGAAGGAGTTCACCGCGGAGCTCGACAGTCTGGAACTGGATACGGGGTTCCGGTCCGGGGAGGCGGAACTCGCCCGGCGCGCCGAGGAACTCGGCGTTACCGCGCAGTGGCGGCTCGTCGCGGCGCCGTTCGTGATCACCGGCAACGTCGATGAGCGTGGCTTCTACCTGCGCGAACGCCACGGTTCTTACCGCGTCACGATCGCGCCGGACGACGATCCCACCGCCGACCCGTGGGAACTGCCCGCCGAGCGGGCCACGCTGGACATCGCCGACGGTGACGAAGACGACCTCACTGACCCGGACGGTGGCGACAACGTGGCGCACGCCCTGACCGTCGCGGTGCACGCGGTCCGCACATTCCTCGCCCGCCGGGAGTGCGAACACCAGCAGCCGACAGACCCGAGGCAGCTGTTCTGTTCGTGGTGTGGGGTACGCCTCACCGAGGCAGACCAGTGGACGACGGCATGACGTCGCGGTACGTCGACCTGAGCCACCCGATCGAGCACGAGATGACCACCTATCCCGGGCTGCCCGGGCCGGTGATCTCGACGTACCTCTCCCGGGAGACGTCGGCGCAGCAGTTGGCTGCCGGGGTGTCGTTCCACATCGGCCGGATCGACATGGTCACCAACACCGGCACGTACGTTGACGCGCCGTACCACTTCCACGCCGAGGGCGCCGACGTGGCGGAGCTCCCGCTGGAGCGGCTGGTGGACGTGCCCCTCGTCGTGATCCGCAGCGCCGGCCGGACCGCGATCGGCCCCGAGGTGCTCGACGACCCAGGAGCGCTGTGGGGCAACGCGGTACTCGTGCACACCGGCTGGTCACAGCACTGGGGGACGCCGGCATACCTGTCCGGAAGCCCCTATCTGACGAGGGGTTTCGCCGAAGCCATGGTCGAGGCGAACGTCGCGGTGCTCGGCTTCGACGCGCTGAACGTCGACAACGTCGAGGACCTGACTCGGCCGGTGCACCACACCGTACTCGGCAATGGCATCCCGCTGATCGAGCACCTGACCAACCTGGACCGGTTGCCCGACCAAGGCGCCCGACTGACCGCGCTGCCCGCCCCGGTCCACGGCCTGGGCAGCTTCCCGGTCCGCGCCGTGGCCGTGCTTCACTAAGGCCATGCTGATCATCGCCGGGCGGCTGCGGGTCGACCCCGCCGACCGCGACGCCTACGTCCGCGACTGCGTGGCCGTGGTCGAGCAGGCCCGGGCGGCGCCGGGCTGCCTCGACTTCGCGATCACCGCGGACACCGTCGAGGCCGACCGGATCAACATCTACGAGCGCTGGGACACCGACGCGAACCTGCAGGCGTTCCGCAGCTCCGGCCCGAGTGCCGGCCAGACCGCGCAGATCCTCGACGCCGACGTCCGCCGCTACCTCATCTCCGCCGAGGCGGACGCGTAACAGGCAGCGTGGAAGGCCCACCGTTGTTAGCCGAGGCCGGTAGTTGTTGCTGGGTAGTGCCAGTTCGTGCTGGTGCCCCGGTACTGCTCAACGGGGATGGGCCGGACGCCTTCGCGCATGTGGTCACTGCACAGGATCCCGTGCAGGTGGTCGACTTCGTGGGCGACGAGACGGGCGATGCCGTACTCGAAGATGGTGATGCGTCGTTCGCCGGTGATGTCCTGGTGCTCGACGTGGATAACCAGTGGCCGGGGAACCAGGCAGCGGACGTCGAAGAAACTCAGACAGCCCTCGTACTGCTCGTCTGAGCCTTCGCTGCTCTCGATGATGCGGGGATTGAGCAGAGTGATCACGTCGTCGCTCTCGGGTGGGCAGACGATGGCGGCGGCGCGTTCGATGCCGAGCTGCGGCGCGGCGATTCCCATGCCCTTGCCGAAAGTATGTTCTTTGGAGACACGATGGGTTGCCGACTGCAACTCGGAGATGACGCGGTGAGCCTCGGTGGACCACGAGTAAATCTTGCGATCGCCACTGTCTCTTGCGAAGTGCAGCCAAACTTCCTTAAAAGCGTCCCGGTCGTGCTGGACACTCCACTGCATCGGCTCCGCCCGGTCGTCGCCCTGCCAGGCACGCAGGTTGATCTCTGCCCAGGTCAGCGGATTGTCCCGGTAGAGCTGATTGGAACGTTCGGGATCACCGGGGTAGCGGTCGACAGAAATCCGGATCAGATAGCGTGTGATCGGCTGAACGCTTCCACCGGGGGGCAGGAGCAGACCAGGTTGCGGTCGCCCTGGGCCTGGTTGATCCGGCGTACCGAGGGCCACACCTTGGTCGCTGTGCGGCCCATCGGGTAGGCGGCGAGTACCCGGCTGTATGGGTGATCCCATTTGTCGACCAGGCACGCCGCGGTGTGCGGCGCACAGCGCAGCGGATTGTCGTCGGCGGGCCATTCCCCCTCCGCGACCCGGTTGATCTCGTCCCGGATCGCGATCATGGCGTCGCAGAAGCGGTCCAGCTCGGCCAGACCCTCGCTCTCCGTGGGCTCGACCATCAGGGTGCCCGCCACGGGAAACGACATGGTGGGGGCGTGCAGCCCGTAGTCAGCCAGCCGCTTGGCCACGTCGTCGACCGTGACGCCGGTGGTCTTGGTAATAGGCCGCAAATCAAGGATGCACTCGTGGGCCACGAACCCACCGGGACCGGCGTAGAGCACCGGGAAGTGCTGCTCCAGGCGTCGAGCCAGGTAGTTCGCCGCCGCCACGGCGGTGAGCGTGGCACGGCGCAGCCCTTCCCCACCCATCATCCGCACGTAGGCCCAGGAGATCGGCAGGATCGAGGCGCTGCCCCACGGCGCCGCGGCCACCGGACCCACTGGCGCGTCAGGTGCGGTCTCGGGGTGCCCGGGCAGAAACGGCGCGAGGTGTGCCCGGACACCGATCGGGCCCACTCCCGGCCCGCCGCCGCCGTGCGGGATGCAGAACGTCTTGTGCAGGTTGAGGTGGCTGACGTCGGCCCCGAAGCGACCCGGCCGGGCCAGCCCGAGCAGCGCGTTGAGGTTGGCCCCGTCGACGTAGACCTGGCCCCCCGCGTCGTGCACCAGCTCGCACACCTGGGTCACGCCCTGCTCGTACACGCCGTGCGTAGACGGGTAAGTGATCATGATGGCGGCCAGCTTGGGGCCGTGCTCGGAGAGCTTCGCGCGGAGATCGTCCAAGTCGACGTCGCCGCGGTGGTCACACCTGAGTACCACCACGCGCATCCCGGCCATCACCGCCGAGGCCGCATTGGTGCCGTGTGCGCTGGAGGGGATCAGGCAGATATCGCGATCCACCTCACCCCGGCTTCGGTGGTAGGCGCGGATCGCGAGCAGGCCGGCGAACTCGCCCTGACTGCCCGCGTTGGGTTGCAGGCTTACCGCGTCGTAACCGGTGAGCGCGCCGAGCCAGCGCTCGAGATCGGCGATCACCTCAAGCAGGCCCTGCGCGTCGGGTCGGGGCGCGAACGGGTGCAGCTCGGCGAACTGCGGCCAGCTCACCGGCTCCATCTCGGCGGTGGCATTGAGCTTCATCGTGCACGAACCCAGCGGGATCATGCTGCGGTCCAGCGCCACGTCCTTGTCGGCCAGCGCGCGCAGGTAGCGCAGCAGCGCGGTCTCACTGTGGTAGGAGGAGAAGACCGGGTGGGTGAGGTATTCGGACCTGCGGACCAGCGCAGGGGGCAACGCGTCCGGCGTCTGGGCGTCGAGGATGTCCGGATCCGGGGCGGGGAGTCCGAATGCCTGCCAGACCGTCCGCAGATGAGCACGGGTGGTGGTCTCGGCGCAGCTGATCCCGACGTGATCGGCATCGACGAGCCGTAGGTCCACCCCAGCGTCGTGGGCAGCCGACACCACCGCCGCTGCCCGGCCCGGCACCCTGGCCAGCACGGTATCGAAGAACGCGTCGGCCACCACCTCGACGCCACCACCGCGCAGGCCGGCGGCCAGCACCGCAGCCATCCGGTGCGCGCGGCGGGCGATGTCGCGCAGCCCCTCTGGACCGTGGTACACCGCGTACATTGAGGCCATCACGGCCAGCAGCACCTGCGCGGTGCAGATATTGCTGGTGGCCTTCTCCCGGCGAATGTGTTGCTCACGAGTCTGCAACGCCAGCCGGTAGGCGAGGTTGCCGTCCGCATCGCTGGAGACGCCCACCAGCCGCCCTGGCAGCTGACGCTCCAGGCCGCTACGCACGGCCAAGTAGGCGGCGTGCGGCCCGCCGAAGCCCATTGGCACGCCGAAACGCTGGGTCGAGCCGACCGCGACGTCGGCCCCGATCTCGCCCGGCGGGCGCAGCAGGGTCAGGGCCAGCGGGTCGGCCGCGACGGCCACGGCCGCGCCACGCTGGTGGGCCTGCTCGATCAGTGCCGCGTGGTCGCGAACCGCGCCGGACGCGCCCGGGTAGGAGAGCAGCATGCCGAAGAACTCGCCATCCGGGAGCCCCGTGGTGAGGTCGCCGATCTCCAGCTCGATGCCCAGCGGCTCGGCACGGGTGGCGAGCACCGCCAGCGTCTGCGGCAGCGTGTCGGCGTCCACCACGAACCGCGCCGTACGGCCCCGGCTCGCCCGGCGCAACAGGGTCATCGCCTCGGCCGCCGCAGTGGCCTCATCCAGCAGAGAGGAGTTGGCCACCGGCAAACCGGTGAGGTCACAGACCATGGTCTGGAAGTTGAGCAGCGCCTCGAGACGGCCTTGGGAGATCTCCGGCTGGTAGGGCGTGTAGGCGGTGTACCAAGCCGGGTTTTCCAGCACCGAGCGGCGGATCACCGGTGGCGTGATGGTGCCGTGATACCCCATCCCGATCATCGGCACCCGGGGACGACACCGCCCCGCGTGCTCACGCAGCTCGGCAAGCGCCTGCTCTTCAGTGGCGGCGGGGAGATCCAGCAGTGCGTCCGGGTCGACGAGGGTGCGGGGCAGGACACGCCGGGCGAGCTCGTCGAGTGAGTCAACGCCGATCACATCCAGCATTCGGGCCAGCTCGCCACGCCGCGGCCCGATGTGCCGGTCGGCGAAGACGGCGCCGTGCTCCAGCACGGACAGGGGACACTTATCGGGAGTGATCATGTGCGCTGGCCTCCGGACCTCAAGGTGGAGCGACCGAGCCCCATACCCGGTCGCTCCTCCCCCTCTGTCTCTGCCCTCGTGGGGCGCCTGAGAGATTCACCGGACACAGGCCGGCTTTCCCCGTCGGCGGGTGGTGTGCACCACCGCTTTCCAGAGGTGTCTCACCCACACGGTCCTGTTCGCCTGAGAGATTCCGGGGAGGGGTTGCTCCTTCGGCGCCCGGGGCAGCGACAGACCCGAGACTCTCCCGCGTGGGATCGGCGACTACCTCACCAGACTAACCCGCCGCATCAGCTGATCCGGCGGGCCCGCCTGCGCCTGGTCAGTTCGTCCTCTGGCGAAGCGGTGACCGCGCCGCCATCCGCTCGCTCCGGGGGAAATTGGCTGATCGATCCGGCGATCTCCTTCAGCGCACCGCTCACGGCGATGCCGAACACACCCTGCCCGCCCTGCAGCAGGTCGACCACCTCCTCGGGAGAAGTGCATTCGTAGACGGTGGTGCCGTCACTGAACAGGGTGAGGCGCGCCAGATCGTGCACCCCTCGACGCCGCAGGTGCTCCACCGCCACCCGGATGTTGTGCAACGACACTCCGGTGTCGAGCAGCCGCTTGACCACCTTGAGAACCAGCACGTCCTTAAAGGAGTACAACCGCTGGCTGCCCGAACCGGAGGCGCCACGGATCGAGGGCACCACAAGGCTGGTCCGCGCCCAGTAGTCCAGCTGGCGATAGGTGATCCCGGCGATCTGGCAGGCTGCTGGGCCGCGGTAGCCCATCAGCTGATCGGTCACTCCGGGCGAGCCCGCCAGGGCGGAGTCCGGGAACAGGGTGCCCTGCTCGGCAGCATCGTCGACCGCAGCAGCATCGTCGACCGCAGTGGGGTCGTCGGCTTTAGCGGGCCGACCGTCGTGGTTCGGGGTGTCCGCTCCGCGGTGCGGTCCGTCCACCACCTGCGCCTCCCCTCAGCCTTCTCGTCTGATCGGTCCGCTCCTGCCACCAGGCAGGCAACCGACCCCTCCGCGAACCACACACGCACGATTCGTTGTAGAGAACGACGGTAGGCCGCTGGCAAGCGGCCGGTCAACGCGACGCGCTGGAAGCCTCAACCTTGACTTCACCCTTGAGGTGCGGAGGGGATGATCAGGTGTCAGCTCCACGGAAGTCCTCGGGAGACACCGAGTCGAGAAACTCCCGAAACCTCTCGACTTCGTTCTCCTGCTCATCCGGAATGATCAAACCCGCCTCAGAAAGTACCGACTCCTCAGCGTGGATGGGGACACCAACCCGCAGCGCCAGGGCGACCGAGTCGCTCGGCCGGGCAGAGACCCGTACGTCACCATCGAAGACGAGTTCGGCGAAGAAGGTACCTTCCTGCAACTCCGTGATCCGGACCTGCTGCAGTTCACGGCCGAGGGCGCTGATGACGTCCCGGAGCAGGTCGTGGGTCATCGGCCGGGCTGGCTGCACCCCTTGTTGCTCCAAGGCAATGGCTGTCGCTTCCCCAGAACCGATCCAGATCGGAAGGTAGCGCTCCCCCTCAGTCTCCCGCAGCAACAGGATCGGCTGGTTCGCAGGCAGCTCGACCCTGACCCCGACGACACGCATCTCGCTCATCGCGTTGCGCCTCCCTCCTGCCACACCCTGTGCTCCGAGTGCCTCGAGGATCGTCGTGCTCGGCAGCGATTCAGGCACCGGCCGCCGTCTTCTGCGGGTCCAGGCGCGTCACCACCATCCTTAAGGGAGACGCTACACGCGCCTTGGTGTCGATGCCGAGTCCAGCAGGCGCCTAATTGTCCTCACCCCCTCAGTTCCCGATAGCGCCCCGCAACCCGGTCTTCACCAGCAGGGCATGCAGCCGCACCGACAGCGCCGCCAACTCACGCACCACCTCGTCGGCCCTGGCCCGAGCGTCCGGATCCCGCTGGCGGGTCATCGGTGTGACGATCTGGGCCAACAGGCCCACCTCCCGGTCCGCGGAGGCTCGAAACGCTCGCAAATGCCGGGGTTCCAGCCCGAAGTCGGTCATCGCCCGAACGGTCCTGGCCACCAGCACCGCGTCAGGGTCGTAGAAGCCAGCCGGGCCGGGCCGGATCAGGCCGAACTGCTCGAGCTCGGACAGCGCCGCCGCACCGATCCCCGTGACGGCGAGGAGCTCTTCCTGGGTCACTCGGGCGGTATCGGTAGCAACGAAGTCTTCAGGATCCGCCGAGCCGGTCGCACCGGCACTATCGGTCACGCCGACCAGCGGGCGCGGTGGCCGTGGCGTGGATCCGTCGGCAGGCACACCGTGTTCGCCTCGGTCCATCGCTTCCAGGTGTTCCTTGATCACCTTGAGCGGGAGGTAGTGGTCGCGCTGGGCAGCGAGCACATAACGCAACCGCGCCACATCCGCCAGCGAGAACTGCCGGTAACCGGCGGCCGTGCGTTCTGGTTGAACCAGCCCCTCGGACTCCAAGAACCTGATCTTGGAGATGGTGACGTCCGGAAAATCCGCCCGGAGCGCAGCGAGCACCGAGCCGATACTCGCACCGGGTCCGTGCGGGGAACGACCCGCGGCGGCAGTCACCGCGCCCCCTGGTCAGCCGGTACGCGGACCGGTCAGGAACACCAGCCGGAACTTGCCGATCTGCACCTCGTCGCCACCTGCCAACACAGCGGTGTCCACCGGCTCACGATTGACGTAGGTGCCGTTGAGGCTGCCCACATCCACCACCACGAACTCGCCACCCTCACGGCGAAACTCAGCATGCCGACGGGACACCGTCACGTCGTCGAGGAAGATGTCGCTCTCCGGGTGCCGACCGGCGCTGGTGGTGGGTTGGTCGAGGAGAAACCGCGAACCAGCATTGGGACCACGTTTGACCACCAGCAGCGCACAGCCCGAAGGCAACGCCTCGACGCCGGTGATGGGCGGCTCCGTAGACTCGACAGCCTCGACACTCTCGGACTCGGCAAGGAAATCGGCCCGGAATATCGAGGTCTGCTCCGGGCCCCGCTCCGGTGGGACACCGGGCCCGTCGTTCGTGCTCACCTGAGCGCTCCTTCTCCAGGGTGGCTGTTGATCGGACTACAACCTACAGTGCGACCTGCTTCCCGCACCGTGCGGAGGTGCCCAGGTCGACCGGTTGCAGCAGCTGCCGGTTCAGGCCTGCTCAGTGAGGCTGCGGTAGTCCTCCGCAGTCATCAGCGAGTCCAGTGCTCCTGGTTCGGCCAGCTTGATCTCGATCATCCAACCTTCGCCGTACGGATCGGAGTTGACCAGTTCAGGGTTGTCCTCCAGCGCGGTATTGCAGGCCACCACCTCGCCCGCGACCGGCGCAAACACGTCCGAAACACTCTTGGTGGACTCGACTTCGCCGACTGGGTCGCCAGCCTCGACCGGCTCCCCGACCTCGGGTAGTTGCACATGGACCACATCGCCGAGCTGGGACTGCGCATAGTCGGTGATACCGACCCGCACAATGTCCTCCCGACTGGGAGCCTCCGGCCTGGGCGAGACCCACTCGTGCTCCTCGGTGTACCACAGCTCCTCGGGGACCACCGCGCTCCTCACCGGCTCGGGTACTGGGGACCTAATCACTGGGGACCTATGCGGTCGCAGGAGCGTATTCGCGCCCGGCATCGAACCGCAAGGCGGTGATCTCCATCGGGTCAGCCCCGACGCGCGTCCCGCACCGTGAGGGCGGCCTGCACCAGGTAGAGCACCCCCGACCAGACGTACAGGACACCACCCCATATGGTGAAGGCCACCGCGAACGGCCAGGCCACCGCCTCCAGCGCACCATGCACGTTGTCAGCCAACAGCAGCAGCGGGAAGGCGTAGAGCAGACAGAGGGTGGCTGCCTTACCCAGGTAGTGCACCGGGAGGGGGCCATAGCCGTAGTGGCGAAGTATCGGCAAGGTCAGCGCTAGTACCACATCACGACCCACCAGCACGACGACCACCCACCACGGCACGATCTCGCGAATCCCGAAGGCGAGCAGGGTGCTCAGTGTGTACAGCCGGTCCACCGCAGGGTCGAGCAACTCCCCCAGCCTGCTGGACTGGTCCAGCCAGCGCGCGAGCTTGCCGTCCAGCCAGTCGGTGAGACCGGACAGCGCCAGCACGAGCACAGCGAGCAGGTCATACTGCGGGCCGAGCAACAGCCACAGGAACAGCGGCACGCCAGCCAGCCGGAGTAGGCTCAGCACGTTGGGCACGGTGAGGATCCGGTCGGCCGCAAGTCTGCCTTCCGACTGCGGGTGACTCGGCTGCACGTGGCCTCCTGACCGCACTGCCACTCCTGACCGCACTGCCACTCCTGACCGCACTGCCACTCCTGACCGCACTGGGCCACGGTGTGGACGCGGGCCCGCAGTGCCAACGTCCCACGTCAGAATGCGGTGTTGGCCAGCCAGTGGTCCAACGCGGCCGAATCGCCGAGCACCTGAATCGTCGCATCAGCAGGCGGGACACGACGCATCAGGACCAACAGTAGGTCCACTGCCGCACCTCGGACCGCAACATCGCCCTTGGCATGCCCGTGTTCCCACACCGGGCCGGACGGTGTTCTGCGCACTATCCACTCCCCTGCCTCACCCAGCCCGGCGTCGGTGGAGTGCAAGTGCAGGAGCTGACCGTCCCCGCGCAGCTCCGCAAGTTCGGGTCGATATTCGAGAGCCTGCGGCGAGCAGACGATCTCCAGCCACTCAGATATCGCATCGGCGGCCAGATCGGGATCCAGGACGAAGTCACGACCCTGGGCCAGCTCGGCGTCGGCTCGGTGCACCGCAGTCTCGTGCGCCATCCGGCGGGCCCAGAACCCCGCACGCTGGTCGCCCATCCAGCTCCATACGACAGTCTGCGGGCCGGTTTCGCGGATCGCGTCGGCCAACTCACCGGCGCCGTCGCGCAACCACTGACCGAGCTCTGCAGGGTCACCAGCATCACCGGGGGCCCGCACCCCGCCCAGCGTGCGCGGGTCAACCGGTGCGGTGACTCGCTGAGCGACGATCGCCGCTGCCCACCGGTGGGCCTGCCCGACATGCTCGGTGAGCCGATGCAAGGACCACTGCGGGCAAGTGGGCACCCGCTGTTGCAGATCGGCGCCCTGCAGCGCCTCGGCGAACTGAGCAGACTGGTCAACCAGCGCTCGAAGGTGGCGATCATCGGAGAGCGGGGCCATCAGGTGTCCCTCCTGGAGTCGTCGGCGACTCGCAGCCTAGGGCCGACTCCTGCGCGACTGCTCATTGAGCCGAGCATATCCAAGATCGGCTAGACCAATCGGCTCCCAGTGGTGTGCACTATTCAGCTATGGCCCCACATCCCGCCCCCTCACCTCACACCGGGCGGCGCCCGCACGGCAGCGGCCGGGGCAGCTTCCTCTTCCTCGCAGCTGCGGTGCGCTCCCCGCGCGATGTCGGCACCCTGCTGCCTTCGGGGCCGGAGCTGGCCCGCCGATTGGCTGCTGTGGTGCCTCGCAGCAGCTCCACAGGGCGGCCCACCGTCATCGTAGAAATCGGTGCCGGTGACGGAGCGGTCACCGGGGCGATCGCCGAGCGAGCCGGGCCGGGCGCGGTGGTGATCGCGGTCGAGAAGGACCCAGAGCTCGCCGAGCGTTTGCGGGACCGCGCACTCGGTGTCCGAGTGGTCACTGCGGACGCCGCCGCACTGCCTGCCATCCTCGCCAAGTACGGCCTGCGCCGGGCCGACGTGATCGTCTCCATGCTGCCGTGGACACTGCTGCGCCCCCAGCAGCAGCGCGATTACCTGGCCACCTTCTCCGCAGCGCTGGAATCCGACGGGGTGTTCACCGCGGCCGCTTACAGCTCGGGCTACTGGACGCCCGCGGCTCGCCGGTTCCGCGGCGCGCTGGTCGCCACTTTCAGCGAGGTGCTGCCAACCCGCACGATGTGGCGGCACGTCCCCCCCGCGATGACGTACGTCTGCCGTCGTCCGGTTCGACCCGAAGAGGACGTCAACGGGGATCGGAGTCGATGACCAGGCGGCCGCCCAGCCTGGTTACCCGCAGTACCGGCTGATCGTTCACTTCGACGTCACCGATCCGGTAGTTCAACACCGCGACGGTTACGTCCAGCGAGCCGTCCGGATAGCTCGCGACAATGCGTGCGTCATCGAGTGCGAGCAGCTGATAGCCGCTCCAGTACGCCTGGTACTCCGACTCACTGCCGCTGAAGTACTCCTGCTGCGCCCTGGGCGACAGCAACTGCCAGCTTGATGACGGATCGACATAGTAGTCGACCATCCGCTGTCCGGCTTCGCCGTGACCGATTGATCCACCGGACGCCTCCACCGGCTGGGCGGTGGGTGAGGTGGATTCCACTGCGCTCGACGTCGGCGGCGCTGGTTCGGGTGCCGGCGCGGGCACGGGCACCGAGGTGCTGAGCACGCCCGGGTTCTGCGATGAGTCCGTGAACATCAGCCCGCCGAGGCCTGCCAACACGAGCACCACGAGAACGGCACCGGCAAGCAGGGCCGCCCTCCTGCGGCGTGGATCGAGGACCGGCCGTGTCCCCGGGCGAGCCGTCGCCGGGCGGGCGGGCGGCGGCGCGAAGGGCGCGGCGGTGGACAGTGCCGGGGATCGGGAAGCCGGCGCGGGCGAATGCGGCGCCGGCGCGGGCGGAGCCGCAAGCGGGGGGACCGGGCGGGCAGCGAGGGTGGGTGGCGGGGTTGCCCGCGCTGCCAGACTCGGCTGTGGCGCTTTGGGGGACGGCGCTTTGGGGGACAGCACTTTGGGGGACACTGAGGCCGACGCTGAGGAGGACGTGCTATACACCGGCCGGGTGTTCATCAGAGCTGCCAGCTCCACGCTGGCCTGTGCCATGTCGGGACGCGCTGCCGGATCCTTGGCCAGCAAGCTCATCAGGATCGAGGTCAGCGGGCCCGCGTTCTGCGGCGGCTCCACTTCCCCGGCGGCCACGGCATGGAGCAGCGCAAGCTGGTTCTCACCGTCGCCGAACGGCGCCCGGCCCTCGATCGCGGCGAAGAGGGTGGCTCCCAAAGAGAACACATCGGACGCCGGAGTGGGCGTCTGCCCCCGAGCCACCTCAGGGGCAAGGTAAGCCGGGGTGCCTGCCATCATGCCGGTCTGGGTGATCGTGACGTCACCTGCCGCGCGGGACACACCGAAGTCGGTGATCTTCGCCGTGCCGCCGTCCGTGATGAGGATGTTTCCTGGCTTGACATCGCGGTGCACGATCTGCGCGGCATGCGCGGCGGCCAGCGCAGAAGCCACCTGCCTGCCGATCGCGGCGACCTCAGATACCGGCAGACAACCCCGCTCGGCCAGCACCTCACCAAGGCTGCGCGAGGGCAGATACTCCATCACGAGGCATGGCTCGCCGTCGTGCTCAGCGACGTCGTAGACGACGATGGCGTTCGGGTGCTGCAGCCGCGCCGCGATGCGTGCCTCACGCAGCGCACGTTGCCGAGCACCCTCGGTCTCTCGAGGGCTCAGGTCCGGCTGCAGGCGCAGCTGCTTCACCGCGACAAGGCGGTGCAGCCGCTCGTCCCTGGCCTGCCAGACAACACCCATGCCGCCACTACCGACCCGATCAAGTACCCGGTAATGGCCGGCGATCAGCTGACCCGTGTCGATGTGCGGTCACTCCCTCTGCGCTGGTCTCGCCCGTGGCGCGCGGGCCATCCCGACCAGGCATCACGTTACCGTGCCGCAGCCGGGCCGTGCGCCACCCGGTGTGCCCCGCCTCGCGCTGTGCGACGGGCTGGAGGCACGATCAGTTCACCATGACGCTCACCGAGGCGCTGCCCGGCGGTTCCGGGCCTGACGAGCTGTTCGACACCTTCGTGACTTGGGTATCCGGCCAGGGTCTGACTCTCTACGCCGCCCAGGAGGAGGCGCTCATTGAGATCGTCTCAGGTTCGAACGTGATCCTGGCCACTCCCACCGGATCAGGTAAGAGTCTGGTCGCGACCGGCGCACACGCGGCCGCGCTAGCCCGCAGCAGCCGAAGCTTCTACACTGCGCCGATAAAAGCGCTGGTCTCGGAGAAGTTCTTCGCCCTGTGCGGGATTTTCGGCGCCGACCAGGTCGGCATGCTGACCGGGGATTCCAGCGTCAACGCTGAGGCGCGAATCATCTGCTGCACCGCTGAGGTGCTGGCCAATATGGCCTTGCGTAGCGGGCCCGATACCGATGTCGGGCTGGTCGTGATGGACGAGTTCCACTTCTATGCCGACCCGGATCGGGGCTGGGCCTGGCAGGTGCCGCTGCTCGAGTTAGCGCACGCCCAGTTCCTGCTGATGTCCGCGACGCTGGGCGACGTCACCCGATTCGAGGAGGACCTGACGCGGCGCACCGGCCGTCCCACCGCGGTGGTCCGTTCCGGGGAGCGGCCGGTGCCCCTGCACTTCCGGTACGTGACGACACCGCTGCACGAGACGCTGGAAGAACTGCTGGCCACCAGGGCCGCACCGGTCTACGTGGTGCACTTCACCCAGGCCTTAGCTGTTGAGCAGGCGCAGGCGCTGACCAGCATCAACGTCTGTTCCCGGGCCGAGAAGGACGCGATCGCCGAGCTGATCGGCGGGTTCCGGTTCGCCACCGGGTTCGGACGAACGCTGTCCCGGCTGGTCCGCCACGGGATCGGGGTGCACCACGCAGGCATGCTGCCCCGGTATCGCAGACTCGTCGAGCGGCTTGCCCAGGCCGGCCTATTGAAGATCATCTGCGGTACGGACACGCTCGGCGTGGGGATCAATGTGCCGATCCGTACCGTGCTGTTCACTGCGCTAGGCAAGTACGACGGCACCCGCACCCGCCACCTCTCCGCCCGGGAGTTCCACCAGATCGCAGGCCGGGCGGGCCGGGCAGGATACGACACTGCGGGCGATGTCGTCGTGCAGGCCCCCGACTACGTCGTAGAGAACACCAAAGCGCTGGCCAAGGCGGGCGACGACCCCCGCAAGCTGCGCCGGGTGGTACGCAAGAAGCCCCCCGAGGGCCAGGTGTCCTGGAGTGATCGCACCTTCGATCGGCTGATCGCGGCCGACCCGGAACCGCTGACATCCAGCTTTGCGGTGAGCCACGCGATGGTGCTCAACGTCGCCAATCGGTCCGGCGACGCGTTTGCTGCCATGCGTCACCTGCTCACCGACAACCATGAGGACCGCCCGGCGCAACGCCGCCATATCCGTCAGGCCATCGCGATCTACCGGGCACTGCTGGCCGCCGGGGTCATCGAGCGACTGGCCGTCCCGGACGACCAAGGCCGCACCGTGCGGCTCACTGGCGAGCTGCAACTCGACTTCGCCCTCAACCAGGTGCTGTCCCCGTTCGCATTGGCCGCAATCGAGCTGCTCGATCAGGACTCGCCGGACTACCCGCTGGACGTGCTTTCGGTACTCGAGGCCACTTTGGACGATCCGCGCCAGGTGTTGAGCGCGCAACTGTCCAAAGCCAAGGGGGAGGCCGTGGCGGCGATGAAGGCCGAGGGCATCGAGTACGAGGAACGGATGCGGCTGCTGGAGGACGTCACCTACCCGATGCCGCTGGCCGAGCTGCTGGCGGCCGCGCTGGAGACCTACCGGCAGGGTCACCCGTGGGTAGCCGACCACCGGCTGTCCCCCAAGTCGGTGGCCCGTGACCTCGCCGAGCGGGCCATGACGTTCACCGAGTACGTCGGGTTCTACGGGCTGGCGCGATCGGAGGGTCTGGTACTGCGCTACCTCGCGGACGCCTACCAGGCGTTGCGCCGAACGGTGCCGGAGGACGCCAAGACCGATCCGTTGCGCGATCTCGAGGAGTGGCTCGGGGAGCTGGTCCGACAGGTCGACTCGAGCCTGCTGGACGAGTGGGAGAGGCTGCGCAACCCAGCGTCCGACACCGCCGCAGGATCATTGGCGCCAGCGACGATGGACCAGCGCCCACCCCCGGTGACCACCAACACTCGGGCCTTCCGGGTGCTGGTCCGCAACGCGCTGTTCCGTCGGGTAGAGCTCGCCGCCCGCAGCCGATGGGAGGAGCTCGGGGAACTCGACGCCGACACCGGTTGGGACGCCGAATCCTGGTGCCACGCTCTGCGACCGTACTTCGAGTGCCACGGCGAGATCGGCACCGGTGCCAATGCCCGCGGCCCGCAGTTGCTGATCATCGATGAGCAGCCCGGTCGGTGGATTGTCCGGCAGATCTTGGACGACCCGGCCGGGCACCACGACTGGGGCATCAGCGCGGAGGTCGACCTGTCCGCCTCCGATGAGTCCGGGACGGCTGTCCTGCGGGTGACCGAGGTCGGCCAGCTCTGATGGTGCCAGGCCCTCATGCGCGGAGCGCCCGTGCCGGTGTTAGAGCCGCTGCAGGCAGCTGAGCACCCGCTGCATCAGGACGAGGTCCGGTTTCCCCTCGGCGGAACCCATCGTGCGGTGCACCACAACGCTGCCCGCTTTGGCCATGTCCCCCAACAGCACCCGGGCCACGCCGATCGGCACCGAAAGCAATGCGGCCAGCTCCGCGACCGAACGAGGGGTGCGGCACAGCCCGAGGATCGTGTGGTGCTCCGGAGCGGCCGCCGGGTCGGGCGCTCGCCCGGTAGCCGAGATGAGGGCCTCGATGGCCAGGTTCTCGGATGACACGGTCCGGCCGCCAGTCCTGGCGTAGGGTCGGACCAGATCGTAGTTCTCTTCGGGCCCGACCCATTCGGCCTCGTCGACGCCCCACTCGGCTTCGTCACGCTGCCCGTCCGGGTCAGGCGCCGGGGTCGCTACCGGGCGTACTGGCTCGCCGGGGAGTTGTGGTTCGGCACTGGGCCGGTCACGCCAGCGGCTCGCGGAATCCGGGAAGCGCGCACCGGTCTGGCCGACGATCGGTTGGTCCTCGTCAGGCGGAGGTGTGGCCGCCACGGGTTCCGTTTCGATCGCCGGTTCGGTCTCTCGGAGGCGCCGCCCCGCCGCACCGCCGAACCGTGCTCCGGTAAGGCCCACGACGGGATCTGGCCTGTGCTGCCCCTTGCCCATCGGATCGGAGCGTACGGCCCCGCTGTAACGGTTCGCAACGCCTCTGTATCCGCTGTGCTACTTCTGGGCGAGCAAAATGCGTCAATCGGGTCAGATCGGCTCGTTGCCCGGCTTCCACTTGATGCTGCACCCGAGGCTGGGTACCTGCGGTTCGGGTACCGGTTTTCCGGCGAGCACCTGGTCCACGGCGGCCCGCAGGGCCTGCCCGGTCACCGGGGAGTCGTTACGTGGCCGGGAGTCATCGAACTCGCCCCGGTAGGCGAGCAAATGCTGAGCGTCGTAGAGGAAGAGATCCGGCGTGCACGCGGCACGGTATGCCTTGGCGACCTCCTGAGTGCTGTCCAGGAGGTAAGGGAACGTGAAGCCGGCTCGGTCGACCTGCTCGGCCAGCCCCGCGGGGCCGTCGTCGGGATGGCTCTCGATGCTGTTGCTGGAGATCGCCACCGCGGCCAGCTGCCGATCGGTGTACTCGGCCATCAACGCGCCAAGTTTTCGCTCGATATGCCGGACGTAGGGGCAGTGATTGGACAGGAACATCACCAGCAGCGGCCTGCCCGCGAGATCGGCGGGACTGACGATTCGCCCGTCCAGTGCAGGCAGAGCGAACGCTGGAGCCGGAGTACCCAGCGGGACCATAAATGAACTCGTTGCCACCATACGGCCATTCTTCCAGCCGCCCAGAGCACCGGCGTCCCGGGGAGCCCGGCCCGCCTGTAGCCGCACGAAGGGAGCGGCTAGGGCAATGTGGACACGAGCTCGGCGACGGGTACCCGGGGGCCGGTGAAGAACGGCACCTCCTCGCGGACGTGTCGCCTGGCCCGGCTGGCCCGCAGCGCCCGCATCAGATCAACGATGCGATGCAGTTCGTCGGCCTCGAAGGCGAGGATCCATTCATAGTCGCCCAGCCCGAACGATGCGACGGTGTTGGCTCGTACGTCCGGGTAGTCACGGGCTTGTCTGCCGTGCTCGGCAAGCAGTTCGCGACGCTCCTCATCGGGCAACAGGTACCACTCGTAGGAGCGCACGAACGGGTATACGCACACGTAGCGCTTGGGCTCCTCGCCCGCAATGAACGCAGGCACGTGGCTCTTGTTGAACTCCGCGGGGCGATGTAGCGCGACATTCGACCACACCGGCACACTGGCCCGGCCCAATGCGGTGGCGCGGCGCAGTTCGGCGTACCCGGCCTGGAGCGGCTCGACCTCCTCGGCATGCCACCAGAGCATCCAGTCGGCGTCGGCGCGCAAGCCGGCCAGATCGTAGACGCCGCGGACCACGACCCCCTTGCCCGCCAGGGCATCGAGGTACTGCTCGGCCTCGCGCCCCGGCTCGCCGCGATCGGCAGGTATCCGCCCTGGCTCTACCCGGAACACCGACCACATGGTGTAGCGGATGGTCGAGTTCAGCGCGGCGTAGTCGAGACGGCTCATGGCCCCATCGTCCCACTGCGCACAGCCTCTGGTGTCCCGAGCTCCCCACCACTGCCGAGGTACCCGGCAACGCGACGTGCGGCGGCGTCGGCAGTGTTGATGCAGGCGGGCATACCCAACCCGTGCAAAGTCGCACCGGCCACTGCGAGGCCGGGTGCGGCGGCCACTGCACGCTCCAGTGCGGCGACGGTGTCGAGGTGCCCTGGCGCGTACTGGGGAAGCCCGCCGCCCCACCGCGCCACCACGGTGTCCACCGGCTCAGCGGTGATGCCGGTGACCGCGGCCAGGTCCGTCCGCACGAGGCCGACCAGCTCGGCGTCGTCGTGCTGGAGTATGCGCGGGTCACCGTGGCGGCCCAGCGAGCCGCGAACCAGCAGCACCTCGTCCGACCCGGCGTGTGCCCACTTGCGCGCCGAGAAGGTGAACGCCTTGACCGACAGCGGCTCGCCAGCGGCCACCAACACCCCGGAGGACTCCGGCAGCCGCGCCGTGGTGGGCAGCGCGAGACCGACCACCACGCAGGACGCCACCTCAACCGCTGCCGCGGCAGCCGCAGCGGCAGGCAGCGGATCGGCCAGCAGCCGCCGCAGGGCGGGAGCCGGGACAGCCAGCACCACGGCCTCGGCTTCGAGGTACTCCGGCCGAGTCGCGCTACCCAGCTCGAGGCGCCAGCCAGAAGGATTGCGGGCCAGCCCGCGCACCGGCAGGCCGAGCCGGGTACCCGCCGCCGACGCCCGGACCAGCGCCTGCACCAGAGCACCGAGCCCGCTGCGCAAGGTGCCGAACACGGGGGATCCGGCCCGTTGCGCTGCCGGCCGCAGCACAGTGCTGGCTGCGGCGAGCAGCGATCCCGCCCCACGGTCGAGCGCGGTGGCCACCCCGGGCAGCGTCGCGCGGAGCCCCAGTACGTCAGCCCGCCCGGCGTAGACCCCGCCGAGCAGCGGGTCAACCAACCGGTCGACGAGCTCGTCACCGGCCCGCTCCCGCAGCAGCGTCCCGACCGCGGCGTCCTGCCCTGGTTCCCAATGCAGCGGTACCGCGGGTTCCGCGGCCACTCGCGCCAGCCCCCGCTCGGACAGCAGGCAGGCGACGTCCTGGGCGGTACCCGGCAGGCCCAGCACGGTGCGGGTTGGTAGCGGCGTGATACACTCGGCCGCTCGCACTGTCGGCACCGCCGAGGTGGGGTGGGTCAGCTCCGAACCGAGTCCCAGTTCCTCGATCAGCGCAACCGCCTCCGGCCTGCGGAGCAAGAACGCCTCCGCGCCCACGTCAAGCGGCAGACCGCCGAGCGCTACGGTGCGCAGCGCACCCCCGAACCGTCGCGAACTCTCGATGAGCACGATCTCGGCTGCCGGGCCGAGCAGAGTGCGCAACCGGTATGCCGCAACCAGGCCGGAGATCCCTCCGCCGACCACAGCGACCCGCGCATGCCTATGCCTCACAGTGTGTGCGCCAGCTCCACGATCCGGGTCAGCACGTCCGGGTCGGTTCCAGGCAGTACGCCGTGGCCGAGGTTCAGCACGTGTGCGTCAGCCGCGCGGCCCTCGGCGACCACCCGGCGCACTTCCCGTTCAACAGTCGGCCACCCCGCAAACAGCACCGCCGGGTCGAGGTTGCCCTGTATCACGGTCGGGCACTGTGGGCGGGAAGCACGGATCCGCTGCGCAGCGACATCCAGGGGTACCCGCCAATCCACCCCGACGACGTCCGCGCCTGCCTGCGCCATCGCGGCGAGCAGCTCGCCGGTGCCCACCCCGAAGTGGATCCTCGGCAGCCCGCTGCCTGCCAGGCCATCCAGAACCCGCACCGAATGCGGGAGCACGAACTGGCGGTACTCTCGCTCAGACAGCGCCCCCGCCCAGGAGTCGAACAGCTGGACGGCGTCTACCCCGGCGCCTGCCTGTACCCGGAGAAACGTGAGGGTGAGCTCGGCGAGCCGGTCGAGCAGCTCGTGCCAGACCTCGGGCTCGGAGTGCATCAGCGCCTTGGTGCGCTCGTGGTGACGGCTCGGCCCACCCTCGACCAGATAGGAAGCGAGCGTGAACGGGGCGCCCGCGAAACCGATCAGCGGCGTCTGCCCCAGCTCGGCGACCAGCAGCCGCACCGCGTCCGCGACCGGACCGAGGGCGTCAGGTTCGAGAGCAGGCAGCGCCATGACGTCCGAAGCGCTGCGCACCGGGCGGTCCACCACGGGACCGGTACCTGCCACGATCTCCAGCCCCACCCCCGCGGCATGCAGCGGCACCACAATGTCGCTGAACAGGATCGCCGCGTCCACCCCGTGCCTGCGCACCGGCTGCAAGGTTATTTCACAGGCCAGTTCCGGCGTCATACAGGCCTGCAACATGGGCAGACCAGCGCGCGCTGTGCGGTATTCGGGCAGGGACCGGCCAGCTTGGCGCATGAACCAGACCGGCACGAGATCCGCAGGCGTTCCCCGCGCGACGACCAACAGTGGCGCGTCGGGGAGCAGTCTGCGAGTGGTGGCCGGTTCAGTGGTCCTGGTCATCTCGCCGTCCATCGTCGCACGGTGAGGAAAGTGGGGTGGGCACTCCCCCGGCGTGGCGGGCTGACTGTCCGGCTCGCTCGTGCCACCGTGTGCCCGGCGAAAGAGCTTTCAGTCATACCGGCAGGAGGTGCGCATGTCCCCCCTCAGCGCCGTCGCTATCGAGATCGCCTGGTGCCCGGCGTGCCAGACGGACCGCACGGTTGAGGTCATCGCGCTGGACGGCGACCCATGGCCGGTCGCCGTCTGCGTGAACTGCGGAATCGGGGTGGAGACCTGGAGCCAACACCACGGCGTGGCGTAGCGCACATCGGCTGCGGTGCTCCTAGAGTTTCTGGTGTGCCCGATCTGGCGGACGCCCCGGAGGTCTTCCGCACAGTAGTAGCCTGCCTCAGCGCGGTGCGACCGCGCCCGGAGGTGCAGTTCGAGCCGATCCCGGCCCCGGGGCGACTGGCGCCATGGACCTACGCCTGGGGACTCGAGGTTCTTGGTGACGGCCATGCGTCGGCGACCGGTCGGCTGGTGTTGCTGCACGAACCGCACGGTCAGGACGCCTGGCAGGGCACCATGCGCTTGGTCGGCTTCGTTCGTGCCGACCTCGACGTCGAATTCGTCGGAGATCCGCTGCTCCCGGCGGTGAGCTGGTCGTGGCTGACTGACGCGCTGAGCTGTAGCGGCGCGGACTGCACGGCGCTGGGCGGTACGGTGACCCAGACCTCGTCGGCTCGGTTCGGCGACATCGTGGGACCCGAGCGGTTCGATGAGGTCGAGCTGCGGGCATCGTGGACTCCCGTGGGCGACAATCTCGGGGCACATGCCGAGGCCTTCTGCGAACTGATCGCGACGGTCGCAGGGCTCCCCCCGGTCGGCGTTGCGGCACTGGGCAAGTACCGAGACTGAGCACGGCTGCCCCGCCCCGCCAGTACGTTCACCGCACCATTTCCGACGTTCATGTGGCTTACAAACAGTGATCGCAATGGTACGTACGGTCAGACTTCGTAAAGGTCAAAAGAACTTTAGTCGTTCACTGCGGGCCTGGCGTTACATCTTCGTCGTGTTATCGCCTGATCGTGCGACCACCGATGGCGCATTTGCTGGCAGATCGCTAAGAACGTGGCGAGTTGCGCCCCGTTACCCCGCTCGGGCGGCTACTCTCCCCCATACGACACCACCCTCGGTCGGGCAGCGGCGCGGTTGCTCGGACGAGGTCCCGGTGCGGTCGGGGGGCACGACCGACTCCAGGGAGGTTAGCGACGTGGCTGCTGTCGGATACGGCGCGACCGTCCGGTCGGCGCCGTCCGGCGCCGTCCCGGCGTCAATGGTCCCGCATCCGCGGGAGGAACTGTTTAGTGTACTGGTGGTCGACGATCACCCGTTACTACGTGAAGCAATTGCTTCACGTCTAGTAACAATGGGAGCCGGCACGGTACATGAGGCCGCTTCGGTGGCCGAGGCGAGGGCTCGTGCCCTGGCCTCGGGCCCGTGCGATCTCGCGATACTGGATCTGGGCTTACCCGACGGTAACGGGTTGGACCTGGTCGGCGAACTGCGCGGCCAGGGCTGGCCACGCATCGTCGTGCTTGCCTCGTCCGACGACCCACACTCCGTGCGAGCGGCGTTCCAGACAGGAGCACAGGCATACCTGCTCAAATCGGCATCCCCTACGGTGGTCACCGACGGGGTACGCCGGGTGCTTGAGGGCGGGGTTTATGCGGACCCGACAGTGGCGCCGATGCTGGCGTCCGGCACTCGGGTACCAGGGATTGACAACACACCGCGGGAGCTGTCGGCCCGGGAGGTAGAAGTCCTGCAACTGGTGGCCGACGGCCAGTCCAACAAGGAGATCGGGGAGGCATTGAGCTTGTCCGCACTCACTGTGAAGAGTCACCTATCGCGGATCGGCCGCAAGCTCGGTACTGGTGACCGAGCTCAGATGGTCGCGCTGGCGATGCGGGCCGGGGTCATCCGCTGACCGACACGGTGCCGGTCCCGCTGCTCGCACCGGCCGCTGGGGTCCCGCCGGTCGTCGCTACTGCGACGGCCCTGCAGGCAGCGGCCGACGCGATCGCGGGCGGCACCGGGCCGGTCGCGCTGGACACCGAACGCGCTTCTGGTTACCGCTACTGGCAGCGCGCCTACCTGGTCCAGATTCGCCGGGAAGGGGCGGGCACGGTACTGATCGATCCAACCGTTCTCGACGACGTCTCTGCGTTGGCTGATGTGCTCAACCCGCTCGAGTGGGTGCTGCACGCCGCCTCGCAGGATCTGCCCTGCCTCGCCGAACTCGGCTTGGTGCCCCGTGCCCTTTTCGACACCGAGCTGGCTGCTCGGCTAGCCGGGCTGGAGCGGGTGGGGCTGGGGGCACTCGTCGAGGAGCTGCTGGGCTACCAGTTGCAGAAGGGACACGGCTCCGCGGATTGGTCCCGCCGACCGCTACCCGCCGAGTGGCTGACCTACGCAGCGCTGGACGTCGAACTGCTGCTACCACTGCGTGCGGCGATCACCGCCGAACTGGATGCGCAGGGCAAGTCGGAGTGGGCCGCTGAGGAATTCGAAGCGGTCCGGGTGGCAGGATCTCCGGCGCCACGGGTCGACCCGTGGCGCCGGACTTCCGGGATACACCGGGTCCACAAGTCTCGCCAACTGGCTGTGGTGCGCGAGCTGTGGCTGGTCCGCGAGCAGCTGGCCCGCCAGCGCGACATCGCACCCGGTCGTATACTGCCCGATTCCGCGATCATCGACGCGGCACTGACCGACCCGCCAGACGAGGCCGCGCTGCTCGCCCGCCCCGTCTTCGGTGGCCGCTCGCAGCGGCGGGTGGTCAAGACTTGGCTGGCGGCGCTGGAGGCCGCCCGGGCACTGTCGGTCAGCGACTTACCGCCAGTGCGCGCGGCCGGTGACGGCCCACCAACGATGAACCGCTGGCAGGACCGAGACCCGGACGCTGCGGCCCGGCTCACCGCAGTCCGCACGACCCTGTCCGAGCTCGCCGAGCAGCACCGGCTGCCGCTCCAGAATCTGTTGCAACCCGACCTGGTCCGCCGGCTCTGCTGGGCACCCCCCGAGCCGCTGGACGCCGCCGCGGTGGAGCGCGACCTGGCCGCTGGTGGTGCGCGGCGCTGGCAGCGCGAACTCACCGTGCACCCCCTCACTACCGCACTGGCAGGTGCACTGTCACGGTGAGTCCGCCACCGGAGACCGGCTCGGCGTGCACCGTGCCGCCATGGGCAGTGACCACCGCCCGGACGATGGACAAGCCGAGCCCCGCGCCATCCCTGGAGGTGCGGGCCACGCCCCCACGGTAAAACGGCTCGAACAACGCGCCCACTGCCTCGGGCGCCACCACCTCACCAGAGCTGCTGACCCGCAGCCTCACCTGCTGCCCCACCACACCGGTGGACACTTGTACCCAACCGCCATCGACGTTGTGCCGCACCGCGTTCTCCACCAGGTTGCCCACCACTCGCTCCAGCAACGCCGAGTCGCCGGTTACGGGCGCGCGAGCAGTCTGCGCACTCACCCGCAGGCCGCGAACGCGGCCCTCCGACTCGACGATGCGCAGTGCGGTGCAGGCCAGCGTGGCGAGGTCGACGGGCTCCCGTGCGGGCAGTGCGCTGCCCTCGGTCCTGGCCAGCACCAGCAGCCCGTCCACCAACTGTTGAGCGCGCAGGGTCGCCTCTCGGACTACCACCGCCATCCGGCGCAGTTCCACGTCGTCCGCAGCGGGATCCGCGAGCGTGACCTCCACCTCAGTACGCACCACGGCTAACGGAGTCCGCAGCTCGTGGCTGGCGTTCGCCACGAATCGGTTCTGCGCGTCGAAGGCGGCCTGCAACCTGTCCAGCATCGCGTCGAAGGTGGCGGCGAGCTCGGCCACTTCGTCTCGCGGACCAGGTAACCGGAGCCGCTCGTCGAGGGACTCGGCGGACAACCTCCGCGCGGTGGCAGTGACGGCGTGCAGCGGCCTGAGCACCTGCCCGGCGAACGCCCAGGCAAGCAAGGCGGTGGCAGCCACGGCGAGCAGGAAAGCCACTGAACCGGCCTGCAGCACCCGCTGCCTGGCCGCCTCCTGCAAGGCCGCACCGAGCTGGTCGGCGACCACCGGCACACCGTCCACCTCGACAGTGCTGCCCGGCGGCAAATCCGGTACCGCCGCCACAACCCCGCCCACCAGCAGCCAACCCAACCACAGCAGCAGCGCGCTGCTTACCGCCGAGAGCCCGGTAGCGAGCAGCGTGAGCCGGGCGCGCAGCCCTGGCCCGCGACGGGACCGCACCGCCGGATCAGCCGGGTGCGGAGCCAGCGGAGCCCACCGAATCAGCGGAGCCGGCCGAGCCGGCCGAATCAGCGGAGCCGGCAGTAGGCACCCGGTAACCGGACCCGACCACCGTCTCGATAATGCCGGGCTCGCCGAGCTTCTTGCGCAGGGTCATCACCGTCACCCGCACGGTGGTGGTGAACGGGTCAGCGTTCTCGTCCCACACCCGCTCCAGCAACTCCTCGCTGCTGACCACCCCGCCCCCGGCGGAGAGCAACACCTCAAGCACTCCGAACTCCTTGCGGGTGAGGTCCACCGGCGCACCAGCCCGACTGACCGTGCGCCTCGACGGGTCGAGCAGAATGTCGGCGGCGCTGAGCACCGGGGGCAGTGCGGGGGTGGCCCGACGACCCAACGCACGCAGTCGGGCGACCAGTTCGGGGAAGGCGAACGGTTTGGACAGGTAGTCGTCAGCACCCAGGGAGAGCCCGGTCACCCGATCGGACACCGTCCCGCTGGCGGTGAGCATGAGCACTCGAGTGACCGCCGCTGACTTCACGATCTCGGCACACAGCTGGTCGCCGGACATCCCCGGCAAGTCGCGGTCGAGCACCACCACGTCGTAACGGGTCACGCAGGCCTTCTCATGGCCACTGTCGCCGTCGTATGCGACGTCCACGGCCATGCCCTCCCGGCGCAGGCCACGAGCGATCGCGTCAGCCAATGGCCGTTCGTCCTCGACAATCAGGATTCGCACGTCTCTACGGTCCCATAGTGCCGGGGTGTCCCGATCAGGCCAGCCGCCCAGCCGGTGACCGACCGGGCGATGTCCTGCGCGGTGAGCCCGAGATCAGCGAGCACCTCCTCGCGGGACCCATGATCGAGGAACTGCTGCGGGATGCCGAGATCGCGCAACGGCACATCGACCTGAGCATCACGCAGCGCGGCCGCCAGGGACCAGCCGAACCCACCGTGGCGACCACCGTCCTCAAGGCTGACCACCAACCGATGCCGCCGGGCCATTCGCACCAGCACCTCGGGCACGGGCAACACCCAGCGCGGGTCGACGACGGTGACGCCGATGCCATGGTCGCCCAGCCGCCCGGCCGCCGCGACGGCAAGCGCGGCGAATGCACCGACACCCACCAGCAGCACGTCCTCGCCATAGGCCGGGCCAGGCCGGGCCAGCACGTCCACTCCGTCGATGCGCTCCAGCGCCGGTACCGACTCGATCACAACGCCCTTGGGGAAACGCACTGCGGAAGGCCCGTCGTCTATCCCCACGGCCTCACGCAGCTCCTCGCGCAGGGTGGCAGCGTCCCGGGGTGCCGCGACCCGGATGCCCGGGACGATCCCGAGCACGGACAGATCCCACATGCCGTTGTGGCTGGCGCCGTCGTCGCCGGTGACGCCTGCCCGATCCAGGGTGATGGTGACCGGGGCGCCCAGCAGTGCCACATCCATGAGCAACTGGTCGAACCCGCGGTTGAGGAACGTGGAGTACAGCGCGACCACCGGGCGTAACCCACCCAGCGCCAGCCCCGCCGCGGACGTGATCGCGTGCTGCTCGGCGATGCCGACGTCGTAGCAACGCCCCGGAAAGCGCGCGGCAAATGCGGCCAAACCGGTCGGGCCAGGCATCGCCGCGGTCAATGCCACCAGGTCCTCACGCTCGCCGCCGATGCGGATCAGCTCATCAGCGAACACGCTGGTCCAGGAGGTCCCAGCGGGTGTGATGGGCTCGCCGGTCGCCGGGTCCATGACCTTCACCTGATGCATAAGCTCGGCAGCATCGTTCTCCGCGGGCAGGTAGCCGTTGCCCTTGCGGGTCACCGCATGCACGATCACCGGCCCACCGAAGTCCCTGGCTCGGCGCAGGGCGGCTTCCATGGCGCGCACATCGTGCCCGTCGACCGGCCCCAGGTACTTCAGCCCGAGGTCCTCGAAGAGAACCTGCGGGGCCAGTGCGTCCTTGAGACCGCGCTTGGCGGCGTGCAGGGCGGCATAGATCGCCCGACCCACCACCGGGGTACGTTTCAGCGCCTGCTTGCCGATGCGTAGCACCCGCTCATACCCCGGGCGCAGGCGCAGGGTGGACAGGTGGTCGGCGAGCCCTCCAATGGTCGGCGAGTAGGAGCGGCCGTTGTCGTTGACCACGATCACCACGGGTCGATCCTGGCCCGCAGCGATGTTGTTGAGCGCCTCCCAGCACATGCCGCCGGTCAGCGCGCCGTCCCCGACCACTGCGACGACGTGCCTGCGACGCCCCCCGTCAGCACCTGAAGTAGCGCCTGAACAGGCACCCGAATAGGCACCCGAATAGGCAAATGCCTTGGCCAGCCCGTCGGCGTAGGACAACGCGGCCGAGGCATGGCTGGACTCAACCCAATCGTGTTCGCTCTCCGCGCGGCAGGGATAGCCCGACAGCCCGCCACGCTTACGCAGGCGGTCGAAACCCTCGGCTCGTCCGGTGACGATCTTGTGCACATAGGCCTGGTGTCCGGTGTCGAAAATCACGGGATCGCGCGGGGAGTCGAACACCCGGTGAATGGCGAGGGTGAGTTCCACCGTTCCGAGATTCGGGCCGAGATGCCCGCCGGTCCGCGAGACCTTCTCCACCAAAAAGGCCCGGATCTCCGCCGCCAGCAGCGGCACGGCCTGGGCGTCGAGCTGCTTGAGGTCTTGCGGACTTCGAACCGACTTCAACAGGCTCACAGTGTCTCCCACTCGCTCGTCACCGGCTCCAGGCCGGGGTATTCCAACCCTGTCACGGTTGCAGCAACGCTATGCATTCGATGTGGTGGGTCATCGGGAACGCGTCGAGCGCGCGCAGCGCTACCAACCGGTAACCGCACTCGCCGTAAACGCCGATGTCCCGGGCCAGCGCAGCCGGGTCGCAGCCGACGTGCACGATGCGCTCGGGGCGACGGCCCGCCACTGCGGCGGCCACCTCCCGACCCGCGCCGCGACGGGGCGGGTCGAGCACCACCACGTCGGGATCGCCTGGCAGCTGGCCTATCACCCGCTCCACCCGGCCGGTGACGAAGTGCACGTGCGGCAGGTCAGCCAGCGCCGCAGTGCCATCGAGCACCGCGCGGCGGGAGGACTCGACGACGGTCACCGACCCGGTCGGCCCGACCTGGCTGGCCAGGACCGAAGCGAACAGTCCCAGCCCGCCGTAGAGGTCCCACGCGGAGCCCCCTTCCGCAGCACCTGCCCACTCCCCGACTATCGCGGCCAACGCGTCCGCCGCTGCGGGGTGCACCTGCCAGAAGCCGTGCGCGGCGATCTCCCAGCGCCGGCCCGCGGCATGCTGCACAGCCCGCCCGGTGCCCAGAACCCACTTGGGTGGCCTGCCTGGACGCAACTCGGCCACGTGCAGCCGCCCCTCGCCGTCGACGACCACCTCCAGCTCAACGCCAGGGCGCCAGCGCCGGGACAACACCTCGTCCACAGCCCCAGGAACCGCCAGTAGGCAGGTCGCCAAGGGCCGCACCGTGTGGCTGCGGTGCACCCGCAACCCTGCTCGTCCCGCACTGTCCACCACGAGCCGGGTCCGGGTCCGCCACCCCAGCGCGCCCCCGGGCAGCTGTTCAACATTCACCGCGACGTCCAAGCCGGCGATCCTGCGTAGCGCCTCGGCCACCACCTGGGCCTTGAGTTGGCGTTGCACCGGATGGTCGACGTGCTGGAAGTCGCAACCGCCGCAACCGCCGGGCCCTGACGCCGGGCACGGTGGTGGCACCCGGCCCGCCGCTGGCTCAAGTACAGCCACCGCGTCGGCCCGGCAGAAGGACCCGCCACGATCCTCGGTGACCACCGCCCGGACGCGCTCCCCCGGTAGTGCGTGGCGCACGAACACCACTCGTCCCTGGTGGCGGGCCACACAGAAACCACCGTGCCCAACTGGTCCAACAGTGAGCTCCACCTCGGGTAGCTTCACCTCGGGTAGCTTCACCTCGGGGAGCTTCACATGAGGGAGCTTCACATCAGGGAGCTCACACATCGGCGAACGGGTCACGCTCTGCAACCCGCGCGGAGGAGCGTAGCTGCCAGGGCACGCTGGTCACCATCACTCCCGGCTCGAACAGCAGGCGGCCCTTGAGCCGAAGCGCACTCTGGTTGTGCAAGATCTGCTCCCACCAGTGACCCACGACGTACTCCGGGATGAACACGGTGACAACATTGCGGGGGTTGTTCGAGCGTACCCGCTTGACGTAGTCGACAACCGGCTTGGTGATCTCCCGGTAGGGCGACTCCACCACTTTGAGCGGCACCGGGAGGTCCCGTGCCTCCCAGTCAGCAACCAAAACCCGAGTACTCGTGTCATCGACGTTGACAGTAACCGCCTCGAGCACATCGGGACGGGTGGCACGAGCATAGGACAGCGCTCGCAGAGTCGGCAGATGCAGCGTGGACACCAACACGATCGCGTGGTTTCGCGACGGCAGCACGCCGTCGGCCTCCCGGGGCACCAGCTCCGCGGCCACCCGGTCGTAGTGCCGCCGGATCCCCCGCATCACCGCAAAGATCACCATCATGGCCGCGATCGCGATCCAGGCGCCCTCAATGAACTTGGTGACCAGTACCACTATCAGGACCGAGCCAGTCATCGCCAGCCCGATGGCGTTGACCGCCTGCGAGCGCCGCATCAGACGACGCTGGCCAGGATCGGTCTCGGTGGCCAGCAGACGGCTCCAGTGCCGGAGCATCCCGGTCTGGCTCAGGGTGAACGACACGAACACCCCGACGATGTAGAGCTGGATCAGCCGGCTGACCTCCGCGTCGAACGCGATCACCAGCACGATCGCGACGCCCGCCAGGAAGACGATGCCATTGGAGAAGGCCAGCCGGTCTCCTCGGGTGAGCAGCTGGCGGGGCAGGTAACGGTCCTGCGCCAGGATCGAGCCCAGCACCGGGAAACCGTTGAACGCGGTGTTCGCGGCCAGCACCAGGATCAGCGCGGTGACCGTGGTGATGAAGAAGAAGCCGACCGGGAAGCCCTCGAACACCGCCTGCGCGAGCTGCGCCACCATCGTCTTCTGCTCGTACCCCGGCGGCGCCCCGATCAGCTGCCGCGCCGGATCCTCGGCCACCGTCACGCCGATCAGCCGGGCGAGCAGGATCAGGCCCATCAGCATGGTCACCGAGATGAAACCGAGCAGCAGCAACGTGGTGGCGGCGTTCCGAGACTTCGGCTTCTGGAAGGCCGGGACCCCGTTGGCGATCGCCTCGACACCGGTCAGCGCCGCGCACCCGGAGGAGAACGCCCGCAGGATCAGGAACGCCATGGCGAATCCGACGAGATGGTCTGCCTCGGCGTGCAGTTCGAAGTCGGCGGACTCGGCGCGGACGTCATCGCCGCGCAGCAGCACGCGGATGAACCCCCAGGCGAGCAGAACAAAGATACCGATCATGAACGCGTAGGTGGGGATGGCGAAGGCGGCCCCGGACTCCCGAATCCCGCGCAGGTTGGCCGCCGTGATCAGGATGATCGCGGCAACCGCGAACGTCACCTTGTGGGTGGCGACGAACGGCACCGCAGAGCCGATGTTCGACGCCGCCGCGGCGATCGACACCGCAACGGTGAGGACATAGTCGACGAGTAGCGCACTGGCCACCGTGAGCCCTGCAGTGCGACCCAGATTGACCGTGGCGACCTCGTAGTCCCCACCCCCGGACGGATAGGCCCGCACGTTCTGCCGGTAGCTGGTGACCACAACCAGCATGACCACCGCGACCGCCAAGCCGATCCACGGGGACATGGTGAAGGCGGAGAGCCCGGCCACCGAAAGCACGAGGAAGATCTCCTCGGGGGCGTAGGCCACCGAGGACATCGCGTCGGAGGCGAAGACCGGTAACGCAATGCGCTTGGGCAGCAGCGTGTGGCTCAGCCGTTCGCTGCGGAACGGCCTACCGACGAGGATCCGTTTCGCCGCCGTGGCGAGCTTCGACACGGCGGGAAGCCTACGGCCGCACAGCGGCCCGGTTCGGGCAGGCGCTGGGATCGGCGATACGGTCTTGTGCAACCGCCGACCCAGGAGTGGCAGCGTGCACGTCGTGATCATGGGTTGTGGCCGGGTGGGCTCCGGCCTGGCTCTCGCGCTGGAACGGATCGGGCACGAGGTAGCGGTGATCGACCGTGAGTTGCACGCGTTCCGCAGACTCGGTGCCGACTTCCACGGCCAGCAGGTCCTCGGTACCGGCTTCGACCGGCAGGTGCTCATCGAGGCAGGCATCGAGCACGCCGGGGCGTTCGCCGCGGTGTCTTCCGGAGACAACTCCAATATCATTTCCGCGCGGGTGGCCCGGGAGACCTTCGGCGTGCAGCGAGTAGTCGCCAGGATTTATGACCCTAAGCGGGCCGCGGTCTACGAGCGGCTCGGTATCCCCACCGTGGCCACGGTGCCGTGGACCACCGACCGATTCCTGCGGATGTTGCTGCCTGAGGGCGGGACCGCTGCGTGGCGGGATCCGTCGGGCACGGTCGCAGTGCTGGCGCTGCCGCTGCACGAAGGTTGGGTCGGACGTACCGTGCGTGACCTGGAGGAGCGCACCGGCGCGCGGATCGCCTTCATTCTCCGGTTCGGCGCCGGGGTACTGCCGAACAGCAAAACGGTGCTGCAAGCCGACGATCAGGTTTATGCCGCCGCGATCTCCGGAACCGTCACCGAGGTCACCAGCGCAGCAGCCACCGAGCCCCCAAGCGACTAATCGCACAACTGATCCCCGAATAATCGGACCCCGAATAATTGGATGGAGAGCCGCCCATGCGTGTGGCCATCGCAGGCGCCGGCGCGGTCGGCCGGTCCATCGCGGCCGAGCTGCTCGAGTTCGGCCACGACGTGATGCTCATCGAGCGAGATTCCGGCCAGCTCGATCCACAGGAGGTCGAGGCTGCCGAGTGGGTACTGGCCGACGCATGCGAGCTTGCTTCGCTCGAAGAGGCCGGACTGGAACGGTGCGACGTGGTGATCGCGGCGACCGGTGACGACAAGGTCAACCTGGTGGTCTCGCTGCTGGCCAAAACCGAGTTCGCCGTGCGCCGCGTGGTGGCCCGGGTGAACGAGCCACGCAACGAGTGGTTGTTCACCGAGGCGTGGGGGGTGGACGTAGCGGTCTCGACACCCCGGATACTCGCCGCGATGGTCGAGGAGGCAGTCAGCGTCGGCGACTTGGTGCGGCTGATGACCCTGCGGCAGGGGCAGGCCAACCTCGTCGAGGTCACCCTGCCCCCGGACACTCCGCTGGCCGGTCACCCGGTGCGCGAGCTGCGCCTGCCCGCTGATTCCGCGCTGGTTACCATCCTCCGCGGCGGCCGGGTGATCGTTCCGCAGGGTGACGATGCTATCGAGGGCGGGGATGAACTACTTTTCGTCACCGCCGCCGCCGTGGAAGCCGACGTGCATGCGGCGCTTGGCCGCAACCCGTCCGCACCGGTCAAGCGGCGGCCTGGGTCGAGCGCGCCCGGCGGATCGCCCAGATCGTGACCAGCGCGGCGACGGCGGTCAGCGGCAGGCCCATCGCCAGCCGGGCCAAGCCGAGCAAGGTGGTCTCGTGCGCCTCGTACAACCAGCGCTGTACCCCGAAGCGGGCTAGGAAGAATACTGCCCAGACCAGCGTCGCCACGTCGTAGCCGAACCGAACGCGGGGATCGGTACGCCAGCCGGACCCCGAGCCATTGAGCGCTGCCCAGATGACCCCGACCAGCGGTCTGCGCACCGCGACCGATAGCGCGAAGGCGAGCCCGGCGACCAGGCTGAACCAGATGCCGTAGAGGAAGAAACCCCGTGCCTCTCCGGTGCGGTAGGCGATGAAGGCACACAGCGCCACCCCGAGAATCCCCGAAACGGCCGGCTGCAGGGGCTCCCGACGAACCAGACGCCACACCCCCACGGCCACCCCAGCAGCTAGCGCCGACCAGATCGCCGGCTGCAGCGCGGTCAGTGTGTTCACCACAACGAAGACCAATACGGGCACCACAGAGGACACCAGGCCCCCGACACCGCCCATCTGTTCCAGCAAGGTGGGTGCGCCGCGCAGCTGGCTGGGCGGCTGGGCGGCGGGGGTCTCCGCCGTGTGGGTCTCCGCCGTGTGGGTCTCCGCCGTGTGGATCTCCGCAGTGTGGATCTCCGCAGCGTGGATCTCCTCTGGGGGGGGCGGGAAAGGGTGAGTCATGAACTCCGCTGCAGTTCGTAGTAGGGGTTGTAGAGGACCTTTCGGCCATCCCGAACGGCAAGCCGCCCGGACGCCCGCACGATCCGGCCGGTCTCGATGCCGGGGATCCGGCGCCTGCCCAGCCAGACCAGCGTGACGCCCTCGGTGCCGTCGAACAGCTCGGCCTCCAGGGTAGCTACTGCCGCCCGGGGACATAGTTCCACACTGCGTAGCCTGCCCAGGACCGTGACAGCTTCTCCGAAGGTGCACTCACTGGCCCGCCGCGCGCCGGATTGCTCCACCTGGCGGGACAGCTCGTCCGCATCCAGTTCGGCGGCATCAATGGTCAGTCGGCGGACCAGGCGCCGCCAGTAGCCGGGAGCCGCGCTGCTCATGGTGAACCCCGCAGAGGATCCAGGGTCCCCCGACGGACCCGCCGGTGCCCCAGGGTAGTCCCGATGCCACCACAATCCTCACCGCAGCGAGGAGCAAATGGCGCCCGCTGGTCGTTCAGCGCTGCCCGGCGACGTCCTGGCCACCACTCCCAGCAGCGGGGGCATCCTGTCTCGTCGTGGCCAACTTGAGCTGTTCGGCGAGCGGTCCGGGAAGCTGAAGCGGCAGCGGGCTACGTACCGGCAGCGGCTCCGGCCCGCGCACCACCACAGTTTCCCGGACGACGTCACGCAGCAGCGCGGCCCGCGCCTCGGCGTGTTCGGCGACGCCTGCGGCCACTCCGCGTAGCAGCCAACGAGGCCCGTCCACCGCCAGGAACCGAAGCACTCCCTGCGGGGTGACCGCGTCGATCTCCTCGCCCCACTCACCCTCCGCACGAGAGACGGGCGCACCGTCGGCGCGCAACCGGCTTACCAACTCCCTGGCCACCTCGGTCCACAACCCGCCGGTTCGCGGGGCTGCGAAAGCGGTGACGGTGAGCTGACCGAGACCGGTCATGAGGTGCACCGCTCGCACCGGGCCGGACCTGTCCACCTCTACCTGCAGCTGTGCACCCTCAGGCACCGGAAGCCGCAACGAACCCAGGTCCAGCCGGATCCGCCCATCGTCGGGCACTTCAGCTGCGTCGTAAGGCCCGGTCTTGCGTCCCTGGTCGGGGTCCTCAATGGAGTCCTGCCCCGGCGGCTCCGGCTGTGCCCTGCGGCGACGTCCGAACACTGATCAACCCTCTCCCTCATGCGCCGATGCTTTCAGGTCGCCGGGTCCCGATTGACCCGTAGCCAGTTGCACGACCCGGTCCATCCTGTGTAGCACCACCGGCTCTCACGGGTCGTGGTTGACCAGGCAAACCTGCACCTCCCCGCGATAGCCGACGGACGGGCACACGGGCGGCGAGACTACCCTCGACGCCATGCCCGACCGCCAAGCCCCGGGCCACCGCTCCAACCGTCCGTCCCAGGGGACTGTGCCCGTCTTCGACGAACGGCTCACGGTCCCGTTGTGGTGGTGGCCGCTGGGTCTCGGGGTGGCCGCTCTGCTGGCAGCTGAGGTGCACATGGGCTACCCGGGGGTGCGCGCGTGGCTGCCGTACCTGCTGACGGTGCCACTGGCCGCCGCTGTGTTGGCCCGGATGGGCAGCCGCCACGTCCGGCTGTACGGCGGTGAACTCCAGGTGGGTGCTGCACACGTACCGGTGCACCATCTGGGGTCGGTGCAGGTCATCGGACCAGCAGACAAACGCCGCGCGCTGGGTCCAGATCTAGACCCAGCGGCGTTCGTACAACACAGCGGCTGGGTGAAGCCGCTGGTGCGAGTCGAGCTCACCGACCCGGATGACCCGACACCCTACTGGATCTTCAGCGTACGTCGGGCAACAGAACTTGCCGCACTGCTGCAAGTCGGGACCAACGAGGTGCGCTAGGCACCACTGGCAACGTCTCGAGCATCGCTGCAACATCTCTGCAACATCTCCGGGGCGCCTACGCGGCGCAGTCCCGGCAGACCTGCCGCCCATTGCGTTCCTCGGCCAGCCTGCTGCGATGATGCACCAGGAAGCAGCTCGCGCAGGTGAACTCGTCAGCCTGCTTGGGCAGCACCCGGACGGTCAGCTCCTCACCGGACAAGTCAGCGCCAGGCAGCTCGAAGTTGTCGCTTTCTGACTCATCGACGTCGACCGCACCGGATTGGGCCTCGTTGCGCCGGGCCTTGAGCTCTTCGAGCGAGTCTTCGGCAAGCTCGTCGGTTTCGCTGCGCCGCGGAGCGTCGTAGTCGGTCGCCATAATCTTCCCACCCCTGAGTCGTACGGGCCGTGCCGCTGCACAACGCACAGCCGTCCTGATTTGTGCCCGTGAGAATGGTCACGCTTTCGTGGCCCCGGATGCGGCCCTGGCGCCAGCGCGGCGGCACCCCAGGACGCCGCCGGAGCTGCGTGAGGGTAGCTCACCAGCCAACGTTGCGGGCCGCACGCTACCCGGCGTGTCAGCTCGCGGCGAGTCCGGCACGCCACTGCGCGGGCTGATCGGCACACGTCCACCACAGAGAACCGAGAAAACCCCATTAGCTCGCTCTCGACGACCGTACGTTGCATATCGGACGCGGTAGCGCCGCTTCATACCGCCTTTCGAGGGAAACCCACACCGGCAACGCCGCGTCCAGCTGCGCCGAACCCGACTGCCCCCTAGGCTGATCGCCGCAGGCACCGTGGTGGGGGTGCCCAGGCCAGGGAGGACAGGCCGTGGGTACGGTGGGCTCGTCTCCAGCTCAGCATTCGACGTGGTATCGCGCGCGTCGGCCCTTCCCTGCCGTCGCCGTACTGGTGGTGCTAGCCGCCCTGGCCGGGCTGGTGTGGGTGAGCGTGCTGAACCGACCGGATCCCACCGCAGGCGGCTGCGGGGCGGCGACCCCCAACTCGGCCGGATCCCCGGTGGTCCCCGCTCCGGACGACACCGGCCAGCGGCTTGCCGCGCAAGACCTGGACGGGGTGCCCCCCGTGCCACCCCAGCAGGTCCTGGTACACGTGCTCAATGCCAGCGGCCAACGCGGCGAGGCAGGCATCGTCGCCGCAGAGCTGGCCGAGCTGGGCTTTGTCCCCACCGCGGAACCGACCAATGACCCGCAGCATCCCGCATTCGATCTGCGTTGCCACGGGGAGATCCGTTTCGGCCCCGCTGGGGAGCCCGCGGCCCGGACGCTCAGCCTGGCGGTGCCCTGCGCTGAACTGGTCCGCGACGTCCGGCCCGACGCCATCGTCGATCTGGCGTTGGGCACCGAGTTCACCGAACTGCGCCCGAATGATGCGGCCCGTGCGGCACTGCATGGCTTGGCCCGGCTCGGACAGCAGATACCGCCCACCCAGGGTGGCCAAGCCGCTGGCGAGGTGGCACCGGCGGTAGACCCCACCCTGCTGCAGGAGGCCCGGAAGGTGGACTGCTGAGCGGGATCAGACAGTGTCGGCACCGCACTGCACCAACAAGTCAGCCAACGCTTCGGCGATCCCCGGAGTCGCTGCCAGCACCAGGTCGGATCCGGGTGGCGGGAGCCGGACCACCGCACCGGCCTCGGCAGCGATCAGCGCACCGGCCGCCCAGTCCCACCGTTGCAGGCCGTGTTCGGCGAAACCGTCCAGCCAACCCGATGCCACCGAACACAGATCCAGCGCCGCGGACCCCGCGCGGCGTACGTCGCGGACCTTCGACAGCATCCGGGCCACCATCGCCGCCTGTCGGGCCCTGCGCTGCGGCTGGTAGGAGAACCCGGTGCCGATGAGCGACAGCTCCAGCTGCCGGGCCTGGGTGACCCGAAGCGCCACTCCGTTGCAGTCCGCGCCGTGGCCCTGCGAAGCGCTCCACAGCCGACCCTCTGCGGGCTGCGCCACCGCTCCCGCCAGGGACACTCCGTCCCGCTGCACCGCCACCGATACCGCATACCACGGCAGCCCATAAAGGTAATTCACCGTGCCGTCGATGGGATCGATCACCCAGCACAGACCGCCTGCCCGGGAACCCTCGTCGCCCCCGCCCTCTTCCTCGCCCAGCACCGCCTCACCCGGGCGCCACTGCGCCAGCAGACGCCGGGCGAGGCGCTCCGCGGCAGTGTCGGCCGCGGTGACCACATCGGTGGCACTGGACTTGGTCCCCACCTGCCTTGGACCGGCAGCCCGCATCCGGGTTACCAGATCACCTACCTGGCGAGCCACCGCCACCGCCGTCGCCCGCAGCTGCTCGACGTCATCTCCGCAGCCGCTGCGCATCAGACCATCCGACCACACTGTCCTAGCCGAGCCCAGGTTAGGGTCGCAGCCGACCAGCGGTAGCGCCGAGCGGCTGGCCCACCAGAAGAGACCCACCAGGAAAGATCAGACCAGGGAAGGACACGAATGGCCAAGACTCCCGGCTTCGGGGTGGACGTTGGTGGGTCAGCCACCAAGGGCGCCACGGTGGATCTGCGGCTCGGGTCATTGGACGAGGAGCGAGTGCGTATCCACACCCCGCAGCCGGCCACCCCGGAGGCGGTGGCCAAGGTGGTCGCCACGATCACCCGCGAGTTCGGCTGGCACGGCCCGATGGGCGTCACGCTGCCCTGTGTCGTCAAGGAGGGGGTCGCGTTCACCGCGGCCAACGTCGACCGGTCGTGGATCGGCACCGATGCAGCCGCGTTGTTCTCCGAACACTGTCGGGTGCCGGTAGCGGTGCTCAACGATGCGGACGCGGCCGGGCTGGCCGAGATGCGGTTCGGTGCGGGCCGCGACCGGGACGGTGTCGTGGTGCTGCTCACCTTCGGGACCGGCATCGGCAGTGCCCTGTTCCTCGACGGGGAACTGGTGCCCAATACTGAATTGGGGCATCTCCAAGTGGACGGCGCCGACGCGGAGCACCGCGCTGCGGCCTCGGCCAAGGACTCCGAGTCGCTGTCCTGGGGCGACTGGGCGCCGCGGGTGTCGCGGTACCTCCAGGTACTGGAAAATCTGCTCTGGCCAGATCTGATCATCGTGGGCGGCGGGGTCAGCAAGAAGGCCGAGAGATGGTTACCCCTGTTGGAGTGCCGGACCACGGTGGTGGCCGCCGCGTTGCGCAACGACGCAGGCATCGTCGGCGCCGCGGTGGCCGCCGCCGAGGGCCGGGTGCGATGATCGCTGGAGGCGCGGCGCCGCCGTGAGCGAACTGCGTCGTTACAATGGAACATGGCACCTTCCCCGGGCGCCCTGGACCGCACCGCGGGAGTCTGGCAGCTCGCCACGCTTCCCGGCCTCGCACCAGCGCGGGCCCGCCGACGGGGGCCCGAATTCTGACCAGCGCCCGAACACCGACCGTCCCGAAAGGCCGTCCGTGGCAGCCGCAGAACCCGCACCTCATCGCGCTACCGCTTCGAAGGCAGGCGCGGCCAAGAAGCCACCCGCACGCGGCGGCGCAACTGGCGACGCCGACCTCACTGCGGTCCCCGCTACGGTCCCCTCCAGGGGAGGTCCGGCCGCCAGGGCTGGCGCCGCCGCGCCGAAGGGGCGTACGAAGACCACCAGGAGCCGCTCGGCGGCGAAGACGGCTGGCAACGCGGCCAAGACCGCAACGAAACCCACTCCCGTGACCACGCCCGCCGTCGACGGCGACGAGCCGGCTCCCGAGCTCGAGGGTGGGCCTGCCGCTGAGGACCTCGCCGACGTTGAGGTTGAGGTTGAGGAGATCACTGCGGACGCCGAAGAGGCGGAGGCGCAGAGCGGTCCGGGCGGCGAGGACTTCGTCTGGGATGAGGAGGAGTCCGAGGCGCTGCGCCAAGCCCGCAAGGATGCCGAACTCACCGCCTCGGCCGACTCGGTCCGGGCCTACCTCAAGCAGATCGGCAAGGTGGCGCTACTCAACGCCGAGGAGGAAGTGGAGCTGGCCAAGCGCATTGAGGCCGGCCTCTACGCCGCGGAGCGGGTGCGTAAGACCGAGGACGCCACCGAGAAGCTCTCCCCGCAGCTGCGCCGCGACCTGCGCTGGATCGTCCGCGACGGCGAGCGGGCCAAGAACCACCTGCTGGAGGCCAACCTGCGGCTCGTCGTCTCGCTGGCCAAGCGCTACACCGGCCGTGGCATGGCTTTCCTGGACCTGATCCAGGAGGGCAACCTGGGCCTGATCCGCGCAGTGGAGAAGTTCGATTACACCAAGGGCTACAAGTTCTCCACCTACGCCACCTGGTGGATCCGCCAAGCCATCACCCGGGCGATGGCCGACCAGGCCCGCACCATCCGGATTCCGGTGCACATGGTCGAAGTAATCAACAAGCTGGGCCGCATCCAGCGCGAACTGCTCCAGGACCTGGGCCGCGAGCCCACTCCGGAGGAGCTGGCCAAGGAAATGGACATCACCCCGGAAAAGGTGCTGGAGATCCAGCAGTACGCCCGGGAGCCCATCTCGCTGGACCAGACCATCGGCGACGAGGGCGACTCCCAGCTCGGCGATTTCATTGAGGACTCCGAAGCAATAGTAGCCGTGGACGCCGTCTCGTTCACCCTGCTCCAAGACCAGCTGCAGTCCGTATTAGCCACCCTGTCCGAACGCGAGGCGGGCGTGGTGCGGCTGCGCTTCGGCCTCACCGACGGCCAGCCCCGCACCCTCGACGAGATCGGCCAGGTCTACGGCGTAACCCGAGAGCGCATCCGCCAGATCGAGTCCAAAACCATGTCCAAACTCCGCCACCCCTCCCGCTCCCAAGTCCTCCGCGACTATCTCGACTGATGGGTTCACGCCCTCGTCACCTGGCAGCTCCGGCCTCGGCCGGACCAGGTATGCGCTCCTCAACCATCTGCCGCTCGCCGACGACAGCTGGGGGCGGTTTCACCCGGTCACCTAAAACCACGAAACATCTATCCAGATCCCCAAAATCGAGGCTATGATGGCTTGGCCGATATATACTCCGAAGCCTATTACTCCACGAACAAGCCGTGCTATCCAAACCGCGTTCTTCGCCTCAGCGGCAGCATGTAGCTGATTGCGAAAATAAGAATTATACCGCATCTGATATCGAACTGCATCAAGGATTTCATCATCTGACATCATCAGTCACACCCACCTAAAAATCGGTCTGATCCAAGTCGAAAGTCTTTGTTCCCCGTTGTTTGTCCCAAACGACCAGGTTGCAGTATTTCCTCATAGCACCGACCGGCACTTCTTCCAATGAACCGCGATCGCCGACCAGGCGCTGAAACCGCACAACAGCACTCTCACCGAGCTTATTGACCGTCGCCACCATCAGCCGAAGAAGGTTGTACCGAAATAGGGCCGAACAGGGAATGACCATCTGATTTTCACAGAGACGCTCGAATACTGACGAGAATTGTGGGTGAGCAGCAGCGTATTCGTTGCGCTTGTCTTCGCTCATGAAGCCGCGATATACCACGTATTGATCATCGTAGTCAAAGCTTGAATCATCTATTCTGAATCCATCACCGGGATAGGTCCAGGCCGA
>JBQTGW010000160.1:0-4036 GCA_052390495.1 Pseudonocardiales bacterium
GCGCGCCCGGATCATGGCCGGGCTGCGTCGGCTCGCCCAGGACGCTCCCAACCTCGACATCAAACCCATCGTCGCAGCGCACGGGTGGTTCCGGCTACGGATTGGCGATCACCGGGTCTGCTTCTACGCCGCATCCCTACCCGAACAGCGCTGACAGGCGAACCTCGCGCCGTGTGCCGCTGTTCATGGAGCTTCGTACAACATCCCTGAGTTGTACACTTAAGACATGGCTACGGAATTGCGTGCGACAGACGACGTGTCCGGTGTTGTGGAGATCCCGCTGAGCGAGGCGCGGGAGCGACTCGGGGATCTGGTCGACTCGATCCGCGACGAGGACTCGTTCATCTACCTGACCCGTCGGGGCAAGCGGGTCGCGGCGCTCATGCCGGTGGACATCGCCGAGAACTACGAGAAGATCGAAGACGAGTACTGGGCGCGGCGAGCCGCCGAGGCACACGATCGGCTTGCGGCCGGCGAGGACGAGATGATCCCGTTCAGTCAGTTGGTCGCCGAAGTCGAGAGCCGCTCGTGACCTACCGGGTCCAGATCAGTCGGTCTGCGGGGAAGGCCATCACTGGCCTGGAGAAGCCGATACGACGAAAGGTGCTCGCGGCTATCGAAGCCCTGGCCGAGAACCCTCGCCCGCCGAGCTGCAAGAAACTCGTCGGTCAGGACGGCTGGCGCATCCGCGTCGCCAACACCTACCGGATCATCTACGAGATCCACGACCAGGTGCTGCTGGTGACCGTGGTGGACCTCGGCCACCACCGGGAGATCTACCGATGAGCACGTCGCGCCGAGTGCTCAGCTCGGGAGGAGACCGCCCAGTCTCAAGCTGACCGGGAACGGCTCGGTGGTGACGAACCGGCCGGTGACGGGGTCGGCGTCCTGGTAGCCGAATTCCGCGGCGAGGCGGCAGGCGATCAGCGTCACGGGGGCGTCCAAATCCACGATCCAATAGTGCGGGATACCCGCGTCGGCGTACTCACCACGTTTGATCACGTGGTCGGTGCGGTAGGAACCGGGCGACACGATCTCGATGGCGACCAGCACCTCGCAAGCGCGCAGGATGCCTCCGTCGCGACGTATGCGTTCAACGGCCGCTCGGTGTGCGACGACCAGATCTGGCCTGCGGACGAACCCTGGTTTACCGCGTGGCGCGAGTTCGAGGTCGACATCGATGTCAGGGATCACCTGCAGACCTGTGGGCAGTTGCTCGTCCAGCTGGACGAAGATTCTCCCCATGACGATCATGTGATCCGGCGCCGGGCTGGGCGACATGACCAGGTTGCCTTCCTGCAGCTCCGAACGGTAGCGGTCATCCTCGCCGAGCGCGGCGTACGCATCGACAGTCAGCAGGCGACCCGGCGGCTCCGGCACAGCTGTCACAGCGTCTCCTCACGTCCAGCACCAGTCTTCCAGTTCGTCCCCGCTTATCCGGACCCGAATTGCGGTTCGAGCACGGGGCCGGCTATACGTCGAGGAAGCGGACGTCTTTGGCGTTGCGGGTGATGAAGGAGCGGCGGGATTCGACGTCCTCGCCCATCAGGACGCTGAACAACTCGTCCGCGGTAGCCGCGTCGTCCAGGGTTACCTGGAGCAGGACTCGGACGTCGGGGTCCATGGTGGTCTCCCACAGTTCCTTGGCGCTCATCTCACCGAGACCCTTGTAACGCTGGATCGCGTCTTCCTTGGGCAGCTTGCGGCCCGCCGCAATCCCGGCCTCGATGACCGCGTCCCGTTCGCGGTCGGAGTAGACGTACTCGGCCTCGGCGCGTGGCCACTTGATCTTGTACAGCGGTGGCTGGGCGAGGAAGACATGGCCGTGCTCGACGAGTGGGCGCATGAACCGGAACAACAACGTGAGCAGCAGGGTGCGGATGTGCTGGCCGTCCACGTCGGCATCGGCCATCAGCACGATCTTGTGGTAGCGCAGCTTGGCGAGGTCGAACTCGTCGTGGATCCCGGTGCCCAGCGCGGTGATCAGGGCCTGCACCTCGGTGTTCTTGAGCACCCGGTCCAGCCGGGCCTTCTCCACATTGATGATCTTGCCACGGATCGGCAGGATCGCCTGGTACAGCGAGTCCCGGCCGGACTTCGCCGAGCCACCCGCGGAGTCACCCTCCACGATGAACAGCTCGGAACGGGCCGGGTCGGTGGAACGGCAGTCCGACAGCTTGCCCGGCAGCCCGCCCAGATCCCCGGCGGACTTGCGGCGCACCAGTTCGCGGGCGCGCCGCGCGGCCAGCCGGGCCTGCGAGGAGGAGACCGCCTTGTTGATAATCGTCTTGGCTTCGGCGGGGTTGCGCTCCAGCCAGTCGATCAGCCACTCGTTGCAGGTCCGCAGCACGAACGACTTGGCTTCGGTGTTGCCCAGCTTGGTCTTGGTCTGGCCCTCGAACTGGGGGTTGCCGAGCTTGACCGAGAGGATGGCGGTCAGCCCTTCCCGGACGTCCTCACCGCTGAACGGGTCGTCCTTCTCCTTGAGGAGCCCCTTCTCCCGGGCGTAGCGGTTGACCACGTTGGTCAGCGCCTTGCGGAAGCCCTCCTCGTGCATGCCGCCTTCGGTGGTGGCGATGTTGTTGGCGAAGCTGTGGATCCCCTCGTTGTATCCGGTGTTCCACTGCATGGCGATCTCGACTTCTCGGTTCTGGTCCTTGTCCTCGAAGTAGACGACCCGCTTGTGGAGCGCCTCTTTGGTGTGATTGAGGTGCTCGACGAACTGGATGATGCCCCGGGTGAACTGGAAGACCTGCTCGGTCGGCCCCTCGGCCGGCCGCTCGTCACGGAAGCGGATCTCGAGGCCCTTGGTCAGGAAGGCCATCTCCCGCAGGCGCTCCAGCAGCGTCTGGGCCCGGAACTCCGTCTCCTCGAAAATGGTCCCGTCGGGCCAGAAGGTGACGGCGGTCCCCCGCTTGCGGGTGCCGGAGAGCCGCTCGAGCGGGCCCTGGGGGACGCCCCCGTCGGCGAACGACATGGCGAAGCGGCCCCCGTCGCGGTTGATCTCCAGGTCGAGTCGCTGGGAGAGGGCGTTGACCACTGATACGCCCACGCCGTGGAGTCCGCCGGAGATCTTGTAGCCCTCACCTCCGAACTTCCCGCCGGCGTGGAGCGTGGTGAGCACGACCTCGGCGGCGGACACCCCCGGGAACTCAGGGTGCTCGTCTACCGGAATGCCCCGGCCGTTGTCGGTGACCCGGCATCCGCCGTCCTTCAGCAGGCTGACCTCGATGAGGTTGCAGTACCCGGCCATGGCCTCGTCGACGGCGTTGTCCACGACCTCGTAGACGAGGTGGTGAAGGCCGGAGGGGCCAGTGGAGCCGATGTACATCCCCGGCCGTTCGCGTACCGGTTCGAGCCCTTTGAGGACGGTGATGTCTTTCGCCGCGTAGGCCACGCGCGCACCCTTCTGTCTCGAGAATCGCCGAGGGGGGTCGGAGAGCGCTCAAAACGCACAAAACTGCTGGTCAGCGCCTCGAAATCCAACCATGTCAGTTTACCAGAAGGGTGGGACAATTCCGGTCTGAACGGGGGGTCCGGGCGGGTCGGCGGCTAGCCGCGGGCGTGCACCACGATGCCGAACTCATTCCCGCCCGAGCGGGGTGAGACGACCACGAAGCGGGTGTCGTCGGGGACCGGCAGCTCGGGCCCGGCGGTCGTCGTCTCCGTGCGCCCCAGGGGCCTGCAGGTGGAGGCGTAGAAGGCCACCTCAGCGGTGATCCCGTCGCCCACCATGGACAGGCTCGAGGGCTCCCGACGCGCCGGCCCGGGCAGCTCGAACACGGTGCCGTCGACGCCCTCCGTCAGAGCCGGCCGCATGCACAACAACAGGAATCCCTGCTCGGTGAGCCCCCCTCCGGAGACCACCGCCGGCAGTACCGACCGACCCTTGGCGGAGTAGAGCTGACGGCGGGCCGGGGAGGTGGGCGCCGGGCCCGGCCCGACAGGCCCGGCCACCACGGCGGGCGGCACAGGCCCGGCCGGGGGCGGGAGTACCGGAGTCGCTCCGCCGGTCGGCGGCACAGCGGGGACCGGC
>JBQTGW010000161.1:0-2543 GCA_052390495.1 Pseudonocardiales bacterium
TACCCAGCGCGGCCTGAGTGCTCTGGCTGAGATCATGCGCCCGCAGCAGCTACCCAGCGATGACGTCTGCGCGATCCGGGCAGGTCAGCACTCAGGGCGGCGCGAGGCACCTGGCCGGTTGGCTCCGCAGGGGGGTGGTGAGGGGGTGGGTGCAGCGGGGGCGTTCACGGGGGCTCCCCGTTCCACGGTGCATCACTTGGCGTCATGAGTACAACACAATCAGTGAACTTGACGTGGCCCTGGGGGTATCCCGATGCGAATGCAGCGTTCACCACGTTGCTCAACCCGGGGCGGCACATCCAGTGCAGGCCGTGGATCTCACCCGGAATCACCAATGATCAGCTCGGGAAGGCACCGTCCCCGGAGCAGGTCAGGCCCGAGCTCGTCGGTCGGCTGAACGGGAAGACCATCGTCGGTCACAACGTCGGTGTCGACTGGCGACTCTTGCATCGCCACATCCCAGAAACCGTACCTGCTGGGCTCATTGACACCCTGCGTCTGGCTCGATACCTAAACCCAGACCGCAAAAAGGGGCATAGCCTCACCGCGTGGGTAGCGCGGTTGGGCTTGACCGACGCCGTCACCCAGGCCGCCACCGGCAGCCAACCTCACCGGGCGCTCTGGGACACCATTGCAGCAGCATTGTTCCTCAACGCCCTCATGGAGCACGCCGACGACCATCTCCACGATCTGACAACGCTGCTGGCTGTCGCCGGGATTCCACTACATACGCAATCCCCAGAGACGCCACCGACCGAACAACCGAGCCTATGGTAATCATGCTTCCACGTGAACGGAGCAGTGCTGCGGCGCGCACCATGACGGGTGCCTGCTCACCGGGCACGCACCTGGTCCGGACGGCCGAGGGCTGGGAGCGGCGCTGGACGGGACGATAGCGATGTGGTGATCATGGATGCGGGGCATCTGGTTCTCCCGAGTAGCGGATGGTCGCGCCGAAGGGATCGGCGCATGGCCTTAGTGCCTGGTCGCCGCAGCCGCCGTGAGTGGACTCTCGATAATTGGCCTGGCCACACCGGCCGGTGCATCGGAAATCATCGGAGGCCACCACAACCTGGATGGCTACTGCCAAAGTTTCGGTCATACGGGCGTCGTCTTGGTGGAAAACAATGCAGGAGGTTGGCGGTGCACGGGGCGTGACGGTTTTCACTACGGCATCGATATGCACGACTCATGTCGTTGGCATCATCCAGGTCCCCCCTCGAGTGCTGCGTACCACGACTTCCGTAATGTTTTCTCATGGTACTGCTACCGCTGAACCATGGCTGTATGGTTGGGATGCTCAACCACACGGCAGGGAAAGTAGGCACGTCGGCATGAAGCTGGGTCTGGGGCCTCCACGGTCTGTGATCACAGGCTAGAGATCACGAGGATCGAGGAGACCCCAGACCCAGACCATGGTCGGTTTAGTCAGCTGCTCAGCAATGAGATGCGCAGCATCTCCGTCACACGGGTATAGCCGACTCTGATCCGCCGCTGAATTACCAGGACCCTGTCAGGGCAAACCCTGGTTCTTCCCCGATGCCGCCCTGGTTCGAAGGGCGAACCGGCTACGCCCCGGTGTCCGGCGGCGATGCTGTTCTTGTTCTGACACCCGCTCGGCCGCGTGAAGGGTTGGCTCGATGACCATTCCCACGACGACCACGATCGAGCCCAGCACTGCGCGCCCGCGTGGCGCGCGGTCGCTGGCGGTGGTATTCAGCGTGGTCGCCATCACGCTCGCGACCTGGTTCGTGGTCGACGACCCGGTCCCGGTGCGGCTCGTGGCCGCCGCGCTGCTCGGCGGACTGGGGGCGGCGAGCCTGCTGTTGGGGCTGGGCTCTGGCGAGCGTCGGCGGCGCGCGCTGGTGGCCGGGCATCTGGGCAATGTGGTGTTGGCCTTCGTGCTGAGCATCGTCGTCGGATCTAGCGTGTTGATGATCCTGATGGGGATCTCGATTGTGACGCTCATCGTGCTGCGGCCCGGTTCGGCAGGCTGAAGCCGCGCAGACGCAAGCTCTGGTTGGTGCTGCACGTCGGTTTCTCGGTGAGCTGGCTCGGCGCGGCGTTGAGCATGCTGGTGCTCAGCGTGCTTGGGGTAGTCAGGGTGGAGCCAAGGGGCAGGGTCATCCGTGGCTGTGTTTGTTCGATCAACCAGGTGATGCTCTAGCACGGTTCTGAGAGCGCCGGGGGGTGCGACTCCCCCCGGCGACTCGCCCTGTGGTGCACTGCGTCAGCCAGGCCCAAGCCCGCCAGGTGGTGACGGCGATCGCGGAGCGGATAGAGCAGGCCGGGTTGCGGTTGCACCCTGATAAAACAAAGATCGTGTACTGCCAGGACGGGAAACGCCGTCGCTCGTATGAGCATACGGCGTTCACGTTCCCCGGCTTCACGTTCCGGCAGCGCAGGGCGCGGGACAAGCAAGGAAGGAACTTCAGCAACTTCCTGCCCGCAATCAGCAAGGATGCCCTGAACAGAATCAGCGCGGAGGTGCGGTCCTGGCGACTGCACCGCCGTACTGGCTGCACCTTCAAGGACCTCGCACG
>JBQTGW010000162.1:0-4363 GCA_052390495.1 Pseudonocardiales bacterium
ACCACTTCCGAGACCGTATCGGTGACGTCATCGTCGCCGCCCGCACGGATTTCGTGGTTGTGCGGTCGCTGGTCAGATCCAGGTTGGACCCCCTGATCGGCCACCACGGTTCCCTGACCGCCGCCGAACAGCTCGTGCCGCTGCTGGTGTTCAGGCCAGATTCGTAGTGTGATCCGAGATCGCCGCGTGCTCGGCGAGGACGAGGGCGCCTGCGGGGCCGGCCAGCGGGCCGAGTGCGGCCGCGACGACGAAGTCGTCGGTGCTGTGTTCGGGCAGGCCGGGATAGCCGGACAGCAGCTCGGCGAGGTGCGCGCGCACCCGAGGCAGCAGCTCCGGTAGCGCGGCCACGCCGCCGCCGATCACGATCCGCTGCGGGGCGATCGTGTACACGACATTGCGCAGTCCGGCCGCCAGATAGGTGGCTTCCAGCTGGACGGCCGCTGCCAGCTCGGCGCCGTCGAGTTGCTCGGCTGGGCGACCCCAGCGGGTGGCCATGGCGGCGCCGCTGGCCATGCCCTCCCAGCAGTCGCCGTGAAATGGGCAGTCGCCGGGGAAATCATCGCCGGGCTGGCGGGGCACGCTGACGTGCCCCATCTCGGGATGCACCAGCCCGTGAGCGATCCGTCCTTCGATCACGGCTCCGGCGCCGATGCCGGTGCCGACGGTCAGATAGACGAAGCTGCTCAGACCGCGGGCGGCCCCCCAGCGTCCCTCCCCGAGCGCGGCCCCGTTGACGTCGGTGTCGAATCCCACCGGCACGCCGAGCGCGCAGCGGATCGGGCCGACCACGTCTACGTCGGCCCAGCCGGGTTTCGGGCTGGTTGTGATGAAGCCGTACCGCGGATGAGATCGGCGCAGCTCCACCGGGCCGAATGAGGCGATGCCGATCGCACTCACTGGCCCGCCCACCGCCACCTGCTCCCGGAAGAAATCGACCATCTGCTCGAGCGTCCGCGTCGGCTCACCGGTCGGGATCCGGGTCTGTGCCACGATGTGGTCCGGATCGGACCCCACCAGGCAGACGACCTTCGTCCCACCCGCCTCGATCGCCCCCAACCTCATCCGACAACCCCCATTCGGCTCCGAATAATGGGTTCGGGGAGGGTCAGCACAGCACGGGGACGTCGGGGCGGCACGGCGAACCGCGGGGTGAGCTCAACTGCACGAACACCACCGTGCCGTCGGGCTTCACCTCCAGAATTGGTACTGCTTTGTTGATCGGATTACCGTTCTCGAGCGAGATCCAGCCGCTGGCTCCCGCGACCGCTGCTAGTCTGTGTAGGCGATTGAACTCCTGAATGATCAGCTCCGGCGTGTCGTTGCCAGGGTTGATAGCGGTGGTGGCTGTGGTGATCGCGTCGTAGCCCATTATCGCGGCACCGTCATCGAGCGGCTCGCCGCGGAAGAAGGAATGGAAGCATATTTCTTCGCAGGATGATTGGAAGAGTTCCTTCAGTCCTGACTTGAAACTTTCCGCGGATTTTGTCCACGACTCGGGATGTGCCAGCCCCGTGTATCGAACCGAAATATTTGCATTCATTCCGTTACGTAGTAGATCATCATCACCTCGGGTCACCGTGTTAACGAAGTTCACCGCAGAGTCCGCAGTCACGATATTGATCCGGAGGTCGGGGCAGGGCCGGTCGGGAAGTGCCTTGACGAATGCCAGAAGTCCGGGGCTGTGGCCGGCGAAAAAAACCACGTCGGGTTGTTGCTGGCAAATATTTGCCAGCATTCCTTTCATCGTTTTCTCGTAGCCGCTGAGTTGCGAGTTATATTTCTCTACCGGAGTGAGCACTGTATGCGTGTCGTCGCGGAAGGCGGCCTGGAATGCTTCGCCGAGCGACCGCGAGTACTCGTCGGCCGGGTTGGTGTCCTGGACGAGCAGGGCACGCGCTGTGCCGGGCTCGCGCTTGAGGTAGACCGCCACGGCGCCCGCTTGGTCGCTGTTGGACGGCGCGATCCGCGCCAGACCCTGCACCTGGGATGGTGTCAACGATGGCGTCAAGTTGTCACCGGTCAGCCGCGATGCGATCACCGGAATACGATGGTCGGCGACCAGTTTCTCGATGGCCTTCTGCCGGCCGGCCTGGCTCTGGCCGGTCGCGACAACAGCGACGAGCCGCTCCGGCCCGCTGACCTCGTCCGCCAGTGCCGCCACCACCTGCTGCCAGTGCTCAGAATCTTCGCCGTCATTGGCGATCAGCAGGCGAAGCAGGGGTTCTTCAGCCTTGGTCCTGCGCCCGTTGGTAACGCGTTGGGCGAGGTAGGCGCCTTCTAGTTCGTGGCGCGACGTGACCGCGAGGGCCGCGTTCTCCGATTTGGGTAGCGCGAGCAGATAGGCCACACTGACCGCTGGGAGCCCCGAACGGTCAACTTCCTCATTCTCCTGCCGGATCTTGTCGAGCACGTTTGCCAGGTCGGGCATTAAATGCACACCTCCGCCCGTCACGCCGATACACTGCCCGTCGATCGATTCGACGCCCGGGCCGCATGTGTGCAGTTCGCGATAGAGCAAGACCACCGCAACCGCCACGAGCAGTATGACCACGACGATCAAAGCCACCCGCACCGGAAGCGCGAGCCTGGGCCACAAATCGCGCGTTTTCGCTGGTACGACCATAGAAGCTCCTCAGCCTGTCGGTGGACAGTCAGCACAGCTCAGGGATGTCGGGGCGGCACGGTGCACTGAGGGATGAGCTCAAGTGCACGAACACTACGGTGCCGTCAGGCTTAACTTCCAAGATGGGCACGGCCTTGTTGATGGCATTGCCGTTCTGGTCAAGTGAGATCCAGCCGCTGGCTCCCGACACCGACTGTGGTCCGTGCATGCGATTGAACTCCTGAATGACGAGGGGCGGTGTGTCGTTGATTCCCCCTCGGGTGCGGATCGCGGCGCTAGCTACGGCGATCGCATCGTGGCCTATGATCGCCCCACCGTCGTCTAACGGTTGGCCCGGGAACTCGCGAGGGAAGAGGGTTCGGAAGCATTTTTCGCAGGCGGATTGGAAGAAGTCCCGCGGTCCTGGTGCAAAACTTCCCCCGGATGCGTCCCACGACCCGGGATGTGCCAGCGCAGTGTATCGAACCCCCATGTTGGCATTCATTCCTTTGCGTAGCTCGGCATCGCCTTGGCGCACCGTGGTGGCGAAATGCACTGCACCGTCCGCGGTCATGATGTTGATCCGGAGCTCGGGGCAAGGCCGGGTGGGAAGGGCCACGACGAGTGCCGCGAGTTCCGTGCTGCGGCCGGCGAAAAAAACCACATCAGGTTGTTGCTGGCAGATATTGACAAGCATGCTTCGCATCGTGCCCGCGATATTTCCTAGTCGCGGATTGTAGGTCTCCACCGGTTTCAGCACCGTATGTGTCTCGTCGGGGAAAGCGGCTTGGAACGCTTCGCCGAGCGATCTCGAGTACGCGTCGTCCGGGTCGGTGCTCTGCACGAGCAGGGCCCGCGCCATGCTGGGCTCACGCTTGAGGTAGGCGACCGCAGCAGCCGCTTGGTCGCTGTTGGAAGGTGGCACCCGTACCAGACCCTCCACTCGTACCGGACCCTGCCCAGGGGACGCCTCTTCTGTAGGAGTCAGGTTGTCGCCGGTCAGCCGTGATGCGATCACCGGAATACCTTGAGCGGTCAGCTCCCCGATGGCCTCTTGCCTTCCGGTGCGGGTCGATCCGCTCGCGATGACGGCAACGAGCCGCTCCGGCCCGTTGACCTTGTCCACCAGCGCCGCCACCACTTGTCGCCAGTGCTGAGAACGGTCACCGTCATTAGCGACCAGCAGGCGAAGCAGGGGTTGGTCAGCTTCGGACTTGGTCCCGTTGGCAACCCGCTGGGCGAGGTAGGCGCCTTCCAGCTCGTGGCGCAGCGTGACCGCGCGGGCGTTGTCCTCCACAGGATTCGGTAGCGCGACGAGGTGGGCCACGCTCACCGCCGACCGCCCAGAACTGTCGACCGCTGCGTTTTCCTGCCGGATTTTGTCGAGCACGTCCGACAGATCGGGTATCAGGTGTACAGCTCCGTCCGTCACACCGATGCACTGCCCGTCGTCGACCCGCTCGACGTCTGGGCCGCACGTCTCGGCTTCAGATATGTCGGTGTAGACCCAATACCCGCCACCCAGCAGGAGCAGTGTGACTACGACGATCACCGTGATCCGCGCGGGCAGTGCGAGCCTGCGGAACCAACTACGCGATTCAGCGGATCTGACCATCACGGCTCCTCGAAAAGGCGATTGCTATGGAATCGCTCGGCCAGCGCCAGCTGTTACAACTACCCAGCACGCTAGCATAACGCCCCACGAGACCCCTGAGACCACGATTTGCTTCGAAATACGGGCGACCACGACGCTCTGCTGTC
>JBQTGW010000163.1:0-9890 GCA_052390495.1 Pseudonocardiales bacterium
GGCTTCAGCATCGGGATCGACCAGGTGGTGGGTCCCGAATCGCTCGCTGGTGGCGTGATGGTCGACCACCAGGACCGCACCGGAGGTATCCACCCGACCCGACAGGCAGCCAAGCCGCGCCCGGCTCGCGGTGTCCAGCGCGATCAGCAGCTCCGGGGCGGCAGGCACCTCCTCCGGCGGCACGATGAGATTGGCCACGTCCAGCCTGCGCAGCGACTCCGGGGCGGACGCCGATTCACCGAAGGTCACCCGCACTGATATGCCGCGCTGGCGCAGCGCCAACCCGAGAGCCAGGGCGCTGCCCAGCGCATCGGCGTCGGGTTGCACATGGGCCACGAGGGTGACGTCCTTCGCGTTGCCTACGAGCTTCGCGGCAGCGCTGAGCTGCGGGTTCGGATCGATTGAGACCTTGATCACCTGATCACTCAGTGCCGCCGGTTTAGCTGAGGTCTGCGGCGGAATCTCGGGGTGGACGGTACGGGTCAGGCTCACCTGCCGGGGAAGCGCCCGCCGCGAGGCGGGCGACCTCCGCGTCGGCGTCGTGGGCCTGGGCCAGCAACTCGTCGATCCGCCGCGCGCCGTCAGGAACATTGTCCGGACGGAAGGTCAGCGTGGGCGTGAAGCGGACACCGGTGCCGCGGCCAACCAGCGAGCGCAACACACCGGTCGCACTGGTCAGTGCAGCGGCCGCACCGGCGGTGTCTGGGGGGGCATCAATGGTCTCACCGAGCACCGTGTAGTAGACGGTCGCATCCCGTAGATCGGCAGTGACTTTAGCGCTGGTAATGGTCACCATCGTCAGCCGGGGATCTTTCACCTCATGCTCAAGGCCAGACGCGACGATCTGGGTGATCCTTTTGGCGAGCCGGCGGGCCCGTGCGGGGTCAGCCATCAGCAGCGGTCTCCTCGTCTCCTCGGGCGCGGGCTGAGGGTGCCCACGCTAGTCATCCTCCTGGCCCCACAGCCGATGCCGGGCGGCCAGCAAAACCACCTCGGGCCGCCCGGCCACCAGCCGCTCGCAGCCCTGGAGAACCTCCTGCACGTGGCCGACGTCCCCGGCCACCGCGGCCACCCCGATCAGCGCACGACGGTGCAGCTCGGCATGACCGGCCTCGGCCACCGCGACGTCGAATCGTCGCCGCAGCTCCGCAATCAGCGGCCGCAGCAGCGAGCGCTTCTGCTTCAACGAATGCACATCGCCGAACATCAGGTCAAGCTCCAGGGCGCCGACATACACCGTTCACCACCGGGGTTGGTAGGTCTTGAAGGCCACCACACGTGGGGTTGGATGCCCTTCAAGGCCACCCAACCCCACCCGTGATCAGGCGCGGGGCTTCTCCCGCATCTCGTAGGTCTCAATCTCATCGCCGACCTGAAGGTCGTTGTAGCCCGAGATTGTCAGGCCACACTCGAACCCTTCCCGCACCGACGTGGCGTCATCCTTGAAACGGCGCAACGACGACACTGTGAGATCCTCCCGGACAACCACGTTGTCCCGGAGCAACCGGGCCTTACCGTTGCGCCGGATCTCCCCCGACGACACCATGCACCCGGCGATAGCCCCGACCTTGGAGGACCGGAACACCTCCCGGACCTCCGCGCGGCCCAGTGCCACTTCCTCGTACTCCGGCTTGAGCATGCCCTTCAGGGCCGCCTCGATCTCGTCGATCGCCTGGTAGATCACCGAGTAGTACCGGATCTCCACACCCTCGCGGTTGGCCAGCGCAGTGGCCTTGCCGTCGGCCCGGACGTTGAACCCGAGCACGACGGTGTTGTCCGCAATGGCCAGGCTGATGTCGCTCTCGGTGATACCACCGACACCACGGTGGATCACCTGCAGCTCTACCTCCTCACCCACGTCGATCTTCAGCAGGGCATCCTCCAGCGCCTCGACCGTGCCGGAGTTATCGCCCTTGAGGATCAGGTTGAGCTGGCTGGTCTCCTTGAGCGCCTGGTCCAGATCCTCCAGACTGACCCGGCGGCGCCGGGAGGCGAGATCGGCGTTGCGTTCCCGAGTACGCCTGCGATCGGCGATCTGCCGGGCGATCCGGTCCTCGTCGACGACCAGGAAGTTGTCACCCGCACCCGGCACCGAGGTGAACCCGATGACCTGCACCGGGCGCGAGGGCAACGCCTCGATGACGTCACCGCCATACTCATCGACCATCCTGCGGACCCGGCCGTAGGCGTCGCCTGCGACCACCGAATCACCGACCCGCAGCGTGCCCCGCTGCACCAGCACGGTGGCCACCGGCCCGCGACCACGGTCCAGATGCGCCTCGATCGCCACACCCTGGGCCTCCATACCCGGATTGGCCCGCAGGTCCAGCGACGCATCCGCGGTGAGCAGGATCGCCTCGAGCAGGGCATCGATATTGGTGCCCTGCTTGGCCGAGATATCGACGAACATCGTGTCGCCGCTGTACTCCTCGGGTACTAGCCCGTACTCGGTCAGCTGACCGCGGATCCGGGTCGGATCCGCGCCTTCCTTGTCGATCTTGTTCACCGCGACCACGACCGGCACGCCTGCCGCCTTGGCGTGATTGATCGCCTCCACCGTCTGCGGCATCACGCCATCGTCGGCGGCCACCACGAGCACCGCGATGTCCGTCGACTTCGCACCACGAGCCCGCATCGCGGTGAACGCCTCGTGACCCGGGGTGTCGATGAACGTGATCAACCGTTCGTTGCCCTCCAGCTCAGTGGCAACCTGATAAGCCCCGATGTGCTGGGTGATCCCGCCAGCCTCCCCGCCCATCACGTTGGTCTTGCGGATCGTGTCCAGCAACCGGGTCTTACCATGATCAACATGGCCCATCACCGTGACCACCGGCGGCCGAGACGCCAGATCACCCTCTTCACCGGTGTCCTCACCGTAGGACAAGTCGAAGGACTCCAGAAGCTCACGGTCCTCATCCTCAGGACTGACCACCTGGATCTTGTAATTCATCTCCTGACCCAGCAACTCCAGAACATCATCGGAGACAGACTGGGTCGCAGTCACCATCTCACCAAGGTGGAACAGCGCCTGCACCAGAGCAGCGGGATTAGCATTGATCTTCTCAGCGAAATCAGTGAGTGACGAACCACGACGCAACCGGACAGTCTCACCAGTGCCGTGCGGCAACCGGACACCACCAACCGACGGTGCCTGCATGTTGTCGAACTCCTGGCGCTTCTGACGCTTGGACTTACGACCCTTACGAGCCGGACCACCAGGACGACCAAACGCACCAGCCGCACCACCCCCACGACCACGACCACCAGCACCACCACCACCACCGGGACCACCACCGGGGCGGCTAGGGCCTCCCCGGAAACCACCACCGCCCGCAGGAGCGCCGCCACCGGGGCCACCGGGGCCACCAGTGCCCCCACTACCACCGCCACCGCGGAAGCCGCCACCACCGCCTCCGGGACCACCGCGACCACCACCCGGACCACCACTGGCACCGCCACCGGGACCACCACGACCGCCGCCGCCAGGTCCACTCCGACCACCGCCAGGGCCACCACCACCAGGGCCACCACCAGGGCCACCACCACCAGGGCCTGGCCGACCAGGACGGGTTGGCATCATGCCGGGGTTAGGCCGAGGCGGCATCATGCCGGGATTGGGTCGCGGACCGCCACTGCCGGACGGGCCACTGCGCCCAGAAGCTGGACGACTGCCGCCGCCTGGACGCGGCGGCATGTTGCCCGACCCGGCCGGGTTACCGGACCCACTGGACCCACCGGGGCGATGCGCCGATGGGCGCGATGGCGCCGACCCCCCGACACCGTAAGGGTTGTTGCCAACCCGCGGGGAGCGCGGCCCCGGCTTGGGGGACCGAGTGCGCGGGGGCACAGTTGACCCACGACCTTCATCTGGGCGTGGACCCGGACGCCGCTCAGCCGCAGGACGCTCCGCAGCCGCAGGACGCTCCGCAGCCGCAGGACGCTCGGCAGCCGCAGGACGCTCGGCAGCCGCAGGACGCTCCACCACAGGCACCGACGGCATAGCGGGCGGGGCAGCCGCAGGGCGAGGCGCCTCGACGGCCGGTTCAGGTCGGCGCACGGGCGGCGGAGCGGGGCCGGGCTTGGGGCCCGACGGACTGGGAGTGGGCCGGGAAGGCGCGGAACCACTGCGCTGACCTTGGCCGGTGGCCGGTGCGCCAACGCCACCAGATCCCTTGCCCTGGTTTGAAGGGAACGAATCACGGAGCTTTCGCGCTACCGGCGCCTCCACCGTAGAGGAGGCGGACTTCACATACTCGCCGAGGGCGGCGAGCTTACTGAGAACTTCTTTGCTGGTGACACCGAGCTCCTTCGCGAGCTCGTGCACGCGGGCCTTGCCTGCCACTGCTCTCCCTTACTGGTGGAGCCGGCGGCAATCCCGCTCGACCCCGGTCTTAGCGCATGTCCATGGCTGTCAGTGCTTCACGGCTGCGGGTACATGTCGGATCGACCTGCTCTCTAGGTTGACCAAGCGCCCGGTCGGTCCCGGGCGTCCGGTGTGTCCACGGCGAACCGAGGACCGATGGCGTCTCCGTCCTGCTACGCGAGGAAGGTATGCACTGCAGCGCTGTCAAGCGTTCCCGCGAAGCGCAAAGCTCGCGGGAAGGCCCGGCGCCGCTCGGCAAGACGCAAGCACCCGATATCAGGGTGCAACCACGCACCCCTACCGGGAAGCCGACGCCGCGGGTCGGGGACCAAGGTCCCGTTCACCGCCACTAAACGCAGCAATCCGGACGCCGCTGTCCGAGTCCGGCACCCCACGCAGGTCCGCACAGGACCGGCGGGCCGCTCACGGCGGCGGCGTCGGACCTCATCCGGGCACTCGTGGACCGTTCCCTGACAGCGGGCCACCGTGATTCTAGCGCGCGTCAGCGGCCGGTGGGGAACTGGCATTACTCACCGGAGCCCCAGTGCGGGGCGCACCGGGGGTCGAGGACTGCGCCTGCTCCGCGTCGCTCCGGATGTCAATCTTCCATCCGGTCAGCCGAGCTGCCAGCCGGGCGTTCTGGCCTTCCTTACCGATCGCCAGCGAGAGCTGGAAATCCGGGACGACCACCCTTGCTGTCTTCGCCCGGGCATCAACCACCTGCACCGAGACTACCTTCGCAGGACTCAGCGCGTTGCCCACGAAGCGGGCAGGATCCTCCGAGTGATCGATAATGTCGATCTTCTCGCCACCCAGCTCGCTCATCACGTTGCGAACCCGCTGCCCCATCGGCCCGATGCAGGCACCCTTCGCGTTGACACCGGGGACGTTCGACCGGACCGCGATCTTGGAACGATGCCCCGCCTCCCTGGCTACCGCAGGGATCTCCACCGTGCCGTCAGCGATCTCTGGGACCTCGAGCGCGAACAGCCTGCGCACCAGGTTGGGGTGCGTACGGGACAATGTGATCTGCGGACCACGCATGCCCCGGGATACCCCTACCACGTAGCACTTGATCCGCTCGCCGTGCCGGTAGGTCTCCCCCGGTGCCTGCTCGACCGGGGGGATCACGCCCTCCGTATCGCCGATCTGGACCACCACCACACCACGGGCGTTCGCGCGGGCGTCGCGTTGGATCACCCCGGCGACGATCTCGCCTTCCTTGGCCGAGAACTCCCCGAAGGTACGCTCGTGCTCCGCGTCGCGCAGCCGCTGGACGATGACCTGCCGGGCGGTGGTGGCCGCGATCCGGCCGAAGCCCTCGGGGGTGTCGTCCCACTCCCGGGCGACATCGCCGTCAGCGTCGAGCTCGCGCGCCAGCACCCGGACCATGCCGGTCTTGCGATCGATGTCGACCCGCGCATGCGCCTGGTGGCCCTCGGTGTGCTTGTAGGCGGTGAGCAGCGCCGTCTCGATGGCCTCGAGCACTGTTTCGAAGGAAATGTCCTTGTCCCGCTCAATCGCGCGCAGCGCGGCGATGTCGACGTTCACCGTTCCTCCAAGTCCTGCCGTGCCGCCCCGTCGAGCGCGGCGAGTTCGGCGGCCGGTGGCGGGCGAAACTCCACCTCCACCACCGCTCGATCGAGCTCCGCGTAGCGCACCCGGCGCAGCGCTCCGGACACCAGCAACGTGACACCCTCTTCGTCACAGTCACCGACCCTGCCAAGCAACTCGCCCTCGTCGGCAACCGTGGCCCGGACGAGTCGCAGCCGGTTTCGCCGCCAATGCCGGGGTTGGGTCAGCGGCCGGTCCACGCCGGGCGAGGTGACCTCAAGGGTGTATGACCCGGCCAGCAGGTCGTCGCGCAGATCAAGGGCGGCAGCCACCGCGCGACTCACCGCGGCGATGTCATCGAGCCCGACACCCTTATCCGAATCGATGACCACACGGACCAGCCATCGGCTGCCCGCACGCACCTGCTCCAATGCCTCAAGGTCGAACCCGGTCTCGCGGACCACGTCGCGGACCACCGGCTCGAGTACCGAGTCGGAACGGGCGGGACGGGCGATCACCATGGTCTCCTGCCTAGTTGAGTTGAATGTGCAGGGTATCGCGTCACGGGAACACTCCGCGCCATGTCGATCACGGCGCCGCAGGTAAGTGCAACGGCGGGTGGCAGGATGACCGGACTTGACATCCTCCCTCGCCTGAACGCGGGGGATTCCAACTACGCAACCCAGGAGGGTGCGTGTTGAGGTTCGCGGTTCATCGCCCCGGCCAACACCGGGGCTCCCCGCGCGGTCACGGCGTGCCCCGCCGCGATGTTGCGTGCCGCGTTCAGGTCGGCGTTGCTCTGCGTGCTGGCCTTCTCGATGAAGTCCTTGCGGGTGTCGGCGCTGCGGGCGTGGCACCGGGCGAGTCGGGCCTTGATCCGTGCCCGCCGGGCCGATCCACGCTTAGCCCGGCACAACTTGCGCTGCAACCGGGCCGTATCACGCGGCGTCGGGACCTGATGTGCCGTACCGTCGGACAAGGCCAGAGTGACCGCCACACCCCGGTCGATACCAACCACCGATCCGTCGGCCGGCCCGGTGATCTGGTCGGGCACCGCGGCGAACGCGAGGTGCCACCGGCCAGCGCTGTCCAGGGTGACCCGGTAGGACTTCGCCCCCGGCACGTTCCGAGTGCGCCGGAACCGCACCCAGCCCACCTTCGGGACGTGCACCCGCGACCAGCGGTGGTTGAGCTGCTCGACCCGCAATGCCTGAGCCCCGACGATCCTGAACCCCTCGTGGCGGCCGCGCTTGCGCCACCTCGGGCGACGGTGGGTACCGGCCCGCCAGTTGCTCATGGCCTAGTGGAGGTCCCGCAACGCCTGCTGCTGAACGGTCACCGACCCAGCACCCAACCAGCCGAACGCCGCCCGTGCCTCGGTCAGCTGTCGGCTCTGCTCGACGTAGCCCGGCATCCGCTGTCCCCGGCCGCGATACCCGAGTTGCTCGACAGCAAGGTTCCACACGTACCGGGCATGCGCGCAATGCTCGGTCATGACCGCGGCCTGCGCGGGCGTCGGATAGAGACGGAACCGGGACACACCATGACTACCCCAGGGCAGACCGACAATCCCGGGTACCACCAGCAGCATGTCGCAGGCTTCCTCCCCACCCTGAAGGACGGGCCATCCGCCCGTGATTTCCCGGTGACCGAACCTCACCGGAGCCGCCGTCAGGTGCTCACCGCTGCGGTAGCGGTCGCTGCGTTGCTGATGGCCGAGCCGACGGCGCTGACCGGGTGCACCTCATCGGCGCCCCCGGCGCACGATGAGCCGGATCCGCTGGAGGGCCCAGCCCAGCGCGCGGACTACGACGTTGCCCTGGCGCTGGCCGTGGCGAGTGCGCATCCGGTGTTGGAGGCCCGGGCGGTGGCACTGGCCGCGGACCGGCAGGCGCATGCCATCGCGCTGCGCGGCGAACTGCACCGGGTCCGGCCCAGCCCGCCGCCGGTCAGTTCCACTCCGTCGACGGCACCGGTCATGGCAACTGCCGATCAGGCCGACGCGTCGGCCGCGCTCGCCGGAGCGGTACGGGAGGCTCAGGATGAGGCAGCTGGGCTGGTCGCCGTGCTGCCCGGATACCGCGCGGCGCTGCTGGCCTCAATGGCGGCCTGTTGCGCGAGCCACGCGGCGCTGCTGGCATGACTCCCGCTGGCAGCACTCCCTTTGGCCAGGTACCAGTGGACGCTCTGCAGTCGGCCCTGGCCGCCGAGCATGCCGCAGTATGGGCCTACGGATTGGTCGGCGCTTTCTTGGCGGACGAACTGACTGATCAGCTGGCTGAGGCTGCCGCTGCGCATCGCGCTCGCCGCGACGGCACCGAACGGGTGCTGATCGACGCAGGCGCGCAGCCGGTGCCTGCCGAGCCGGGTTACCTCACTCCAGAACCGGTCACCGACCATGCCTCTGCGCTGCGGCTGACGATCACCGTGGAAACGGACACGGCCGCAGCGTGGCGTTCGGTGATCGAGCACAGCCCGGCCGAGCCGAGCCTGCGCCGGGCGGCGCTCGACGGGCTGACCGCCGCAGCGGTGCAGGCAGCCCGCTGGCGGGTGACCCTCGGCAGTATCCCGGCCACGGTGCCGTTCCCCGGTATGCCCTGAACCGCGCCGCTGGACCATTGGCCCGGCGGCTACGATCATGGTCGTGCATACCGAGGAACTCCGCATCGAGACCGGCTCGCAGGAACAGGTGCACGATCTCACGGCGGATTGCCAAGCGTTCCTCGACCGGGCCGCCGCCGGGGATGGACTGCTGCACGTCTGGGTGCCGCACGCGACGGCAGGCTTGGCGGTGATCGAGACCGGCGCGGGAAGCGACCACGACCTGCTCGCCGCGTTGCGCGAACTGCTGCCCGCCGACGACCGGTGGCGGCACCAGCACGGCTCCCCCGGCCACGGCAGACACCATGTGCTGCCCGCGCTACTGCCGCCCTACGCCACTATCCCGGTGTTCGCCGGGCGCCTCGCGCTGGGCACCTGGCAGTCGATCTGCCTGGTGGACACCAACGTCGACAACCCGGTCCGCACCGTCCGGCTGAGCTTCCTGCCCGGCTGAGCCCCGCTCAGCGCGGCAGGACAGGTAGCGGGTGCCGGGGTGAATCCAGCCACGCATGCTGGCCACCATCGCAGGTGACGGTGAGTCCGAAGCGGGTGTAGTCAGGGCTGCCGACGCTGACCCACCAGTCATACGCGGCCTTGGCCTCGTCCCACAGGTAGCGGGGGCCGTGCTGGCGGATGGGGAACTCGGTAGCTTTCGGGGTGACGGTGATGGCTGCTCGTGAGCCGGTGGCCGGATCGAACAGCCACATCACCGCGTCATAGGGGTCGCCACCGTTGGTGATCAGCTGGTAGTGACAGCCCGGTGTCAGCAAGCCCACGACGAACGAAGCGCTGAAGTCGTTCAGCCGGTAGGGATGGGTGTTCGTGCTGGCCTGCTTGTCATAGCTGACCTCGGGCTGCGCGGCCAGCCACCCGAACGGGACGCGCTGCTCGCGCAGCCACATAAACGCCACGTTCCCCTCGAAACGCCCGAGGGCGCCACCGTCTCCGGTGACGTCGAGATGCAGCAGCGCACCATTGTGGTAGCTCGTGCCCCAAGGGGTCACGATCCGTCCGCCCGTGCGGGTCTGCTCGATCCAGGCGGGGGGCACCGAGTGGCAGGCGGCGGTGGCCAGCACCCGGTCGTAGGGGGCGCCGGGCTCGTGGCCCAGTGCGCCGTCGATATTGCGCAGCTGGCTGTCGCCGCGCTCGATCGCCGAGATCTGGGACTGCTCCAGACCGACCACGCCGCCGAGGGTCTGCTGCGTCCAGTAGGTGAGCTCGCGCACGGTGAGGAAGAAAGGACCTGAAGTCGTAGGCGGCCAACGCGGCCACGATCAGGTCCTGGTCGTAGAAGCCCGCAGGCAACCTCAGCCGCGGATCCGGCTCCACCAGCTGGCACACATCGCACATCTCGCCCATCTGCCGCCCCCGG
>JBQTGW010000164.1:0-16394 GCA_052390495.1 Pseudonocardiales bacterium
ATGCCGGTAGAACGTGCGCGGGTTCACCCCGTTGACCCGGCACCACTCCGCCACGTTGTCGATCTTCACGCCGACAACCAAGGTCGCGTCCATAAGACGCATCATCGCCTGCTTCCTCACCATGACCTAAGTCATAGCGTTGATCAAGCGACGCATGTCCCGAGACACGCCGTACGACAGATCTCATGAGACTAGACAGTCGCTATAGCCACCAACGCCACTCACAGGCCGACCGAAGGGAGGCAGTGTGAAGGAACAGGGCCGCAAAGTGATCGCCTCGAACCGCAAGGCCCGGCATGACTACGCGATCGTGGACACCTACGAGGCGGGCATCGTGCTCGTCGGCACCGAGGTCAAATCGCTGCGGGCAGGCCGTGCCTCGCTGGTCGACGCCTTCGCCAGCGTTGACGACGGCGAGGTGTGGCTGCGTAACGTGCACATCCCCGAGTACACCCAGGGCAGCTGGACCAACCACGAGCCTCGGCGAACCCGCAAGCTGCTGCTGCACCGCAAGGAGATCGAGCGGTTGATCGGCAAGACCAGGGAGAGCGGGCTGTCGCTGGTACCGCTGTCCATGTACTTCGCCGACGGCAAGGTAAAGGTGGAGATCGCACTAGCCCGCGGCAAGCACACCTACGACAAGCGAGCCGACCTAGCCAAGCGCGACGCCGACCGCGAAGTGGCCAAGGCGATGGGACGCCGCGCCAAAGGCATGCCCTAACCCCCGCGCGTCCGCCTCTGATGCTCGGTGTGTCCGCTTATGGTGCACGACGGCGTGGCCGGGGATGTTTGCGGAGCGGCGAAGCGTTACCCTAGCTAGGTTGTCCAGCCCATCAAGGGGGTGAACGGTTTCGACTCTGGACGTTGAGTCAGTGGGAAGCGTGCCGGTGCAGGCGAGAGACCACCGTAAGCGTCATCGCACACCAATAAGCGCCGACAACGATCAGCGCGCGTTCGCCCTCGCCGCCTAGGCGAGGACGTCGCTGTCGGACCGGGGGTGTCCCCGCCCCGGATCCCGGCATCAGCTAGGGGACTCCACCGCCAGGCTCGGCCGCGGGGCCTGGCGGGACATCTACAGCGGCTGGGATCGCCACACCGGCTTGTCCGCGTGACCGGTGGATCCGAGTAGAGGCACAGCGGACTGCGCACGGAGAAGCCCTGACGAGGCGACAGAGGACCCGGGTTCGATTCCCGGCACCTCCACCACCATGGCCTTATTCGAACCACGATCAGCAAGGATCGACGCCAGGAGGCCCACGATCTGATCATCAGAGGCCGGTGCTCCTGTGAGGGAGTAGCGGCCTCTAATGCTGTCCAGGAGCGTTGTCGGCGTGCTGTCGTCCCCCAACCCCTGCCGAGGCAAAGCACCTCCACGGCTTACGCCCAGGTCGTTGACCTAGGCGTTTGATATGCCGGGGGTGCGAGTAGCTCAAGCAATTGTTCTTGGCCCGCTACGACGTGTCCGCGGTCAGTAGTGGTATCGGGCCTGCACGATGACGAGTTCCTCGTCGCGGAGTTGGTAGACGAGGCGGTGCTCATCGGTAATTCTGCGGGACCAGTAGCCGGATAGGTTGTGTGCGAGGCGCTCGGGCTTGCCGATTCCGGTCCCGGGATCCCGGGCCGCTTCCTCGATCATGCGGTTGATCCGCTTGAGGATTGAGCGCTCGCCGGCCCAGGAGACGTAGTCGTCCCATCCGTCGTGGGTGAAGCTGATCTTCATGGGACGTCGTGCTGTGGATCGATCAGCTCCTGGACGCTGGTGCGGCCGGCTTCGGCATCGGCGATGCTGCGCAGCAGCCGCTCCGCATTGGCGGGGGATCGGAGCAGGTGGGCTGTTTCCATGAGCGAGCGCCACTGGTCGGCGGAGACCAGGAACGCGGTACCCGCCTTGGATACGATCTCCACCGGTTCCTGGTCGTTGTTGACTTGCTCGATCAGCGGGAACAGTCGCTTGCGTGCCTCGCTCGCGGACATGGCCATCGTCTACCGCCTCCAGTCGTACCACCAAATGGTACCGTAGCTGGTCGATGAGGCGCTGTTGGCGGCACGTGGCCCGCGTGCGGTCGGGGAACGACGATGTGCCTCGCCACCTCGGTGTGTATTTCGATTTGTAATACGGTTTCTGGGTGGCGCGAGGCGCCAGGTCCGCCTCGTTTCGTCCGGAGGTCGAGATCGCCCGGACGACGACGCGCGTGCTGGTCGAGCAGCTCGGCACAGTCGACGTCGACCGGCTCGGCGAGCTCGCCGAGCATCTGGCGCCGGAGGAGAAGTGGGGTGTGGACGAGGCACTGGCCACCGTCCTGAGCCTGCGCTGACCGCCTACCAGCACGCACCTGCGGTAGACCAGTCGGCGCGGCGGAGTCATTCGGCGATATGGCTTGACCCGTGCCGGTCGGCTATGTCGGCGATGTCGGCCGGGGTGCCTGCCATGAGGGTGCCGGCGTGCGCGCTGATGAGGTCGATGGGCCAGTCCCACCAGGCCGACCGTTGGAGCAGCTCGACGTCGGCATCCGGGTAGCGCCGCTTGATCAGTGCAGCAGGGTTTCCGCCGACGATGGTGTAGGGCGCGACGTCCCGGGTGACGACGGCGGCGGTGGCGATGATGGCACCGTTGCCGATCGTGACGCCGGGCATCACGGTCACGTCGCGGCCGAACCAGACGTCGTTGCCCACTACGGTGTCGCCCTTGCTGATGTTTCTCGCCAGGAAGATCTCCTGGGTATCGTCCTGCCAGCGACCAGGGAAGATCGTGAACGGGAACGCGGAAGGTCCGCTGCTCAGATGGTTGGCGGCGGCCATGACGAAGCGCACCCCGGCTGCGATCGAACAGAACTTGCCGATCACCAGACGCTCGGGGCCGAAGCCGTAGAGCACGCGGTCGTCCTCGAAGCTTCCGGCGTCTTCGGAGGCGTCGTAGTAGGTGTACTCGCCGACACTGATCTTGTCGGAGGTGATGGTGGGGCGCACGAAGACGCAGTACCGCTGGTGCTCAGGCAGTGGGTACGGATGGGTCGGGTCGGGGGTGGTCAACGGTCCTCCCGGGCGCGGCGATCAAGGCAACAACAGGTCCCCAGGATCTACTAGCAGCACCTCGCCAGCTTGTTGCCGGAGTTCGAGTTCTGGGGTGAAGCCGACGGCGCTGACCGATCTCCCGGGCGATCCGGTGGCGGCTCCGCCGCGTGGCGTCTCAGCCCACGCCAGTCATGCTGACCTATTAGTTCAGTGATGCGTAAGCCAGCGGATTTGTTCGACCGGGAGTGGGAGTGGGGCAGGCTGGTCGACTTCATGACCGACCCGCGGCCGACACCGACCCTCGGGGTGGTCTCCGGTCGGCGCAGGCAGGGCAAGACGATGCTGCTGCAGAGCGTGGCCGAACAGGCTGGTGGTTTCTTCTTCGAGGCGGTGCAGGGGCAGCCCGCCGAACAGCTCAGGCTGCTGGGCGCCGCGCTCGCGGAGCATCTGCGGTTGCCGGCGGCGCTGGACCTCCCGGACTGGTCGAGTGCTCTCGACGCGCTGCTGGACCTGGCCCGCGAGCGTTCCTTGCCGGTAGTGCTCGACGAGTTCTCCTACCTGGTCACCGCCAGCCCGGCACTGCCTTCGCTGTTGCAGGCCGCGTTGAGCCCGGCGCAGCGGCGCAGCAGACCCACGCGATTGGTGGTCTGCGGCTCGGCGATCTCGCTGATGGGCAGCCTGCTCACCGCCAACGCACCATTGCGTGGCAGGGCCGGCCTGGAGTTGGTGGTCCACGGGTTCGACTACCGCACGGCGGGGGAGTTCTGGAAGCTGGGGGACCGACCGGACGTGGCGTTCGCGGTGTTCGCGGTCCTGGGCGGCACGCCGGCCTACGCGCGGGAGTTCGTGCGCGAGGACGCACCGGCCGACGGATCGGACCTGGAGCGGTGGCTGACCGAACGGGTGCTCGATCCCGCGAGCCCGTTGTTCCGGGAGGGCCCGACACTGCTCGCCGAGGATCCCGAGCTCAGCACCGTCCGCGATCGGAGCCTGTACCACTCGGTCCTGGCCGCCGTCGCCGGTGGCAACCGGACAACGAGCGCCGTCGCCTCCTACGTCCGGCGCAGCAGCGACCAGCTCGCGCATCCACTGCGAATCCTCGTGGAAGCGGGCTTGCTCGACCGCGCCGGGGATCCGCTGCGACGCGGACGCCCGCAGTACCGGGTGAACGAGCCGATCATCCGCTTCCACCACGCGGTGATGCGGCCACGGTGGGCCGCCCTGCAACGTCGGACGATCGACTGGCCGCGGATCCGTCCGACGCTCCGCGCCCAGATCTTCGGACCTGCCTTCGAGGAACTGGCCAGAACCTGGACGGAGCGCTTCGCCTCCCCGACGACGCTCGGCGGTGACGTCGAGCGGGTCGGCCACACCGTGGTGGCCGACCCGGCCAGCCGGGTCGGCCACGAGGTCGACGTGCTCGTCGTGGGTACCGCCCCGGACGGCGCACCCGGCGTTCTGGCCGTAGGCGAGGCGACGGCCGACGAGGTCATCACCCGTCGGCACGTGGACCGGCTGCGTCGGGTGCGGGAGCTGCTCGGAGTCCGCGCGGTGCCGGGCTGTCGGCTGCTGTGCTTCAGCGGCGCCGGCTTCGCTCCCGAGCTGCTCGCCGCGCCGCCGTCCCCAGACGTCGTGCTCGTCGATCTCGCCAGGCTCTACCAGGGATCCTAAGTGGACAGGAAGTCGATGCCACACAGCTACAGCGGTCGCTGAGTACGCCGTGGCGCTCTACGAGTACGAACTCGCAGGTCGCGGTGAGACCCAGGCGCGCCGCCCGCTCAGCACCGGTATTCCGGCCGTATACTTCCGCGATGCCCGATACCACGATCAAGATCGACAGCTCGGTGCGCGACCGACTTGCCGTTCTTGCAGCGCAGCGCGGTGCGACCATCCGTGACTTGGTCGCGGAGCTGGCCCAGGCCACCCCGACCCGTGAAGAACTCGCGGCCCAGCACGCCGCAGCGACCGCCTACCTGCGCGAGCACCTGTCCCCCGACCTCGGTACGGACCCTGACCTTCGGTCGAGAGTACGAAGGTCTGGCCGCCTATCTGATCTTGGACGATCAGGGCAGGGTAGACCTGCTCCAGATCACCTGGCTCGGCTAAGCCTCGCCCCCTGTCGGCCTGTTCGTGTCTAGCGTGTGGTGTCCGGCTCGGTGATGAGCTGGACAGTGACATCGGCACCGGAGCTGGCTGACGATGCAAATTCCGTTTTGTCGCGGTTGGGCACGCAGGCCGGATGCTGAGCCCAAGCCTAAACGGGGCCGGTGGGGCAACAGGCTTGTTGCCCCACCCCGACGCCCCGACCGTGGAACTCCCGGCACCACTCTGCCTGCACATTCCCCGCGCTGAGCAACGCCCGATGACGATCAGGCCGCCGTCACGATGCCGAGTCGGCGCACGCGCCGCCCGCCTCGCCGCCACGATGCCGCCCGCACCCCCGGCTTAGCTGCCACCTGACGGTAGCGTGAGCTAGCCGGGTGACCGGGGACGCGCGAGGGCGACCTCGATGAACATTCAGCGGGTGACAACCGTGGCAAGCACCACGCGAAGTGGGTCGTTATCGCCACGCAGCGATGCCATCGACGCTCGGATGTTGTCGTCTGGGTCCAGGCTGGACCAATCGATCGGCCATCCGGCTTCGTGGCTGAGCTGTCGGAAGAACGCTCTCTGGGCGCGGCCGTTGCCTTCGCGAAACGGGTGGACAGCGTTGACCTCGGCGAAATAGTGCGTCAGGCGGCCGAGGAAGCCGTCTCGTGTTAGCCCACGTAGGTAATGTTCCTTCGCTAGCGCGCTGAATACCTCCGCTGAGTACGACTCGATGTGCTGTGGCAGGCAGAACAGGTCTGATTTCGCGATGCTCACGACCCTGATCTCGCCGGCCCACGGATAGATGTCGCCGAAGATCTCCCGATGGAACGACCGCAAATGATCCAGATCGTATCTGCCGGGCAGGCTCCGCATTCCAAGATCCACGATTGCTGCCAGCGTCAGTCCCGCCTCAACCTCCTCGAGGTACTGCGGGTCAGAGATGTCGAGCCGGTTGCGCAGCACGCCGCTCGCATCGACGTACGGATCGACAGTCACCGAACGCCGTAGCGTTGCCGAACCAACTCGCGCATCTGCGCCGTGCCGATCTCGCCACGGGCCCATCGAGCGGTGATCGCCTCGACGTCGGCGGCCACGGTAAGCCCTTCGGCCCGCAGCGAGGCGACCGCCTGCGTCAGCGACTGCGCCCGCTCGGCCGTCAACTCATCGAACACCTCAACCGGAACCATCACGGCCTCAGTCTTTCGATGCGAGCCGACCCCCACGGGGGTACGGTCCCCGTTGCGGAACCGCGCCAGCACGCTCGGCAGCTGCTCGCGGGCCTCACGCACCGACAACGTTTCGATCAGCATGCCAAAAGCGTACCGGACTGTGTACACGTTTGACGCCTCGGTCTTCCATGTCGCGCTGACACCCGTAGGGCTGGGTATCTCGCCCAGTCAGCTCAGCTCACAGGTCGGATGTGGGCAGTGACACCCGGGCATCAGCGCCATGCGTTGAGCCTCTCGAACGATCGGCTCCACCGCCACACCGCAGTAGGCGAGTCACCCTTCCTCGACCCGGGCCAGGGCGAGATCCGCGCGTCTCCGGTTCGATCACCTCCAAATAGCCCAGATTTGGTTCATCCAAATCTGGTTCATTCAGATCTGGATGGGCAGCTGCCTTGTACACGGTGAACTCGTCCTGTTCCGCGCTCGGCGCGAGGATCAATGCTCTGCGGCCCTTCAGTGCGTGTGCCGCGGCTGCTTCCAGGACGCGGGCGCCGGTACTGCCGGTGGTGGAATGCCCGCGCTCAGCGGACTTCGATTCGGACGAGGTGCCCGCTCGACCTGGCCAGCCGGATGTCCCGGGTCAGTAGTGGGCAGTCGAGTGCCTCGGCCAGGGCTACATAGGCAGCGTCGTACGCGGAGACGTTGTCGCGGAGCTGGAACGCCCGATCGGGCTCGACGCCCTCGGCCCGGAGCTGACCAACCAGGACGCCAATTCCTCGCCATACTCAGCGCCGCCGGGTTGACCCTGGTCGTGCTGCTGGCCGCCTCGACGGCGACCGCATCACCGCCGACGGCCCCCTGAGGATCGTCGCGCTCAACGATGGTAACGGCGCCCCGTAGATCCTGTCCCTGGGCATGCCGCTGGTTGGACTGGCCAGCCGCGACGGTGCCGTCGGCGAACGGCTGAGCGAGTTCTTCGACCTCACCGGCGTGCAGACCGCAGGCGACTACAACGAGCCCGACATTGAGGCGATCGCCGCCCTTTCACCGGACCTCATCGTCGGGCACGTGGTCGAGGGCGGCGCCTTTTTCGAGCCGTCGGTGACCGAGCGGCTCGAACAGATCGCCCCAGTGGTCTACCTGGAGACCTTCGCGCCGGTGTCGCAGGTGATGGCTGGGTTCGGCGCCCTGCTCGGCGTGGATGCCGAGGGCTCACCTCCGCGCCGGATCGTCACGGTCTCGACCCGCCGCAGCAGCCGGGAGAGCTGTGTCTTCGCCTCCTGGACGGTGACCTCTATACCGGCAGCCTACTACTCAGTCGACCAACCAGACGAGCTCGTCGAACGCGACCAGCCGGTCGGACGTCACGTCCTCGCCGCCGAGGATCAGGGCGGGTTCGGCGACGGCGTCGAGCCGCGCAGTGCCTCGCCGAGGGCGATCAGGTCCGCGCCGGCGAGCAGGTCGAGCCGCTCGCCGCTGGCCTTGATGAAGGACGCGTCGGGCTCGACGTCGACCTGGTCGGAGACGTCCAGGACCGGGAATCCGGCGTCGCGGGCCACTGGAGGTCGTCGGTGTTGACGTAGCCGACGAGCGGGTCGCCGGTGCCAAGGCGGACCCAGGTCGGCAGGTTGGCGTGCCGGTCGGTGGCCGTGATTCTGACCGCGAGTAGGTCGGAGAGGGCGCGATTGCGGTGGTTGTTGCTCACCACGAGCCAGGGTTTGGCGCCGAAGCCGATGTCGGCGCGGTAGATCTGGCCGCGTAGCGGAGCGCTCACGCGTCCGCTACGCGGTCGACGCGCTGGGCGTAGCGGCGGCGGCGCTCACGAGTTTCGGCGTCGTCATGTACCTCGGGCCACAGTTCGGCGAGTTCGTGGTATCCGCATTCGAGGGCGCGTTCTCGCAGGGCGTCTACCCCGGCGTGTACGAGGGTGCGGATGATCGTCGCTTCGGATGCGCCTGGGGTTACGGTGATGCCCTTGGCTGCGGCGGCCTCCACGAGAGCGGCCCACTCGGCACGGTCGGGGTCACTGACCGAGGCGATGGCCTCCTGATCGCGATCGTCGAACGCCACCGTGGTCTGCTTGGTCATGCATCAATACTGGCATCACATTCCGGTGCAGCCAGAGTCTCGAGCCCCTATATGATTAACCGAGGGAGGTTCGATGTCGGAAATACTATCCTTGGCAGAACTCGGCGCTACCGCGCTCACCGAGGCTGTGAAATTCTTGTATGCGCAAGCCGGTGATCTGCTGCGTCGTCGTCGCGACCGCGCAGAGTATGACGTGCATGAGTCCATGACCGAGTCTGCGGTGCTTGCGGAGCCTTGCTCCTTGCCAAATCCCGACCTCGACGCGGTCGGTCGTCTAGAAGCTGAGCTGCGCAAGCTGCGTACCGACCTGCACGACTACGTCGACGCCGTCGATCCCCAGGACGCCTGGCTGGTGAGTCGGACGGATGCGCTTCGCAGGGTGCTTGAGGTTATCTACGGAACCCCGCTGATTTTCGCGGGTGAGCACCGCACCGAGCCGCAGATCCGAGGCCGAATCACCGCAGATGACGTCGCGGGGTACGTGGCGGCGGTACGCGCGGATCGAGTAGTCGGCGGCGCCATCGACGGGGAGGCCCGTGTGAAACGCGTGTACAGCGGTGCCGAGGTCGTCGGTATTGACCTCGGCACCACAGGCTCGGGGAAGCAGTGATCGGCGGCGCACGCCCGGACCGGCCTGATCCGGGATGTCAGGCATTCGACGAGGTAGTCACCGCATACACGGGACCGGAGTTCGTCGAGCGTCCAAGTCTTCAGCAACGTATCCACGAGTTTCTAGGCGCGGAATCAGGGCAGTACTTGCTAATCACTGGTGAGCCCGGCGCGGGTAAGACCAGTCTGCTCGCGGGTATGGCCAGGGACCATCGAGACTGGCTGCGCTACTTCGTACGGCGCGACAGCCGCACTGTGCTGGCGGGCGGGGACGTGCAGTCGTTCCTGCTGTCGATCGGGTACCAGCTGGCGCGCAGCCGACCTGACCTGTTCCAGCCGGAGCGACTGGAGGTCGTGGTACGCCAGCGCGTGGAGTCACTCCAGCCGGGTGGCCGCGTGACCGGGATCCGCATCGACGACCTCGTGGTCTCTCCCTTCTACCGCGAGGCCGTACTGCGACTCGACCAAGAGGTCACCGACGTGGCCGGGTCCCTGGTGGGAGTCGACATCAGGCGAGCGCAGATCGAGCCACGGTTATTGGAACCCACCAACCTCACCTACCTCGCGCTCATCGACCCGGCCACAGCCTTGCTTGCTGCGGACCCGACTGCCACGATCGTCATCGCTATCGACGCGGTCGATGAAGTCCTGGGGAACACGGAGTCCGTAAACTTGATTGATTGGCTCAGCAGGTGCCCGCTCCTCCCAGCGAATGTGCGACTGATCGTCACCTCACGGCCGAATCCGGGGCTGGGCCTACTGCGCTCGGCCCGCGCTGGCCAGCTGACTGAGATCCACATTGACCCGCGATCCCGGGAAGTCACCGACGATCTCCTTCGGTTCTCCTGGTGTGCGCTGGGTGGGCTCGCGGACACAGCGCTGGATCGGGATGGCGATCCGCCGCCTGATGAGTTCGTGCGACAAGCAGCCCGACATGCCGCTGGCAACTTTCTTTACCTCGCTACCTACGCGAGAGCGCTCACCGATGCAGTCGAAAAGAACGACCACGACCTGATCTCCCAGATGGTCCGCTTCCGCGATGTACCTGCCGGACTCGTTGGTCTCTACACATTCTTTATGGACAACATCTGGACCGACATCACTCGGCTGGGTCTGCTGGAAACACGCGACCCGACCTCCGTCGAGGGCAGCCGAGCCCTCGCCTGGGAAGGGGTCGGGGAGCCCATTCTCGGCATCCTCACCGTCGCCGAGGATACGCTGAACCTCCATCAGGTCATACGACTGGGCGGAATCCGGGTCTGGCCCCGCACGGTGACCGGCATCCTGTCACGGTTTCGATGGCTCCTGGACATCCGCGATGACCGTATGCGCTTCTTCCACTCATCGATCGGCGAGTTCCTCGCCAGCGATCTAGCGCAGCGTGAGCACCCAGAGTGGGCGGTGGCGGAGGATGAGTGGCATGAGCGGATCGTCCACGCCTACCGTGGCGACGCCGCGACGTGGGCCGAGATCGAGTGGGATAATGTCGACCACTACGGACTGGTGCATCTGGCGGAGCATCTGACGCGCTGCCGCCCAGGCGTGGCCGCTACTGTCGCGGATCTTCCCTCCCGCGGCCTGCGAGCCGCCAGCCGACAATCGTTCGGCACCGACCGGCACTTCTTACGGCTGCTCGAAATTGCCACTGAGCATGTGATCGGCAAACTGCCCTTCGCTCAGGCGCTTCCTGCTATGTTGTTCCTCGCCGTCACCCGGAGGCAGGTCCTCCGGTCAAGCCACAGCCTGCCACCAGCGGCCCTGGGATTACTGGCCAGGCGCGGTCGAACAGCAGAGGCGCTGGAACACGTGCATGCGCTCCGCCCATCCTGGCAGCAATTCGACGCGGTCCTCGAGATCTTGAAGCACATTCCGGAGGGAGAAGCCGACTCCCCTCGCCGTCGAGAACTTGTCGAACTCCTCGTCGAGATCTCCCTTACCGTTCCGCCCCCTTCGGAAGCAATCTCCCCACCTCGCCAGCAAGCGGCCCGGCAGGCCGCGGTACAGCTGGCGCCCTACGACCTCGACCGCGCTCTTCGGCTGTGGGACCGCGCGCCCGCCCTTCGGATATGGGACGACACTTCGTGCCCGGACGCCGTTTACCAAGCTGCGGCCAACGCCACTTCGGCGCGGACGGCCATCGGCATTGTGGCGAGGATGAGAGCTGAGCGTGCGAGTGCGTACCTCGATCTGGCCGACCGTAGCAGCAGTGAGGGCGAGGCCCCGGAACTATGGAGGCTTGCCGAGGAATGTCTCGACGCGACCGCTCCCGCACAGCGCCTGGTTTGCCGGGCCAGACTGGCCATCGCCTGGCGGACTCTTGACCCCCGGCGGGCACAGCATCACCGCGAGGTGATCTTGGATAAGGCACTCCCGACAGCGAAGGAACAAGTCCAGGAAATCGTGCCTGGCTGGGTACAGGCCGCTGCCGTGCTGGCCGGGAAGGACAACGCAGCAGCAGCGGAACTCCTCGGCCGTCTCGACGCGATCGAAATTGACGGCCGGATCGACAATTGCATGCTGGAAGCAGCCGAGTTATGGCTGAAGCTGGGCTACTCAGCGCAGACCAGCGCACTACTTGACCGGGTCCTGTGCTGGAGTAACACCAACTTGATCTCCCTGCAGGTCGCAGCGGTCCTGGACAGGTTCGATCCCCCGGCCGCAGCCCGGCTGGTGGACCAGGTGGAAGAGCGGATCCAGCCAGCGGATCCAGCTGGCGGAGTGATGAGCACTATGCGACACGACGGTGATCTTCAGTCTTTGGTCGACCACCTACTCGAACGGGACCCAGACCGGGCCGAGACAGCGGCCCGACGGATTATTTCCACTACCTGGTCGGACTTTCACGAAGCCAAGCAGCACTGGCCACATCGCTACACGGCTCTTGTGGACGTCGCCCACTCCTATCTCGCCCACGGACGTGTTCAGGATGCCGACCGGTTGTTGACCGAGGTGCTCCAGCGCGCCCAAGCCCCGGTGTCGCTGGACGACGAAAAGCCCAACCCCATCTTCCAGAGCACCCAAGCGCCGTCGGCACTAAGCCGTCCCGACGACTGGAAAGACGTGAGTATCCCGTACTGGTTCAACATCCAACAAGACTGGAACGTCGCATGTCGGCTGACCTTGTTCCAGCAACCCGCCGATGCGCTGCGCGCGATGCTCCCCACCCCGGGCAGCCTCGGCAACCCGTACAGCTGGGCACGATCGCTCCGTACGTTCGCCGAAGAGATCGCACGACAGGAACCGGACACCGCGCTCGATCTCGTCCGGGCCATCTCGGATCCAGCCGAGCGGGTTGTGGGCGTGGCAGCCGTGCTCGCGGACGCGGTTCACCGCAATGACACAGCCAGGGAACAGAGCTTATGGACAGAATTCACGACCTCGTTAAACCAGATCACGCCGTACCGCTGGATTGCGGATCCAGGTGACGACAGCCAATTCGCATACCTACGCCCCGACCACCGGGCACGGTTCGAGGCCGCAGTGCGGATCGTGCCGCTCAACGCCGACTACGGTTTAGCAATGCTACGAAGCAGGAACCTGAGCTTCCTGGAGTACGTATTTCTACTCGGCTTTCAAGGCTGGGCTTCTGACTCCCACACCGTACGCGTCGCACGAGGGATGCCCCCGGTACCGGTGTACCAGCACGTCCACGACAGGTCCGTGCAGAGTCAACCCGCTCAGGATGTCTTCAGTAATGTGTTGTTAGCCCACGTCCTGGCGAACGAGACGCTCATCTGTGCGCTCCAGAGGCGTACGCCTCCTCGCCGAGCCGCCGGTGCGGTCCCAGATCCGCTCTACGCCGCGTTAGCACAGGTGAAATCGATGGCCGATGGCCTGCCCACCAGCCAGGAATGGCTGGCCGTGATCCGCAACGCTCTAAACACGCCGGAACTGCCAGCTGCGGCGGCGGTTATCACTTTTGCAATCAAAATAGGTCGCCTCCCCGAGGACGTCGCAAAACACCTGTGCGACGAGGTGATCGCAGCCGCTCGTAACAACAGCTCACTCAACCCTGACCTCCATGGACTGGCGCTTCTCCAGCTGATCTCCGCACCGTCTGTGGCCAGCCTGGTCGATGTACCAGCCCTTGTTGAGGAGGTATTCCAGCTCCGCAGCCGATGTGAAGGACACCTCGGCGATGCCCCTCTCCTTAAACAGCTCTTTCCAGCCTTGGTGACACACCGTCCAGTAGACGCGCTGCGCCTGCTGTCGGACGCGGTTGATGCCTGGAGGGAGGCCGCAGCGCTGCTTGAGTACGCCGCGCCCGTCCTCGTGCAGTCCGGCGGCGCGGGTGTCCCTGGAGAATTGCACCGGGCGATCGTTCGAGCTATGGAGTGCTCTATACCCGACGGAGCGAAGCTCCCCGATGTTGTAGACGGTGTGTACTGGACGGGGCCGTCAGCGAACCTGATTCCTAAGTCCGGGTTTTAGCTCACCACAGCAATTGGAACGTCAAGGACTTCTCCGGTTTCGCCGAACACGTGGGCTGACCATCGTCACCGCCTGACTGTCCGCCGCTGACGGAGAGCGGCGGGCGGTGGACAGTTGCCCTGTCGGCCGGTATCTGCGTGGGACTGGGCGTCGCCCGCAGCCGGCGCTCGGCGCAACGTGCCGGCTGGCACACCGGCCCTGGTGGACGCACGATGGATCTGTTGGGGATCCGGACGCTCGATCCGGCTGGTCGACGCCTGTCCTTCGAGTGCGGGGAGCCGACTTCGAGGAGTACGACATGCGCAAAGCCCAGGCCGCTCAACAACGCCCTCGCTGCTGCCGGAGCACCGGACCAGATCACCGATCTCACCCAGGTACGTAACGCCTTCGAATCGGCGTGGGTCCGCTGGAACACCGCACGTACCGTCGCCCACACGGCCGCGCTCGGCTGCCTTATCTGGGCACTGGTGATCTACGGGCGGACCCGAGCCGGGGCCTGATGGTCGCTGTGCTGCGGGTCACAACCGATCGAGCCGGGGAACATCGAGTCGCACCGCCCGGCTTGCACTTCCCATGGAGGAACGGGCGCCGGGCGCGGTGGTGGCGGAGCAGACGCCCGTCGTCGACACGGTTATCCCGCCGACCGGGGGTGCCCAGGTCCGGCTGGTGTTGATCCTGGGCGCGTTGATCGCGCTCGGCCCGCTGACCATCGACGTGTATCTGCCTGCCCTGCCGGCGATCACGACCGACCTCCTCACCACCGAGGCCGCCGTCCAGCTCACGCTGACCGGGACGCTGCTCGGTCTCGCGGTGGGACAGCTCGTCATCGGCCCACTCTCCGACGCGTTCGGCCGCAAGCGGCCGCTGCTGGTCGGGGCCGGCGTGCACGTGGTCGCGTCTGTGCTGTGCGCCCTCGCCCCGAACATCGCGGTGCTCGGGGGCTTGCGAGTGCTACAGGGGGCGGGCGCTGCGGCAGGCATGGTGATCGCGCTGGCGATCGTCCGCGATTTCTACACCGGGCGGGCTGCGGCGACGCTGCTCTCGCGGCTGATCCTGGTCATGGGCGCCGCCCCGATTGTGGCGCCGACCCTCGGCGGGGCGCTACTGGGATTCACGTCTTGGCGCGGGGTGTTCGTCGCGCTCGCGATCTACGGGCTGGTGCTCCTGCCGGTCGCCGCGCGCCTGCTCCCCGAGACGCTGCCCCGGCGACGTCGCCGCGCCGCCCGGGTCGGGGCCATCCTGCGGACCTACCGAGGGCTGCTCAGCGACCGGGTCTTCGTCGGCCTCATCTTGACCGCCGGCCTGGTGATATCCGGGATGTTCGCCTACATCGCCGGATCGTCGTTCGTGTTCCAGGAGCAGTTCGGCCTCGACGAGCAGGCCTTCGGCCTGCTGTTCGGGGTCGGCGCGGTCTGGTTCATCGGCGCAACCCAGGTCAACGCTTACCTGTTGCGTTGGTTCGAGCCCCGTCAACTGCTGCTCGCCGCCGTGCTCGCCGGGACGGCGGCGGGCCTGCTGCTGCTCGCGGCCTCGCTCACCGGGTTCGGCGGCCTCGCCGGCGTGCTCGTCCCGCTGTGGATGGTGCTGTTCACCGGTGGCCTGGCCCTTCCCAATGCGTCCGCGCTCGCGTTGAGCCGGCACGGGGAGGCGGCCGGTACGGCCGCGTCGCTACTCGGCGCCGTTCAGTTCGGGATCGGGGCTGTCGTGTCGCCGCTGGTGGGCGTCGCGGGCAACGACGCCACGGCGATGGGCGCCGTCGTGGCAATCGCGATGGCACTGGCGCTGGCGGTGCTGGTGCTCGTGGTGCGGCCGTGGCGGCTCGCCGGCGTCGACGTTCCGACGCGGTGATCACCGACTGGCCCTGGGTTCTGTCGGTGCTCGCGGCTACCGTGTTCGCGATTCCATCAGAGCTTTGGAGCGGACATGAGCCTTGTGACAGCCAACCAACCCGACGGCACTCCGACCTGGATCGACCTTGGCATCCCAGACCTGGACCGGGCGATGGAGTTCTACCGCGCGCTGTTCGGCTGGGAATTCGATGTAGGGCCGGCTGAGACCGGGCATTACACGATGTGCCTGCTGCGGGGACGTCCCGTCGCGGCGTTGATGCCGAACCATGACCCGGGCGCCACAAAGTTCTGGTGGAACGCCTACCTCGCCACCTCGGACTGCGACCGCACCGCCGCGCGGATCACGGAGGCGGGCGGCACCCTGCTCACCGCCCCGATGGACGTGATGGACAAGGGCCGGATGGCCATCGCCCGGGACCCGGTGGGTGCGCAGTTCGGCCTGTGGCAGGGGCGTGCGCACATCGGCTGCGAGGTCGTGAACGAGCCCAACTCGCTCGTGCGCAACGATCTGGTCACCCCGAACGCCGGACCGGCCCGCGACTTCTACGCATCGGTGTTCGACTTCACGCTGGAGCGCAACGAGGACCTGCCGGATTTCGACTTCACCTTCCTGCGCAGGCCGGACGGCCATGAGGTCCCCACGATCCCGGCGCCGCAGATCGCGACCTTCATCGGTCTTCACCAGCCTTTCGGTTGTTGCGGCGCCCGGTGACGGCGGGGGTGAGGATCCTGCGCAGGACGGGTGCGACGGACGCGGAAGTCAGGCCCGGGTTCAGGGCGCGGTGCAGCATGACGCCGTCGATGGCCGCGGCGAGTACGGCCGCGGTGTCCTCCGGAGCGGCCACTCCACGTTCGCCGAGCCAGCCAGCGAGCTGCCGGCAGAAATCCGCGATGAGGGTGCCCACCGCCTGGCGTAACCCCGCCTCGCGGGTCGCGGCCAGATACGTCTCGCTGAACAGCAGTGACGTGGGGTCTTTCCGGTCGTAGCTGTCCAGTGACCGCAGGATCAGGTCCAGAGCGTCCTCGGGTGTCTGCGCGCTCGCGAGGAGCTGCCCCAGGCCGTCAGCGAGATCGCGCATCCCGCTGAGCGCCGCTTCGGTCAGCAGTGCTTGCAGCGACGCGAAGTGGTAGTGCACCAGCCCGG
>JBQTGW010000165.1:0-21660 GCA_052390495.1 Pseudonocardiales bacterium
CTGCTCTCACGGCATCTACAGGAGCCGGTGACGCTGGCATCCTTGGGATGGCAGACGAGCGCGGGAGCGCTCTACGTACCGGCCGACGACGGTCTGCACCATCCCTGGACACCGCCGGGGGCGATCGTGTCGCTGCGCGAGGTTTTGGAGGCGATAGGCATGGACCGGCGACACTTCGTCACTCTCACCGGAACCGGACTGACCGTCGTCGCCCACGACTGGATGCTCGACCCCCAACGAGTCGCCGCCGCGGCCCGGGGCCAGCGAGTGGATCACGCCGTCGTTGACGATCTGGAGCGCCGGGCCGATGCGGGCCGTCGGCTAGACGATGTGCTCGGTGGCGACGCGGTGCTGCGTGCGGTCCGTGAGGATTTGCGGTTGGTCACTGACATCCTGGACAACGCCCGCTACACCGAGGAGGTGGGTGCGCGGCTGTATGCGGTGGCTGCGGAGTTCGCCCGGATCGCCGGACTACGCGCCTTCGACAACTACGACCACGCCCTGGCTCAGCGGTACTTCATTGCCGGGCTACGTGCCACGCACAGCAGCTCCGACCGCGCTGTCGGCGCGAATATCCTGACCTGCATGGCCCGGCAAGCCCGAGAGCACGACCCACGCGACGCGGTCCGGTTGGCCGAGTCGGCGCTGGTGGGCGCGAAGGATCTCACTCCGGCGATGCAAGCCTCGATTCAGTCCCAACTCGCTATTGCGGCGGGAGCCGCCGGTGACGCGGCCACCGCGACCCGGGCGCAGGGCCGGATGTTCGAGCTCACCGCTGCGATGGACCCCGCCGCCGAGCCGCCCTATATCTACTGGTGGTCCGACTCCGCAGCTCACTTGGCCGCCGGAACGTCAACGCTGGGTCTCGGTAAGCCGAGTCAGGCCGAGGAGCATTACCGGGACGCGCTGGCCCGCATCGCGCCGTCGTTTCCGCGCGATCGGCTTCTCATCCTCTGCAGGCTCGCGCTGGCGCGGATACAGCTGCGGGAGCTGGAGGGGGCCTGCCGGGCGGCCACCGAAGCAGGCGTCCTGTTGCGTCGGCTCAACTCCGGACACAAGCGCACCCTGCTCGCCGCATTCCGCACCGCCGCCCAGCCCTACGCCAACACCACCCAGATCAAAGACTTCGACGCCAAGTTCGGCGACCTGCTCCGCCCCACCTCCGCCTGATCTGCACAGCAGCAGCTGCAGAGTCACGTCACCCGGTGAACGTGATGCAGGCGTCCTTCTCGCAGGTGGACCCGCAACCAGCCGGTGGCCCCGCCGCCCCGGGCCGTGCACAACACCGAACCGTATGGTGGGCGCTGTGCCGAGAGCTGGGCTGGACAAGGACCCGCGTGATGTGGCGGCGATGTTCGACGGGGTGGCCCGCCGGTACGACCTGACTAACACGGTGCTGTCGTTCGGCCAGGATCGGCTGTGGCGCCGCCGGACCGTGGACACGGTCGCGGCTGGGCCGGGTGAGCGGGTGCTCGATCTGGCCGCGGGGACCGCGGTCTCCACCGTCGATCTGGCCCGCGACGGCGCGTGGTGTGTGGCAGCGGATTTCTCGCTGGGCATGCTCAGCGCCGGTAGGCACCGCAGCGTCCCGATGGTCGGGGCCGACGCCCTGGCCCTGCCGTTCGCGGACGGGGTTTTCGACGCGGTCACGATCTCCTTCGGGCTGCGCAATGTGGCGAGCCTCGACGCGGCGCTGGCCGAACTGGCCAGGGTCACCCGGCCCGGCGGGCGGCTGGTCATCTGTGAGTTCTCCACGCCAGCATGGAAGCCGTTTCGCGTGGTGTACCTGGAGTATCTGATGCGCGCGCTGCCCGCCGTGGCCCGCCGGGTGAGCAGCAACCCCGAGGCCTACGTCTACCTCGCCGAGTCCATCCGGGTCTGGCCCGATCAGCGGGCGCTGGCCGAGCGGGTGGCCGCCGCGGGCTGGGCAGGCGTGCAGTGGCGCGACCTCACCGGCGGCATCGTCGCCCTGCACCGGGCCGTCAGGCCCTCCGAGTAAGTTAAGCCCCCCGAGTGAGTCAAACCCCCCAGTTAGTCAAACCCCCGAGTAACCGTGCAGTGCGAGTGGCTAACCCCACACCACACCTGCGCGGGGGAGGGGGTTCACCGGTCTGGCGCCTAGACTCGGGCCGACGACGTCGGTGATCGGGTTGACCAGCGTAGGGAGCCAGGATGGCCAGTCGATCAGGCGCGGAGCCGAGCAGCGAGAACGATGCGGACGTGATCGTTGTCGGTGCGGGCCCCGCAGGCTCGACGGCTGCCGCGTACCTGGCCCGAGCTGGACTCGACGTGCTGCTGTTGGAGAAGTCCACCTTTCCGCGCGACAAGGTGTGTGGCGACGGGCTGACCCCGCGTGGCGTGAAGCAACTGATCGACCTGGGCATCGACACCAGCGTCGAGGCAGGTTGGCTGCACAACCGGGGCCTGCGGGTGGTGGGCGGCGGATTGACCCTGGAACTGCCGTGGCCCGAGCTGGCCAGCTTCCCGCCCTACGGTGCGGTGCGGCCGAGGCAGGACTTCGACGAGATGCTCGTCCGGCATGCCGAGAAGGCCGGCGCTCGGCTGCACGAGCGCAACACCATCGCCGAGGCGATCACCGACGAGCGCACCGGGCGGATCATCGGCGTAAGCGGCAGGCAGGGTCCAGACAAACAGCCGGTCACCTACCGCGCCCCGCTCACGCTGGCCTGCGACGGGGTCAGCGCGCGGCTGGCGCTGAGCCTGGGGATGGACAAGCGCGAGGATCGTCCGATGGGTGTGGCGGTGCGCCGTTACTACAGCAGCCCCCGCACCCACGACGACTTCCTGGAGAGCCACCTGGAGCTGTGGGACCGCAGCGACCCGCGGCACGAGAAGCTGTTGCCCGGCTATGGCTGGATCTTCGGTATGGGCGACGGGACGTCCAACGTCGGCTTGGGAATACTGTCTACTTCCAAGGCCTACGGCAACACCGACTACCGGGCGTTGCTGCGTTCCTGGTTGGACGGTACTCCACTGGAGTGGGGTTTCCGGGAAGAGAACGCTACGGGAAAGGTCGGTGGTGCGGCGCTGCCGATGGGCTTCAACCGCACTCCGCACTACCACGACGGCCTGCTGCTGGTCGGGGACGCAGGCGGCATGGTCAACCCGTTCAACGGTGAGGGCATCGCCTACGCCATGCAGTCCGCCCGGCTGGCGGCCGAGTGCACTGTTCAGGCGCTGGCCCGGCGGGCGGGGCCAGGGCGGGAGCATGCGCTGCGGAATTATCCGATGGTGCTGCGCGACGAGCTGGGGGGCTACTTCCGGTTGGGCAACGCGTTCAGCCGGTTGATCGGCCATCCGGCGGTCATGCGGACCGCCACCCGCTACGGCATGCCACGTACTACGCTCATGCGCTTCGTACTCAAGTTGCTGGCCAACCTCTACGACAGCAGGGAGGGTGACGCAATGGACCGGGTGATCAGCGCGATGACCCGGCTCGCGCCCAGTGCATGATCGCCAGTGGGGCTCGTTGTAGGTTAGCCTCAGTGCTGCGCGTGACCAGCTCGCACGTAGGGTACGGCGGACGTCGATGAGACGGGAAGGAAGGGACGCAAGTGCTGCAGCCCTACGTCCCCTTGCTAGTGATGTTTATGCTGGCGGCAGGATTTGCTATCTTTGCCGTCGTCGCGGGCCCACACCTCGGGCCGCGCCGGTACAACAAGGCAAAGCTCGATGCCTACGAGTGCGGTATCGAGCCTTCCCCGCAGCCTGTCGTCGGCGCTGGGCGGATGCCGGTGGCTTACTACCTCACCGCGATGTTGTTCATCTTGTTCGACATCGAGATGGTCTTTCTCTACCCGTTCGCAGTTTCTGCTGACGCGCTCGGGTTGTTCGGCCTGGTGGAGATCGCCCTGTTCATCGTGACGCTCGGCTTCGCCTACGCCTATGTGTGGCGGCGCGGCGGACTGGACTGGAACTGATATGGGACTTGAGGAGAAGCTGCCCAGCGGGATCCTGCTGACCAATGTGGAGAAGCTGGTCAACTGGACCCGCAAGTCGTCGCTGTGGCCCGCCACGTTCGGGCTGGCCTGCTGCGCGATCGAGATGATGACGACCGGAGCGCCCCGTTATGATCTGGCCCGTTTCGGCATGGAGGTGTTCCGCGCCTCCCCCCGCCAGGCCGACCTGATGATCGTCGCGGGTCGGGTGAGCAACAAGATGGCTCCGGTACTGCGCCAGATCTACGACCAGATGCCCGAGCCCCGCTGGGTGCTGGCGATGGGTGTCTGCGCCTCCAGCGGAGGGATGTTCAACAACTACGCGATCGTGCAGGGCGTGGACCACATCGTTCCGGTGGACATGTACCTGCCCGGCTGCCCACCACGGCCGGAGATGCTCATCGACGCAATTCTCAAGCTGCACGCCAAGATCATGGATGAGCCGCTGGGGCCGAAGCGGGCCGCGCTGAAGGCCGAAAGCGGCCAGCGCACCGAGATGGTGCCGTCCTCGGTGCGGTACGCCCCGAAGCAAGGCCGGACCGTCGAAGCCCCGGTTGCCGAAGCCCCGGTTGCCGAAGCCCCGGTTGCCGAAGTCCCGGTTGCCGAAGTCGGAGGGCGGTGAGCGCGGTGGCGGACCAGGCCAAGGATCAGCTCAAGGACCTCGAGCCAGGCAAGCCCAGCTCGGCGGACATGGACTCGGTGCGCCATGCCGAGCACGAGGCCCGTGGCGGTGTGGTCGCGGGCCGGGCCCGGCGGGGCATGTTCGGAGTGGGCGACGCCGGGGACACCTCCGGGTTCGGTGGGTTGGCGCTACCCGGCTACGCACCCGCCGCCGCGCGGCGGCCCTACGGCGGCTGGTTCGACGAGTTCACCGACGAGCTGCTCGCCGCGATGGCTGAGCACGACGTGCCAGCCGAAGCGATTCAGCAGATCACCGTCGACCGCGGCGAGATCACCTACTACGTGCGCCGTGAGTACCTGGTCGCGCTGTGCCGGACCTTGCGCGACGATCCGGGGCTGCGCTTCGAGCTGTGCAGCTCGGTGTCCGGGGTGGACTACGGCGGCGACGTCGCGCAGCGGCTGCACTCGGTCTACCACCTCACGTCGATGACCTACCGGCGCCGGATCCGCCTTGAGGTCGCCGTCGATGTCGATGATGCTCACGTGCCCAGCGTGGTGGCGGTGTATCCCACCGCGGACTGGCACGAGCGTGAGGCCTGGGACATGTTCGGCATCGTCTACGACGGCCACCCGGCATTGACCCGAATCCTCATGCCGGACGACTGGGACGGGCACCCCCAGCGCAAGGACTACCCGCTCGGCGGGATACCGGTGGAGTACAAAGGTGCCGAGATCCCCCCGCCCGACCAGCGGAGGGCATACACATGAGCAGCGAGACAGCAGCCACATGAGCAGCGAAGCCGCAGCGGCGCACGCCAGAGAGACGACCGAAGGCCGGGTTTACACCGTCACCGGCGGTGACTGGGACAGTCTGGTCGAGGACACCCAGCACGACGAACGCATCATCATCAACATGGGGCCGCAGCACCCTTCCACGCACGGCGTGCTACGGCTGGTGCTGGAGCTGGAGGGCGAGGTCGTCACCCAGGCCCGCTCGGTGATCGGCTATCTGCACACCGGTATCGAGAAGAACTGCGAGTACCGGAACTGGACCCAGGGCGTCACATTCGTCACGAGAATGGACTACCTCGCGCCGCTGTTCAACGAAACCGCCTACTGCCTGGCCACCGAGAAGCTGCTCGGCATCACCGCGCCACGCCGCGCGCAGGTGATCCGAGTATTGCTGATGGAACTCAACCGGGTCAGCTCGCACCTGGTGGCCTTGGCCACCGGCGGGATGGAGCTCGGCGCGCTGACCGGGATGACGGCCGGCTTCCGGGAGCGTGAGGAGGTCCTGCACATACTGGAGTTCCTCACCGGGCTGCGGATGAATCATGCCTTCGTCCGCCCCGGCGGCGTCGCACAGGACCTTCCCGAAGGGTACGAAACCAAGATTCGGGACTTCCTCAAGGTGATGGACGGCCGACTTCCCGATTACGATAAGCTCCTCACCGGGCAGCCAGTCTGGAAGAAGCGCTTGCAAAAAGTGGGTTACCTGCCGTTGGACGGCTGTATGCAGCTGGGCATCACCGGCCCGATTCTGCGCTGTGCAGGTTTGGAGTGGGATCTGCGCAAGGTCGAGCCCTACTGCGGCTACGAGGAATACGATTTCGAGGTTCCCACGCACACTGACGCGGACTGCTATGCCCGCTACCTGCTGCGTGTGGAGGAGATCCACCAATCACTGAAGATCGTGGCCCAAGCCCTGGACAAGCTGGAGCCCGGCCCGGTGATGGTGGGCGACGCCAAGATCGCCTGGCCGGCCCAGCTGAGCATCGGTGCCGATGGGATGGGCAACTCCCTCGAGCATGTCCGCAAGATCATGGGGCAGTCCATGGAGTCGCTGATCCACCACTTCAAGCTGGTCACCGAGGGTTTCAAGGTGCCAGCGGGGCAGGCTTACTCGGTGGTGGAGTCCCCCCGCGGGGAACTGGGATACCACCTGGTCTCCGACGGTGGGACCCGGCCGATGCGGGTGCACGTGCGGGATCCCAGCTTCGTCAACCTGCAGTCCATGCCTGCGATGAGCGAGGGCGGGCTGGTGGCCGACGTCATCGCCGCGGTGGCGTCGATCGACCCGGTGATGGGAGGTGTGGACCGATGAGCTCGGCCCCCGGAAGGACAGACACCGCCATGTTCGACGAGACGACCCGGCAGCGCGCCCAGGAGATCATCGCCCGCTACCCGCGGACCCGCTCCGCGCTGCTGCCCATGTTGCATCTCGTGCAGAGCGTCGAGGGCTATGTCAGCCAGGCGGGCATCGCGTTCTGTGCCGAGCAACTGGAGATCACCACCGCTGAGGTGAGCGCGGTGGCCACCTTCTACACGATGTACAAGCGCAAACCCGGCGGTGAGCACCTGGTCAGCGTCTGCACCAACACGCTGTGTGCCGCGTTGGGCGGGGACGCGATCTACGCCCGACTGAAAAAGCGGCTCGGGGTCGGCCACGAGGAGACCGCGGGCCGCCCTGGTGAGCCCGGCTCGATCACCCTGGAGCACGCCGAGTGCCTCGCCGCCTGCGACCTCGCCCCGGTGTTGCAGGTGAACTACGAGTTCTACGACAACCAGACCACGGATTCGGCCGCCGCGCTGGTCGACGCGCTGCGCCGGGGGGATCGCCCGGCACCAAGCCGAGGTGCGCCGCTGACCGACTGGCGGACCGCCGAGCTGGCGATGGCCGGGTTCCACGGCGAGCCCCACGAGTTACGGGCCGCGGTCGACGGACCTTCGGCGTCGGAGCCGACCTTGGCGGGCAACCTGCTGGCCGACACCAACGGCTGGCAGGCGCCGTCGATGCCTGATCAGGTCGCACTGCCCGCAGTCGGGGAGAAGAAGTGACTCGCAGCCCCGAAAAAAGCGACAGAAAAGGCGACGGCACCGGCGGCCCAGGCAAGGGCGCCGCCGAAGGAGGAACCGTGACCGAGCGGACGCTCACCCCGGTGCTGACCCGCCGGTGGCTCTCGCCGAAGTCCTGGACTCTGGACACCTACACCCAGCTTGAGGGCTACACCGCGCTGCGCACCGTGCTTCTCGGTAAGGAGAACGGAGCGGGCCCGGCCCACCCTGACCAGCTGATCCAGCTGATCAAGGACTCCGGGCTGCGGGGGCGCGGTGGTGCGGGCTTTCCCACCGGCTTGAAGTGGAGCTTCATTCCGCAGGCCAAGGAAGGCGAGCCAGCCACCGGGGCCGCGGCCAAGCCCAAGTACCTGGTGATCAACGCCGATGAGGGCGAGCCGGGCACCTGCAAGGACGTCCCGCTGATGATGGCCGATCCGCACTCGCTGATCGAGGGCTGCATCATCACCAGCTACGCGATCCGGGCGCACGAGTGCTACATCTACGTCCGCGGCGAGATGCTGCACTGCAACCGCAGGTTGCACCAGGCGGTCGCGGAGGCATACCAGGCCGGTTACCTCGGCAAGAACATCCTCGGTTCCGGTTTCGACCTCGAGATCGTTATTCACGCCGGCGCGGGCGCCTACATCTGCGGCGAGGAGACCGCGCTGCTTGATTCGCTGGAGGGCCGCCGCGGCCAGCCCCGGCTCAAGCCACCGTTCCCGGCCACCTCCGGGCTGTACGCCGCGCCAACCGTGGTGAACAACGTCGAGACGATCTGCTCGGTGCCCTACATCGTCAACGGCGGATCGGACTGGTTCCGGGCGATGGGCACCGACCGCTCACCCGGCCCCAAGATCTATTCCATCTCCGGGCACGTGCAGCGACCTGGCCAGTACGAAGCTCCGCTGGGTATCACGCTGCGCGAACTGCTGGCAATGGCAGGCGGGATGACCGGCGGCCCGCTGAAGTTCTGGACCCCGGGGGGCTCCTCGACCCCGCTGCTCACCGCCGAGCACCTGGACATCCCGCTGGACTTCGAGGGTGCCGCCGCGGCCGGGTCCATGCTGGGCACCACCGCGCTCATGGTCTTCAACGACACGGTGAGCGTGCCGTGGGCGGTGATGAAGTGGACGGAGTTCTACAAACACGAGTCCTGCGGCAAGTGCACGCCGTGCCGGGAGGGCACCTACTGGCTGTTGCAGATCCTGGAGCGGATGCTCCGTCACGAAGGCACCCCAGAGGATGTGGACACCATGCTCGACGTGTGCGACAACATCCTCGGCCGGTCCTTCTGCGCGCTCGGTGACGGCGCGGCCAGCCCGGTCATCAGCGCCATCAAGTACTTCCGGCAGGAGTTTCTGGACTTGTGCGCCGAGCAGCCGGTGTCGCCAACCCCGGTGTCGCCAACCCCGGTGTCGCCAACCCCGGGGTCGCCAACCTCCGAACCGGTTGGAGCACCGCGATGACCCTGGCCAAGCAGGACTCCGGTACTCAGCAGCCCCCCCTCCCATCGGCCGAGCTCCCGCCGGGGTACGTCCGGCTGACCATCGACGGCCGGGAGGTGGCCGCACCCAAGGGTGAGCTGGTCATCCGCACCTGCGAGCGCCTCGGCATCATCGTGCCGCGGTTCTGCGACCATCCGCTGCTCGACCCGGCTGGCGCCTGCCGCCAGTGCCTGGTCGAGGTGGAGCTGGGTGGTCGCCCGATGCCCAAGCCGCAGGCCAGCTGCACCCTGACGGTCGCCGAAGGCATGATCGTCAAGACCCAGCACACCTCAGCGGTGGCGGACAAGGCGCAGCAGGGCGTGATGGAGCTGCTGCTGATCAACCACCCGCTGGACTGCCCGATCTGCGACAAGGGCGGCGAGTGCCCACTGCAGAACCAGGCGATGAGCGGCGGCCGAGCGGAGTCCCGGTTCACCGAGCCCAAACGCACCTTCCCCAAACCGTTGCCGATCTCCTCCCAGGTGCTGCTTGACCGGGAGCGCTGTGTGCTGTGCCAGCGCTGCACGCGCTTCTCCGAGCAGATCGCGGGTGACGAGTTCATCGAAATGCTCGAACGCGGGTCGGACCAGCAGGTCGGCGTGGCGGCCGACAAGCCCTTCCAGTCCTATTTCTCCGGTAACACCATCCAGATCTGCCCGGTCGGTGCATTGACCAGCGCCGCCTACCGGTTCCGCTCGCGGCCCTTCGACCTGGTCTCCACGCCCGGGGTGTGTGAACACTGCGCCTCGGGCTGCGCCCAGCGCACCGACTGGCGACGCGGCGTTGTGCAACGTCGGCTGGCGGGCAACGACCCCGAGGTCAATGAGGAGTGGAACTGCGACAAGGGCCGCTTCGCGTTCACCTACACCCGCTCGGCTGACCGGATCACCCAGCCATTGGTTCGCGACGGCTCGGGTGTGCTCCAGCCGGTTTCGTGGACCGAGGCGCTGCAGGCTGCCGCGGACGGGCTGCTGGCCACCCGCAGCCGCGGTGTCGGGGTGCTCGCGGGCGGGCGCCTGACCGTCGAGGATGCCTACGCGTACGCGAAGTTCGCCCGGGTCGCGTTGTCCACCAATGACGTGGACTTCCGCGCCCGGCCGCATTCCGCCGAGGAGCTGGACTTCCTCGCCGCGCACATCCTGGGCACCGATCCGGACTCCGGTGGCGTGACCTACCGCGACCTGAGCGACGCCCCCGCTGTGCTCTGCGTGGCCTTCGAGCCGGAGGAGGAGTCGCCGATCGTCTTCCTCCGGCTGCGCCGCGCCGCCCGGGACAACGGCACGGGGGTGTGGCATCTCGGGCAGTTCACCACGCCCGCCGTGCGCAGGACCTTCGGTGCGTTGCTTCCGGCGATGCCCGGGGATGAGCCGGCGGCGCTGGATTCGCTGCCCGGTGCGGCACGTAAGGCGTTGCGCGCCCCTGGGGCGATCGTGCTGGTCGGTGAGCGGGCCGCCGAGGTGCCCGGACTGTATTCCGCGGTGACGCGCCTCGCCGCGGCGACCGGGGCCCGGATCGCCTGGATCCCGCGCCGAGCAGGCGAGCGGGGGGCGCTGGAGGTCGGTGCGGCGCCGACGCTGCTGCCCGGTGGCAGGCCGGTGACCGACCCGGTGGCCCGTGCGGAGATCGAACGTGCCTGGGGCATCACAGTCCCGGCCCAGCCCGGCCGGGACACCACGGACATTCTCGCCGCCGTGCTGGCTGGAGGGCTGGACGGCCTGCTCATCGGCGGCGTCGACCCGGGTGATCTCCCGGATCCACGGCTGGCTGAGGAAGCGCTGAGCCGGGCCAAGTTCGTGGTGAGCCTGGAGATGCGGTCCAGCGCGGTGACCCAGGCCGCCCACGTCGTACTACCGGTCGCGGCTGCGGCCGAGAAGGCGGGCAGCTACCTGAACTGGGAGGGCCGCCGCCGGGAGTTCGTCACCACGATCACGGCAGGCAGTGCGGGCGCTGCGACCACGATGCCGGATTGCCGCGTGCTGGACAGTCTGGCCATCGAGCTGGACGCTGACCTGTTCACCCAGACCCCTGCCGCGGCGGCGGCCGATCTCGCCAGCCTCGGGCGCTACCAGGGTGGCCAGATCGAGGGAGTGCTGTGGCCGTCCCGGCCTGCCTCCCAGGTTGGTGCGGGGAAGGCGTTGCTGGCCACCTGGCGCCGGTTGCTGGACAACGGGTCGATGCAGGACGGCGAGCCGCACCTGGCTGGCACCGCCCGGCCTGTCGTCGCCCTGCTGTCCCAGGCCACCGCGGACACGCTGGCAGTGCGGATCGGCGAGCCGGTGCGGATCTCCACCGAGCGTGGCTCGGTGACACTTCCCGCCGAGGCCGCCGACCTGCCTCCCGGCGTGGTGTGGGTCCCGGGTAACTCCGGACCCGCTACCGTGCGTCGCAGTCTCGGTGTCGGGCATGGCGCCGAAGTGAGCGTGACCAGCGGTACCGCCAACCCAACGTCGGAAGGCAGGCCATGACACCCGCCGAAGCGGTGCTCGCCGACGACCCGCTGTGGCTCATCGCGCTGAAGGTCTTCGTGATCTTCAGCCTGCTCCAGGTGATCGTGATGTTCATCATCTGGATGGAGCGCCGGGTGGTCGGGCGGATGCAGCATCGGCCGGGTCCCAACCGGGTGGGGCCCTTCGGGTTGCTGCAGGCGCTCGCCGACGGGGTCAAGCTGGTGTTCAAGGAGGAGATCCGGCCGGTCATGGCCGATCGCTGGGTCTACCTCCTCGCCCCGGCGATCTCTGCGATCGCGGCGTTCACGGCGTTCTCAGTGATCCCTATCGGTGGCCAGGTGTCGATCTTCGGCGAGCAGACCCTGCTGCAGATCACCGACCTGCCGGTCGGGGTGCTGGTGGTGTTGGCCGCCTCCTCGCTGGGGGTATACGGGATCGTGCTGTCCGGCTGGTCATCGGGCTCGCCCTACCCCCTGCTGGGCTCGCTGCGCTCGGCCGCCCAGGTGATCTCCTACGAGATCGCCCTCGGGATGTCGATCGTCGCGGTGATCCTGTATGCGGGGTCGCTGTCCACCGCGGACATTGTGGCTGCCCAAGCCGAGCAGGGCTGGTTCGTGTTCCTACTCTTCCCCAGTTTCGTGGTGTTCTGCATCGCCATGGTGGGGGAGACCAACCGGGCTCCCTTCGACCTGCCCGAGGCGGAGTCGGAGCTGGTCGGCGGTTTCCACACCGAGTACTCCTCGATGAAGTTCATGCTTTTCTTCCTGGCCGAGTACGTCAACGTGGTCACCGTCTCGGCGATGGCCACCACCCTGTTCCTCGGTGGCTGGCACGCTCCGTGGCCACTGGCCGGTGGGCCACTGGACAGTGGCTGGTGGGGGCCGGTGTGGTTCTTCGCCAAGGTGTTCGTGGTCGTCTTCGTGTTCGTCTGGTTGCGCGGCACCCTGCCCCGGCTTCGGTACGACCAGTTCATGGCGCTGGGCTGGAAGTGGCTGGTGCCGGGCAGTCTGGTCTTCATCGTGTTGGTCACCACGGTTCGGACCCTGCGCAACAACGACGTCACCCGTTCGCAGATCCTCGTGATCGGCGGGCTCGTGATCGGTTTGATCCTGATCATCGCGTTCCTGCTGCCCGAGCGCCGACGCCCCGATGAGCACCGTGAGGTGCGCACTGCCGGCTCGGACTACCCGCTGCCCCCACTGGACCTGGTGGTGCCGCCGACGCCACCCCGGCGCGCTGTGCTGACCACCGCCGGGGCGGCGGCCACGGCGTCGGCTGCCGGGTCGGCCCCTCGCCGGTTGACGACAGACCAGGAGGACTCCGATGGGACTACTTGATCCAATCAAGGGTTTTGGGGTCACGTTCTCGACGATGTTCAAGAAGGTCGTGACCGAGGAGTACCCCGAGGTCATGAAGATCACTGCGCCGCGTTACCACGGCCGTCATCAGCTCAACCGGCACCCGGACGGGCTGGAGAAGTGTGTGGGGTGCGAGCTGTGCGCGTGGGCCTGCCCGGCGGATGCGATCTACGTCGAGGGTGCGGACAACACCGAAGAGGCTCGCTACTCCCCCGGGGAGCGCTACGGCGAGATCTACCAGATCAACTACCTGCGGTGCATCGGTTGTGGGTTGTGTATCGAGGCCTGCCCGACCCGCGCGCTGACCATGACCAACGTGTTCGAGGTGGCCGACGACAATCGCCAGGACCTGATCTACACCAAGGAAGACCTGCTCGGACCGCTGCTGACCGGCATGGAGCAGCCCCCGCACCCGATGCGACTTGGCGAGCGCGAGCAGGACTATTACGTGCAGGGTCCGATCCTGGAGCGGCGGACCGGCGCGGTCGGCGAGGAACAGCCATGAGCGCCTTCGCCGTCCTGTTGGCCCAGGCGCCGGTGCCGTCGGACGTCATCGGCATGGGGGAGATGATCGCGTTCTGGGTGCTGGGTCCGCTCGCGCTGGCCGGGGGGCTGGGGATGGTTTTCGCCCGCAATGCGGTGCACTCGGCACTGTGGCTGGTGCTCACCATGCTCTGCCTCGGCGCGCTGTACATGGTGCAGCAGGCACCGTTCCTGGGCTTCGTGCAGATCATCGTGTATACCGGCGCAATCATGATGTTGTTCCTGTTCGTGCTCATGCTGGTGGGTAAGGACAGCGTCGACTCGGTGGTCGAGGTGCTGCGGGGTCAGCGGATTGCCGCCGCGTTGGCCGGGGTGGGGCTGGCCGGGTTGATGGTGGCGACGCTGGGCCGGGCGATGGAGGGGGTGACCTCTACCGGGCTCGCCGGGGTCAATGCCGACGGCCGCAACGTCATCAACCTGGGCCGTGAGCTGTTCACCGACTATCTTTTCCCGTTCGAGCTCACCTCGGCGCTGCTGATCACTGCCGCGGTCGGCGCGATGGTGCTGACGTTCACCGAGCGCGGCAAGGAGGGCAGGATGACCCAGCGCCAGCGGGTGGAAGCCAGGATCCTCGGCGATCGGCCCTCCCCGCTGCCCGGTCCCGGGGTGTTCGCCACTGCCAACTCGGTGGCTACCCCGGCCCTGCTCCCGGACGGTTCGGTAGCCCCGGAGTCGATGTCCGACCTCATCTCCTCGACCGCCCGCGAGCATCTGGAGGACAACGTGCGCAGCGTCGCCGATGCCGGGACCGATTCCCGCGCAGTGCGCGGGTCGGTGCCACCCGCCGGGTCGGACACATGACCCCGACCTACTACCTGCTGCTCTCGGCCATGCTGTTCACCATCGGCGCCGTCGGCGTGCTGGTGCGGCGCAATGCCGTGGTCGTGTTCATGTGCATCGAGTTGATGCTCAACGCAGTGAATCTGACCCTGGTCACGTTCTCCCGGATCGACGGCACGCTGGACGGGCAGATCATGGCTTTCTTCGTGATGGTCGTGGCTGCGGCGGAGGTCGTCGTCGGCCTCGCGATCATTATGGCGATCTTCAAAACCCGCCGGTCGGCCTCGGTCGACGACGCCAACCTGCTGAAGTACTAAGGGAGCGCCCGGTATGGTGTCTGACGCGGTGGGTATCGCGCAGCACGCGTGGCTGCTTGTCGCGCTGCCCGCGTTCGGCGCGCTGGTTTTGCTGATCGGCGGGCGTCGCACGAATCCGTGGGGCCACCTGTTGGGTTGCGCGACCGTGCTGGCGGCGTTCGGCTACGGCGTGGCCCTGGTCAACGCATGGCTCCAGCTCGGCGTGCAGGAGCGGACCCAGGAACTGGGGCTGGGTACCTGGTTTGGGACGAACGCCCTGCAGGTCGATTTCGGCATCCGGCTGGACCCGCTTTCGCTGACCTTCGTGTTGCTCATCACCGGCGTCGGGGCACTGATCCACATCTACTCGATCGGCTATATGTCGCATGACCGCGACCGACGCCGGTTCTTCGGGTATCTGAACCTGTTCGTCGCGGCGATGCTGGTGCTGGTGCTCGCGGACAACTTTGTCACGCTCTACCTCGGCTGGGAGGGCGTGGGCCTGGCCTCCTACCTGCTGATCGGCTGGTATCAGGACCGGCCGAGTGCGGCGACTGCGGCCAAGAAGGCGTTCCTGATGAACCGGGTCGGCGATGTCGGCCTGGCCATCGCGATCTTCCTGCTGTGGCGGGAACTGGGCACCGTGCAGTTCACCGAGGTCTTCGCCCGCGCCGGGGAGATCGGCGGGCCCACGCTGGTGGCGATCACCGTGCTGCTGCTGCTCGGGGCCTGCGGAAAGTCCGGCCAGTTCCCGCTGCAGGACTGGTTGCCCGATGCGATGGAAGGCCCGACCCCGGTCTCCGCGCTGATCCACGCCGCGACGATGGTCACCGCCGGGGTCTACCTGATCGCCCGGTGCAACCCCCTCTACAATCTCACCGAAACCGGGCGCCTGTTCGTCGTGGCGGTCGGTGCGATCACCCTGCTGCTCGGGGCGATTATCGGCTGCGCCTACGACGACATCAAGAAGGTGCTGGCCTACTCCACGGTCAGCCAGATCGGGTACATGATCCTCGCCGTCGGGCTGGGCCCGTTCGGTTATGTGCTGGGCATCCTCCACCTGCTCACCCACGGCTTCTTCAAGGCGTGCCTGTTCCTCGGCGCGGGTTCGGTGATGCACGCGATGCGCGACGAGGTCGACATGCGCCGGATGGGTGGGCTCGCCCGGCACCTGCCGATCACCTTCGTGCTGTTCACCACGGGCTATCTGGCGCTGGTCGGGTTCCCGTTCCTGTCCGGCTACTTCTCCAAGGATGCGATCATCGAGGCTGCCTTCGGTGCGGGTGGCAACCAGGGTCTGCTCGTCGGTGGAGCGGCGCTGCTGGCGGCCGGGCTCACCGCCTTCTACATGACCCGGTTGATGCTCATGACGTTCTTCGGCCAGCCCCGGTGGCAGGATCTGCAAACGCCCGACGGCCACAGCTACCACCCGCACGAGGCCCCGGCGGTGATGTGGCTGCCGATCGTGCCGCTGGCGCTCGGCTCGCTCGGCGCGGGGTACTTCCTGTACTCCGATGAACGGCTGGCGCACTGGCTGGAGCCGTCGCTGGGCGCGTTGCAACACAGTACGTTGGCAGCGTTCCCGGTCGAGTACGTCCCGCCGCTCACCGTCGCGATCTCCGCCCTGGGTGCGCTGGTGGCCTGGCTGGTCGTCGGCAGGTACCCGGTGCCAGTGCGCCGCCCGGAGCGGGTCTCGTTGCCGGTCGCCGCCGCCAGGGCCAACCTCTACGCCACCGCGATCAACGAGACGCTCATCGCGCGGCCCGGTACCTGGCTCACCCGGGCGCTTGTCTTCGTGGACAACAAGGGTGTCGACGGACTGGTCAACGGCACGGCGGCGCTGCTGGGCGGCACGTCGGGCCGGGTGCGCCGAATGCAGAACGGTTTTGTGCGCACCTACGCACTCGGGATGCTGGGAGGTTCGGTCCTGGTGATCGCCATGCTGCTGGCGGTGAGCTACTGATGAGGCCTGAGTACGGGGGCCCCCTGCTGTTGGCGATGCTGGTGTTGCCCCTGGTGGGCAGTGTGCTCGTCGCCCTGATACGGACCTCCCCGGCCGCTGCCAAGACCGTCGCGCTGGTGTTCGCGGTGGGTGAACTGGTGCTGGCCGCGTTGGCCTGGTCGGTCTACCGGCCCGGTGGCGATCGGCTGCAGCTCACCCTGTCCGTCGAGTGGATCCCGGCTTTCGGCACGCGCTTCGCGCTCGGTGTCGACGGCATCGCGCTGGTGATGATCGCGCTCACTGCCGTGCTGGTGCCGATCGTGATGGGTTCGTCCTGGGCGGAGAAGCTGCCCGAGGGGCGCACCGCGGGCGGCTTCTACGCGCTGCTGCTGGCCGTCCAGGCGATGATGATCGGGGTCTTCGCGGCCACCGACGTCTTCCTGTTCTACCTGTTCTTCGAGGTCATGCTGGTGCCGATGTACTTTCTCATCGGCCGGTTCGGGGGGCCCCGGCGGCAGTACGCGGCGATCAAGTTCTTCCTCTACTCACTGCTCGGCGGGCTGGTGATGCTGGCCAGCGTGATCGGGGTCTTCGTGGTCAGCTCCGACGAGCTGGGCCAGGGCACCTTCGACTGGACCGCCCTGGTGGCCATCGCGAACGACATTCCCGAGCAGACCCAGATCTGGCTGTTTCTCGGGTTCTTCGTGGCCTTCGCGATCAAGGCGCCGCTGGTGCCGCTGCACACCTGGCTGCCCGACGCAGGCGCGGAGGCCCCGGTGGGTGCGGGCGTGCTGCTCGTCGGCGTGCTGGACAAGGTCGGCATCTACGGCTTTCTGCGGTACTGTCTGCCGCTTTTTCCCGACGCCTCCCGCGCGCTGGCCCCAGTGGTGCTGGCGTTGGCCGTCGCCGGAATCCTCTACGCCGCGCTGCTCGCCGTCGGCCAGACCGACCTGAAGCGGTTCGTGGCCTACACCTCAGTGGCGCACTTCGGTTTCATCGCGCTGGGGGTGTTCGCCTTCTCCACCCAGGGGATGGCGGGCGCGGTGCTGTACATGGTCAACCACGGCATCTCGACCGGAATGCTGTTCATCGTGATCGGCATGCTGATCGCCCGCGGGGGTTCCCGTCTGATCGCCGACTACGGCGGCGTCGCGAAGCTGGCTCCGGTGCTGGCCGGGATGATGCTGCTGGCCGGGCTGTCCTCGCTGGCGCTGCCGGGCACCAACTCGTTCGTCTCCGAGTTCATGGTGCTCGTGGGGTCCTACCCGCGCGAACCCGTGTTTACGGTGCTGGCCACCGTGGGCATCATCCTTGCCGCGCTGTATGTGCTGTGGGTCTACCAGCGTGTCATGACGGGTCCGGTGCGCGGCGCGGCCGTGCTCGCCGCGCTGGGCACGGGTGCTGCCGGTGGACCAGGGACCATGTTGGCGCCAGAGGCCGAGGCGAAACGGCGCGCCACGCTGTTCCCGGACCTCTCGGTCCGCGAGATCGCGGTGCTGGCGCCTCTGGTGGCACTCATCCTGCTGCTCGGGTTCTACCCGCAGCCGGTGCTGGACGTGATCAACCCCTCGGTCGGGTCGACGCTGAGCGAGGTCGGGCTGACCGACCCGGTTTCTGGGCAGCAGGGAGGCAACTGACGTGCTCGGCGCAGCGGTGGCGGCTGATGTAGTAGTGGCCCAGCCGGCGGTTATGCCTGAGATCGACTACGGGGCGATCTCCCCGGTGCTGATCGTGCTCGGCGCGGCCTGCCTTTCGGTGCTGGTGGAGGCCTTCATACCGCGTCCGTCCCGATGGTCGGCCCAGGTCGGGCTGACGTTTCTCACCCTGGTCACGGCGGGCGCGGCGCTGGGCAATCACCTGTACGCCTTCGACCGCGACGGCCAGCAGGCCGTCATCACGTTGGCCGGGACGGTGGTCGTCGACGGTCCCGCACTGTTCTTGTGGGGCACGTTGCTGGCGCTGGGCCTCGGGGCAGCGCTACTCATCGCGGACAAAACGGTGGAGCCGGGCGGTGCGCTCGCCGCCGATGCCGCGGTCCGTCCGGGTACCCTGATCGACCGCGAGATCAACCGAGGGGTGCGCCCGCAGGGATACGCGGGCACCGCGGTGGTCACCGAGATGCAGACCGAGGTGTTCCCGCTGTTCCTGTTCTCGCTCGGCGGGATGATGGTCTTCATCGCGGCGAACGATCTGCTCACCATGTTCGTCGCGCTCGAGGTGCTCAGCCTGCCGCTGTACCTGATGTGCGGACTGGCCCGGCGTCGTCGGCAACTGTCCCAGGAAGCGGCCGTCAAGTATTTTCTGCTCGGCGCGTTCTCCTCGGCGTTCTTCCTCTACGGGGTGGCGCTGATCTACGGCTATGCCCGCTCCGTCACGCTGTCGGAGATCGCCGAGGCATCCGGTGGCTCGGACCGCTCGGACACACTGCTGTTCGGCGGGCTGGCGCTGTTAATGATTGGTCTGCTGTTCAAGGCATCGGTGGGGCCGTTCCACGCCTGGACCCCGGATGTGTACCAGGGCGCACCGACGCCGATCACGGCGTTCATGGCGGCCTGCACGAAGGTCGCCGCGTTCGGCGCCATCCTGCGGGTGCTGACGGTGGCGTTCGGGGCCACCGAGTGGGAGTGGCGCGGGGTGCTGTGGGGTGTCGCGATCGCCTCGATGGTGATCGGCGCGGTGCTCGGCCTCACCCAGACCGACATCAAACGCATGATCGCCTATTCTTCGGTCGCGCATGCCGGGTTCATCCTGGTCGGCGTGCTCGCGTTGACCGAGGCGGGCCTGTCCGGGACGCTGTTCTACCTGCTCACCTACGGTTTCACCACGCTCGCCGCGTTCGGCGTGGTCACCCTGGTGCGTGATGCCGATGGTGAGGCTAGCCACTTGTCCCAGTGGGCCGGGCTGGCCAAGCGTTCGCCGTTGACCGCCGCGGTGTTCTCCTTCCTGCTCTTCGCGCTGGCTGGAATCCCGCTCACCAGTGGGTTCATCGGCAAGTTCGCGGTGTTCAGCGCCGCCATCGACGACGGGATGGCGCCGCTGGTGGTGGTGGCCCTGGTGATGAGCGCGGTGGCCGCGTTCTTCTACCTCAGGGTGGTGGTGCTGATGTACTTCAGCGAGCCTGCGCCCGATGGTCCGACGGTGAGCGTGCCCGGCGCGTTCACCACCGCGGCGATTACCCTCGGTGTGGTGGTCACCCTGTTGCTCGGAGTGCTGCCCACCTTCGCCCTCGACTGGGCCAACCTCGGCCCGTTCGCCTCCTGATCACGCCATGAGCCGGTCCACCCCCGATCGGGTCGCTGGCGTGGAGTTGGCCGACGAGGCGTTGAACGACGCCCTGGAACAGGGCCTGGAGCAGGTCGAGGATTTGCTGCATCGGGAGGTGCAGAGCGACTTCCAGTTCCTCACCCAGACGTCCCTGCACCTGGTCGACGCGGGGGGCAAGCGGTTCCGCCCGCTGTTCACCCTGCTGTCGGCCCAGTTCGGGTTGGCTCAGGGCCGCGGGCGGTTGGAAGACGTGGTGCGCGCCGCTGCGGTCGTCGAGCTGGTCCATCTCGCCACGCTCTACCACGACGATGTGATGGACGAGGCCACCATGCGCCGCGGGGCGGTAAGCGCGAACGCCCGCTGGGACAACACGGTCGCGATCCTCACCGGCGACTTCCTCTTCGCGCACGCCTCCCGGCTGGTCGCCGACCTGGGCCCGGACGCGGTGCGGATCATCGCGCGGACTTTCGCCAAGCTCGTCACCGGCCAGATGCGCGAAACCCTGGGTCCGGGCGAGGGTGATGATCCGGTGGTGCACTACCTGACGGTGGTGGCCGAGAAGACTGGTTCGCTCATCGCCACCGCGGGGCGCTACGGCGGGATGTTCTCCGGTGCTGAGCAGGACCAGATCGACGCGCTGCGCCGGTTCGGTGAGGGGATCGGCACCGCGTTCCAGATCTCCGACGACATCATCGACATCGCCACCCCCGCTACCGAGTCCGGCAAGACCCCCGGGACCGACCTGCGCGAGGGCGTGCACACCCTGCCGATGCTCTACGCCCTGGCCGAGCCCGGCCCTGGGGTGGACCGGCTCCACGAGCTCCTGGCCGCACCCCTGACCGACGACGCCCTGGTCGCCGAGGCGCTGGAGCTGCTACGCGCCTCACCTGGCCTGGACCGCGCGGTGCAGACCCTGCGCTCCCACACCGACGCCGCCCGCGCCGAACTGGCGATCCTGCCCGCCTCCCCAGCCCGGGACGCCCTCGCCTCAGTAACCGACTACCTCGAAGCCCGCACCACCTGAGCGGGCCCCGTATCGGGCGATGACCTCCGAACGGTCCCTGGTAGTCCTCGGGCAGGCCATACCACCGGGGGTGTGATGCCCGCGCGGTACCGCGATTGCTTGCTTCGAAATACGGATGGCCTTGACGCTCTGTTGTCGCCGAGTTCGACACCAGGGCTGTCCGAAGGCCGCCTGGGCAGCCCTGGTGTCGAACTCGGCGCACGCAGGGCTGTCCACGCGCGGCAGCAAAGCCCCCCATTTCACCCAGCAGGGCGCGTGTGGCGCCTACGGGGGTTGGTCCAAATACGCAAGCGATGCATCTCCTTCGCAGTCGGGATCTCGTCACCCGCGGTGGACGTTGAACACGGTGACCGGTGCAGAGATCTGATCGACTCGCCACCGTCGTGGAGCTCGCGGCGAGAGGCCGGCTCCCACCCATACAGGAGCTCTCGCCACGCCATCGCCTGCTCCTCGGCCGCGAGGACGGAATACTGCTCGGCATCGGACCCCTATGCGACGGTCCGGCGCAGCTCGCCCCTCCAGGTCTCCGTTCAGGCTCGAGCACGCCGATCGCCAGAGGATGCGGAAAGGCCGCTTGCTGCGTGCACACCGCGAGATACGACTCGCTTCAGGCTCGGCGAGCTACGAGACGTGGCCGCCCTTCCGGGTCGAAACGGATGACCTGGTCGACACCGTGCGCCTGGCCGAGCTGCTCGGGTCGTCGTCGAAGGAGTCGGAGACCGGAGCGAGCAGCAGCTCGGCTTTGGGATCGCCCGCTGAAAACCCTCGGCGTCGAGGTCACGGCATTCGGCAAGATCCACCGCATTCGGGGTGCCCACCGCCACGCTGGACGAGCCCCTGCTGGGCCCGAGCTGGCCCCTCGGCTACCACTGCCGTCACCTGAATCAATCTATTCTCAGCATGACGACGGAACTCGGCGCGGGGCATGGCACAGGCAGCTCGGACTTACCTCGTCGGCGCAAGTGCCGCCTCGCAGAAGGTAACCATTCAGCCCGTGGGCTGACCTGGTCTGGCGCGGTGCCGTCGGCGTGTTGATGCGGCGGTCGGCGACATGTGCGTGTCGATCACGCTGTGATCGGCTGGTGTGCGGTTTGATCTTCTGGT
>JBQTGW010000166.1:0-17230 GCA_052390495.1 Pseudonocardiales bacterium
GGAGACGATCAGCCACGGCTCGGGCCCCATTACCCCGCCCTTAACGGTCCAGACATCGCCGAACCGAGGTGGCCTACGCGGCATCGTTGGCATTCCGGCCGCGGACCTCGCTCAGGCGGTCCAACTCGGCGGCCGCATCGGCCGCCAGGTGCGCGCGCTGCTGTTCGTAGGCACGCCCGGTCAGGTCCTCGGCCGCGCACCACTGCTGGTGGCGGGTCAGTGCGTCGCGCATTGTCTCCAGCCGGGTACACCGGGAGATCCACGCTGACACGCTCATCCCGTGCTCGGCTGCTGTGACGACCGCGTCCTGGTAGACGCCGTCATCCATCGTGATCGTCACACGCGTCGTAGGCATGACCGGCACGGTACATCAGTGCATATCGAATGGTAAGCAGAACCTGTACGGGCAGCGTACGACGACGTGCTCGGCGCGCTTGGATGACCGACGGAATCGGCCGCGAGCTTTCGCGGAACGGGCCTCTTCGGTGACCGTACCCGCGACTGATGATGCGGTTCGGCGGGCCGCTCGTCGTTCTCGCTGGTGAGGCGCTACGGTGCGCTTCGTTATGGACACCGAGGGGAAGGCGGGTGCGGACGGTGAGCGACGGGCCTGACGAGGAGATCGCCGGATCTGGGGATGGTGAGCGGGTGGGTGCGCCCGACGGCGAATCCAGTGGCCCGCCGGTCGGCCCCGAGTGGTATGAGCGCCTCGCGGTGCGTCCGATTCTGGCTGCCCGTGATGTCGGGGGGATCTATCGGGCGTTGCGGGATGACGCTGGGGTCAGTCAGCGGCAGATCGCTGGGTGCACCGGGCAGTCTCAGTCCGAGGTCTGCGAGATCGTGGCTGGTCGGGTGGTGATGTCCTATGACGTGCTGGTGCGGATCGCCATCGGACTGGGCATCCCGCGTGAGCGGATGGGGCTGTCCTGGTGGGGGCCCGACGGCAGCTGGTACGGCCCCGAGGGCGCCTACCCTGTGGGGGTCACGGTTGCCGATACCCCGAAGGGGGTGAGCGCGGAGATGCTGCGTCGTCACCTGATCGCGCTGGGCGGGGCCACCATGGTGGGTGCTCCGGTCGCGAGGCTGGGTGAGCTGCTCGCCGAACTGCCCGGCCCGGACCTGGTGCCGCTGCCGTCTCAGCTCAGCCACGCTCATGTGGTGCGGGTCCGGGACCTGACCCGGCGCCTCGGTATAGGCGACGCCGGGTATGCCGATCCGGAGGTGACCAGCGCAGCTGCCGAGTTGGCCACCCGGCTGCTGGATGTGCCGGGTTCCGGGCAGGTGCGTCGCGCGCTGCTGGTCGCGGTGGCCGAGCTGCACAGCGAGGCCGGATGGTCGGCGTTCGAGGCCGGGTTGTACCGCCGCGCGCTGTACCACCACTCCCGCACCCTGGAGCTGGCCACCGAGGCCGGGGACGTCTCTTTGCAGGCCGCAGCTCTGAGATATGCCGGGTTGGCCAGCGTGGAGCACGGCTATCCCGACGACGGGCTGAAGATGCTGCAGTGTGCACAGGTCAAGTCGTGGGACATTCCGCTCGACGACCAGCGCGCGGTGGTGGTCGGGGTGAGCGGACGGGCCGCCGCGGAGGCGTGTGCCCTGGAGGAATCCGCGATCGCCCTCGCCCGCATGGGGAACCTTGCGGCAGCCCTCACCCACCTGGCGAAGGGCCGGGAGCTGTGGACACCCACCCGCAGCGACCCCTTCGGTGACCTGGATCGCCCCGCCGCGCGGCTGGAGCTGGCCCGGGGGCGGCTGGATGCCGCCGAGGCGCTGGCCACCGCGTCGATGCGACGCTGGGAAGGCGGCAGGCAGCTCAGCCGCACCCTCACCGGTACCGTGCTGGCCACCATCCACGTCAAAGCCGGAGAGCGCGGCGGCCTGCAGCTGGCCCACGACACCATCACCGCAGTGGCCCACCTCAGCTCGGTCCGGACCCGCGCCTGGCTCACCCCGCTCGCGGCGGCGCTAGCGGCCCGGCCCGGTGCCGACGCGAAGGAACTGGCCCGGACGGCCCGCCAGGTCGCCACGACCCGGGCGTAGCAGCGCGCCAGATGCGCACCGGGTCACGGTGCCGGTGCGGTCACGGGCGCTGATCTAGCCAACCCATGTGCCCTCGTCCCGCAGGACGATCTCCCCGGCACCGATCCCGATCATGCTCTCGGCGGCCGCCTGGCGCAGCGTCGATTCAGGACTCATCGCAAGTCCTATCCTGCACGATCGGTACGTGTCGATGACTCCCCTGCATGGACTTTCCATTGCCCCAGGGCATTCGATCGCCTGTAGTGATCGCCACGTGACTGCGTCCGGATGAGCTATCGGTTCGGGGGCTTTCCGGCACTGTGGCGCAACGCCGTTGCGACGGCGAGGGTGGCGAGCAGCCCACCACTACCGCCGGCGAGGAATGCGACGCGCGCCGAGGTGAGGTCGATGAGTAGCCCGCCGAGCAGGTAGGACAGCGCGGCGGCGACCCCTATCGCGCCATAGAGGCTGCCGAAGACGCGGCCGAGCAGCTCGCCGGGCACGCTGCGTTGCAGCAGGGTGTTCACCGCGACGTCGATGGCGGCGATGCCCAGCCCGCGGATGGTCTGCACGACGAAGGCGGTGGCCACGGCCCAGGCCAGCCCGGTCAGCAGGTTCCCGGCGCTGCTGATCGCGAAGCCGGCCAGCAGCAACGGACCCATCGCGATCGGGCGGTGTGGCCGAGCGAGCAGCGTGTAGCCGATGAACAGCCCGATGCCGACCGCGGCCAGCAGCAACCCGACCGCGGAGTCGCCGCCACCCAGAATGTCGGTGGCCAGGAACACCAGGGCGACGTCGTCGATGCCGGTGCAGGCGACGATCGTGAAAAAGCCGAGGCAGATCGCCCGGACCAGCGGGGTGGCCCAGATATAGCGCAACCCGGCTTTGGTGTCGTCCAGGAATGTTGCCCGCGCAGTGCCGGTTGGCGAGTCTTGTTTCAGGGACGGCAGGAACGCGAGTAGGGCGGCCGAGACGAGAAAGGTGGCGGCGTCGAGGAGTAGCACGCCGCGGGTGTCCAGAATGGGTACCAGCAGCGCGGCGAGCAGTGGGCCGAGGGCTTCGCCGCCGTTGGTGCCGAGTCCGATCGCGGCGTTTTAATATCCGGTGGCGCCGTCGATCCGTTCGCGGAGCAGGTCGGCATGGCCGTTGTGCCGGGCGTACTCGGCAATCATGTGCACCAGGATCCGGCGCAGCGAGATCGGCTCCCCGCTCCGCTTCTGAATGCCGGTCTGGTCCAGCGAGGACGCATTGGCGATGATCTCGCGGGCTTTCTCGCACTCCGCCCGCCATACCGCGAAGGTTTCCGCGACGTCGCCGTCCAGGGATTCGAAATCCTGGTCCGGTTCCTCGTCGGTGTAATACAGGTGTGGCACCTCCTCGCCGACGAACTGCTGGCGAAACCACCACCGTTCCGTCCCGGCGAGGTGGCGGAGCAGACCGAGCAGGCTCAGCCTGGACGGTTCGATGCACCGCTGCGAGAGCCGCTCCGGCGGGACACCGGAGCACTTGAGTTCGAAGGTCTTGCGGTGCCAGTCAAGGAAGGCGGTCAGGGTCTCGCGTTCGCCGCCGACCAGGGGAGGGGAGGTCCGGTCGTCGGCGGCCCAGGGCTGTGCGTAGTTCTCCGCGGGAATTTCGGTCACGACGCGAGCATGCCAGCGGGCACCGACGAACCGGTGCCCGCTGCGCCATCGACCAGGACGGGAATCAAGCTCGGATGAGATCACCTGGATAGACCGTAGCCGCGGCCAAAACTCGTCGGTTGAGCGACGAGGGGCTCTCGACTGTTCCTCCGAACGAGTAGAAACGTGTCGTTTCGTGAGAGTTCGGTCCGTTGCCCAGATCGAACAGGTGTGCGATACTGGCAGGGAAGCCGCCGCGAGAACCAAGCCCGGCCCGCTCCATCGCATGACCAGCATGATCGGGACGACCGAGCCTCGGATGAGGCCAGCAGCGCCCACGCAAGCAGGACCTGCACCACCGTCTTGGGGGAGTTGCTCCCTGACGATAAACGGCCCGATGGAAACCGTGTCAGCCCAGGTCTGACCTGGCAGTGGTACCGCCACGGGAAGACTCCCCGCGGGGAGTCAACGTCCGGCAGCGATGTCGGGCTCGTCGGGACATCTTGGCACGTTTCGAGGAACGGTTCAGAGTCGACTCCATGCGGCATGATCGGTGACGTGCTCGGGAGGACGAACGGCGGCGGTCGAGCCCCGCGGCCGGTCGACTACGACAGCGACCCGGCGCGGTTCGCGGCCAACCAGGCCGCGACGGCTCGGTTCTCGGCCGTAGGTGACGTGCACGTGCCGGTCGCCGAGCGGCTGGTCTCGGCGTCCGTCGCGTCGGTGCTGGACCTGGGTGGTGGCAACGGCATGCTGGCTCGCCTCCTCGCCGACTGCGGGGTCTGGACGGTCGTGCCGCGATAGAGGCCCGGGACGTAATCGGGAAGACCCTGCTGGTGCTGCAACGCAAAATCCTGGTCACCGGCGCGACCGGCAACGTCGGATTGCGCGTCTGCTACCTCAGCTGTCGTCTCTACGATGTTGCCTATGTGCCGCAACATCCGCCCGCTGTTCAACTTCGATCCGCCTGCGGCGCGGGACGAGGTGCGCAGCGCGGCACTGCAGTACGTGCGGAAGATCAGCGGGTGCCAGCAGCCGTCGCGGGTCAACGCGGAGACGTTCGAGCGGGCGGTCGATGCGATCGCCGACGTCTCGATGCGCCTGCTCGACGAGCTGGTGACGACAGCACCGCCGAAGGATCGAGAGGTCGAAGCCGCCAAGGCCCGCGAGCGGTCCGCCGCGCGCTTCGCGACCTGACTCGATGGCGTGGAAGAGCGCCTCGGCAAAGGCGCACACAGACGCTACATCGTCGATGGCCACTGCTCCACAACCGTTTCATGGCACCCCGGGGATATCCCGGGCGGCACACTCAACAAGATCGACGAACAACTTCGCCACTGCCTGGGCAGCGATTGGCTACGGAGGTGAGCACCATGGTGGCCGTCACAGCCGTCTACGAGCGCGACGTGAAGGGTCGATGGCTTGTCCATATAGCCGAAGAGCCACGCTGCCATACCTGGGCACGTTCCGGTGCCTCCGCCCGTCGCGAAATCATCGATGCTGCGCAGCTCTGGCTCGATGAGCGCTGGTGGTGCTGGCCCGTGCGCATCGTCGGCTATGAGCGGCTCGAGTCAAGGCAGCCGTTCGATGGGCTGACCAGTGATGTCGGCGATGAGCTCGAAGTCCTTGTCGACGTGCAGGACGATCAGCCTGGCCTGCTCGGCGACGGCCGCGATCAGGAGGTCGGGGATTGACGGGGCGCGGTGCTGGCCCCGTGCAGCCAGGACCTCCAGCACTTCCACGGTGCGCTTCTCTGCTCTTGGCGTGATGTGCTCCACGGGCATGTCGACGAGCGGCTGCTGGTGCAGAATCGCGGCCATGTCAGTCGCGGAGCGGGCGGAGTAGGCCATCTCCAGCAGGGTCACGGTCGTGACGCGCACCAGCCCCCGCTCGATCCGTTCCCGCCACTCTTGCCGCTGCGGGCTGCTGCCCAGCTTGACCAACGCCGACTTATCGATGAGCCAGGGGCGCGGGGAGGTGGTCACGACCACGCCTGCCGCATGACGTCCGGGTCGGTGACGTCGCTGGCGAGTCTGCTCAGCCGGGACAGGTCGTCGTCGGTCACCGTGACCTGCGGCCGGATCTCGCGGTCGAGCCAGTGGCGCAGGTACTCGTTGCGCGACACGCCGCTGGCGGTGGCGCGGCGGTCGATCTCGGCGATGGTGTGCTCGGGCACGTCTCTGATCAGGATGTCCGACATGATATCGATGATATCATGTCGGAGGGCGTCAGCCGGTGTTCTGGGGTGATGCCAGCACCCGGCGGGGTAGTCCCAACACTCATGGTTCGGCACTGCTCAGGAGTGTGCAATGGGCGCCGTGCGGGTCGTCTTCGCTTGGCTGCGGATCGAGCTGCGGCGGCGCTGGCGCTCGTTCTGCCTCGACTGATGCCAAAATCTTGATTTGCCCAGATTTTTGGCTACACTTCACTGATGACTGCCTTGCCGCTCGGTGACGTCCGCGACCGCCTCTCCGAGGTCGTGTCGGAAGTGGAGCGCACCCACCACCGGGTCACCATCACCAGACACGGGCACGCGGCTGCCGTTCTGATCGCTCCCGACGATCTGGCGGCGCTGGAAGAGACCATCGACATCCTCACCACGCCGGGAGAGCTGGCAGCCATCGCGGATGGCATCGACGACGCCGACGCCGGGCGCTTCGTCGATGCCGAAGCGATCAGAGCCAAGTTCCGGAAGTGACCGAACGGAACGACGGCTACCAGGTCAAGGTCACTGCACGGGCTGCACGTGATCTTGATCGCCTGCCGGAGAAGATCGCCACCGCATGCGTTGAGTTCATCTTCGGTCCGCTCGCCGCCCACCCCCAGCGGCTCGGCAAGCCGCTCACCGGCCCCCTGGCCGGGCAACATTCCGCCCGGCGAGGCACCTACCGGGTGGTCTACCGCATCCGTAACCAGGCAATCGAGATTGTTCATATCAGCCACCGAGCGGACTCGTACAAGCCGTGACCATCGGCGCGAATCCCGCTGAACCTCTCCATGATCACACAGAGTCGTTGTGCCGCTCGTGGCGCCGGCCCGGCTTCTCCAGCAATCCCCTTGCCCGTTCCAAAAACTCCCGCACCACCGGAAGCGTGTTGTGCGGCGTCATTCGGTGGCAGAGGTCGCGGAGAAGATCGGCACTGAGAGTTGAGTCGAGGCTCTCGGCCAGGTCGATCGACGCCATACCCAGCCCGGCGGCGGCGTCCAGGTCTTGCTGCTTGCCTGGGCGGGTGAGGGAATCGGCGAGGTGGACGGTGTAGAGCTGCTGGTCCCGGACGAACGATTCGTCGAACAAGGTGAGGCCGTCGCCGAGCATGGTCGCTGCTCGATCAGGTTGGTCCACTCGCAGCAGGCAGAGTCCGGCCTCGACAGTGATCCAGGCCGGAACCACCCAGTACAAGCATGGTGGATCGTCGTACAAGCATGGTGGATCGTCGTCTGAGTCGAGCTGTTCGATCTGGGTGCGAGCTTGCGAGATCGCCTTGGTGCAGGCCGAGCTGTCCTGCAGGGTGGCCGAGGCATAGGCGTGCCGGATGTGCAGTTGGGCCAGCAGGCGGGGTGTTCGATGACTCCGCATACCCACCAGCGCGGTCTCGGCTAGCGTCGCGGCTTCGGCGGGGTTGCCCTGGCAGGCAACCTGCTTGGCCATGGATCCGAGGATGTGCGCGCCCAGCGGCCGGTCATCAGCGCTGTGCGCCGCACGCAGGGCGGCGATGTTGTAGCGCTGCGCGAGCCCGATGTCCCCGGCTTCCCACGCGGACCAGCCGCACAGTTGCCCCAGCTCGGCGAGCGCAATATGGAGCTTGCGGCCCGTGAGGTCGTCGTAGGAGGCCTGATCGAGCAGGCCAGCAACCCAGTCGAATTGCTGCTGGGCCGGGGGCAGCACGTTGCCGCCCCCGGCCACGTCGTCCATCCGGCGCAGCTCGGCGATCATGGCACTGAATCTGTCGACCAACCGCACCGAGATCCGCTGCCCGGACAAGCCCGACGCGAGCGGCTCAGGCTCGTGAATCAGCCACTGATGTGCTGGAGCGGTCAAGGCAGGGCCGGTCAAGGAGAGGAACACTCGGCGCTTCACCCGGACACCACCGCTCAGCACGACGACTGCTTCGACGGTACCTCGGTGGTTCCACGGGGCCACAAGTATTGGATCATGCTTGGAGTCGTCGGTGTGCTCGTGCTCAACGTGCGAAGCAGGTTGAGCACCGTTGGACTGTGACCCAGGCGGCAACGCATGTACGCCGTTGGAGACCGGTATCAAGAGCGCGGTAGCCGCTGGTTGGACGGTTGTCGGCGCGCGCGTCTGCCCTGGCATGTCGAACCACAGCAGCTCGGCCGGTATGCGCATGACCCGCGCCCAGTGCTGCAAGGTGTCGAGGTGCTGGATGGCGTGGCCGGTTTCAAACCGGCTCACTTGGGGCTGCCGCAGGCCCAACCATTGGCCGAGCAGGGTCTGTGAAATACCGTCCAGGCCGTAGACCGCGTAGTGGTAGGGATGGGTGCGGTAGGCCCGGGCGACTCGGCCCATGTGCCGGGCGGCGAAGGCTTCGCAGAACTGCTCGGTCTGCCAGAATTCCGGCGGCACCTGGGGTGGGGTGATGAGTTTATCCCGTGACTCCCGCTGACAGCGAGCGCACTGGCGTTCGGTGTTGTCCTTGGCGAGGTGTGTGCCACAACGGCAGTAGTACCGCCGCGGCTGCTTTGATCCCATCGTTCCCCTTCCCAGTTCTGACCGGTTTTCCGGGGAGTGTAATGGGCATCTCATCGTCCATGATCCGGGGTGGTTTTGGAGAGGGGAGTCTCGCCTGTGACGCGCCATGTATAGGCGTATCCACGAGGACGGATACGCCTATACATTGTCTGGCCGGTAGCGGCAAGGGGGTGGACGGATCTGGTTGAGATCCGGCTAGTTGGGCAGCGGTGGGTGCGGGGGCGGTGAGAAGGGAGACGCAAACAGAAATCACGGCTTCGCATAAACCGTTTCGTCTCCGAGCGGGAAGCGACAGAGGCGGGGTCGTTCACCATCTGGGCAGCTCGCTGCCCGACATGACGATCACCTTCACCCACGCCCTCTGATGCGGTCCCGCCGCACGATCGTTTCAGGATCGGGAAGGTCAGTCCGGGTGCAGCACCTGTCGGCGTACGGGTCGCTGCTCATCACAGCGGCCACCGCTGCCGCGAGGGACGGTCGCAGAGCCGTAGCCGGTGATCTTCTCGGGTCAGCCGCTGAAGTGGCGCATCGGGTGGGTTGTGACCGCACCGATTATGAGACCCCGTTCGGCCCGTCCCAGGTCACCATGCAGACGGTCGACGTCGAGGTGGTCACCGAGAACTATCCGGCGGCCCTGGAGGCCGCGTTGCGGATGCCGGCCTACCCAGGGCTCCCGCTGGCGGCCCGCTGCCGGCACCTCACTGACCGAGCGTGCGCACACGTCAACCTGAGCCAGAAAGATCAGGCCCTCGCATTGCTGCTGACCGTTGAGCGGATGGCGCCCGCCAGCTCCTGGACAGCGATCCGAGCACCGCCGCCACCCAGCTTGCGGAGCTCCGCGCCGATGTGCAGGCAACGATTGATGCCGTGCGTGAGCTGGCTCACGGCATCTACCCGCCGCTGCTGCGGCAGCAGGGTCTCGGTGTGGCGCTGTGCACCGCCGCCGCGCGCTCGCCGCCGCCATGGGTTCAACGCAGGCTGTCAGGAGGAGGTGGACGGGAAACCGAGCGAGCCCAGCTAGGTGGATGATGGACTATGACGACCCATCAGCAGGTCGATCGGAACGGAGAGATCATGTTTGACCGAGTGACGGTAGAGCCAGGCAAGATGAACGGCCAGCCCTGCATCCGCGGACTGCGCTTCACGGTGGCCCACCTGGTTCGGCTGATCGCTGCAGGCTGGACACTCGAGCAAGTGCAGGAAGACTTTCCCTTCATCGAGCCGGAGGACGTTCACCAGGCGCTGCTGTACGCCGCGGAAGCAGCGGAGGTCATTACGCTACCGCTGCGTGAGTCCGCGTGAGGTTTCTCGTTGACAAGAACATCTCCTGCCGGTTGTGCGCTCTTCTCGACGACGCCGGCCACGAAGCGGCTCACGTCGACCAGTTCTCGCTCGGTGCTGCCGAGGACGTCGAGATAGCGGATTTCGCTAGGTCGGGCGAGTGGGTTGTCGTCTCGTCCGACACCGATTTCGGCACATTGCTGGCTGCGTAGCGGGCGACGACCCCATCCGTGATCCTCACCCGGGAGGTCTCCAGGCTGCGCGCTGACGATCTGGCTCGTCTGCTGATTGTCAACTTGCCTGCCTTCGACGAAGCGCTTAAGGCCGGTGCTGTGGTGGCGATTAGCCCACATGGGATACGTGTCCGAAGGCTTCCGTTGCGATAGCCGGTTTCGGGCACTCTCAACGGCCGAGCGACGCAGCCCCCGGGGTCGTGCATGAGCGCCGGACACACCGTGCATGAGCGCCGGACACACCGTGCATGAGCGCGGGGGGTGGTTAGGGGGGGCGGAGGCGCCAGAAGGGGGAGACGGGGCCTGTTCCGGTGCCTAGGGGGTAGGCGTGGGCTACTGCTTGTTCGATGTAGCGTTTGCCGTGGGCTACTGCGTCGGGGACGGCGGCGCCGCGGGCTAGGGCCGAGGTGACAGCGGCGGCCAGGGCGTCGCCGCTGCCGTGGGTGTGGGGGGTGTCGTACCGGGGGCCGATGAGTTCGACGAAGTTGGTGCCGTCGTGCAGCAGGTCCACGCATTCCGGGTCGTCGTGTAGGTGCCCGCCCTTCACCAGCACCCACTGCGGCCCCAGGGTGAACAGGGCACGGGCGGCCTCGTACTGCTGCTCGCGGGACCGGACGTCGATGTCGACGAGCAGTCGCACCTCGTCCAGGTTGGGTGTGATCAGGGTGGCGTGGGGGAACAGCTCTGTGCGCAGCGCGTCGAGTGCGTCGTCGGTGAGCAGTGGGTCGCCGTGCATCGAGGCGGCCACCGGGTCGACCACTAACGGCGTGTCTGCGCCGATGCCCAGCTCGTCGCACACCCCGGCGACCGCCTTGATGATCGACGACGAGGCGAGCATGCCGGTTTTCGCTGCACCCACCCCGATGTCGGTGATCACGGCGCGGATCTGGTCGGCCACCGTTTCCGGCGGGATCTCGACGACCCCGCTCACCCCGAGCGTGTTCTGCACGGTCACCGCGGTGACTGCGACGCAGCCGTGCACGCCGCAGGTGGTGAACGTGCGCAGATCGGCTTGTAGCCCCGCCCCGCCACCGGAGTCCGACCCGGCGATGGTCAGCGCGACGGGGGGCGTGCGGCTCACGACCCCGCCACCGGCAGGTACACCCGCCCACCGGTCGCGGTGAACTCCTCGGCCTTCTCCGCCATGCCCGCTTCAATGGCGTCCACCGTGGACAGGCCATGCTCCTCGGCGTAAGCCCGGACGTCGGCGGAGATCCGCATCGAGCAGAACTTCGGCCCGCACATCGAGCAGAAATGCGCGGTCTTCGCGGCCTGGGCGGGCAGCGTTTCGTCGTGGTAGGAGCGCGCGGTGTCGGGGTCCAGGGCCAGCGCGAACTGGTCGTGCCAGCGGAACTCGAACCGGGCCTGGGACAGCGCGTCGTCCCAGGCTTGCGCGCCGGGGTGGCCTTTGGCCAGGTCGGCGCTGTGTGCGGCAATCTTGTAGGTGATCACGCCGGTCTTGACGTCGTCCCGGTCCGGCAGCCCGAGGTGCTCCTTGGGTGTGACGTAGCACAGCATCGCGGTGCCGGCCTGGGCGATGATCGCCGCGCCGATCGCCGAGGTGATGTGGTCGTAGGCGGGCGCGATGTCCGTCGCGAGGGGGCCGAGGGTGTAGAACGGCGCCTCATCGCACCACAGCTCCTCCAGCCGCACATTCTCGACGATCTTGTGCATCGGCACGTGCCCGGGGCCTTCGATCATCACTTGCACGTCGTGGCTCTTGGCGATGGTGGTCAGCTCACCGAGGGTCTTGAGCTCGGCGAGCTGCGCTTCGTCGTTGGCGTCGGCGATGGAGCCGGGTCTTAGCCCGTCGCCGAGGGAGAAGGTGACGTCGTAGCGGCGCAGGATCTCGCACAGCTCCGCGAAGTTCTCGTAGAGGAACGACTCCCGGTGGTGCGCCAGGCACCACGCCGCCATGATCGACCCACCGCGCGAGACGATCCCGGTGACCCGCCGCGCCGTCAGCGGGATGTAGCGCAGCAGCACGCCCGCGTGCACGGTCATGTAGTCGACGCCCTGCTCGCACTGCTCGATCACGGTGTCCCGGTAGACCTCCCAGGTCAGCTTGGCCGGCTCGCCGTTGACCTGCTCCAGCGCCTGGTAGATCGGCACTGTGCCGACCGGGACGGGGGAGTTGCGCAGCAGCCACTCGCGGGTTTCGTGGATCCGTTTGCCGGTGGACAGGTCCATGATCGTGTCGGCACCCCAGCGGGTGGCCCACACCATCTTGTCCACCTCTTCTTCGATGGACGAGGTCACCGCCGAGTTGCCGATGTTCGCGTTGATCTTCACGAGGAACTTCTTGCCGATGATCATCGGCTCGGACTCGGGGTGGCGGCGGTTGGCCGGGATCACCGCCCGGCCCCGGGCCACCTCGGCGCGCACCAGTTCGACGTCGACGCCTTCGCGCACCGCGATGAACTCCATCTCTTTGGTGACGATGCCCGCTCGCGCCCAGGCGAGCTGGGTGGCCGCGCCATTGATCGGTTCGCGCTGGGCGATCCACTGCTCGCGCAGCCGGGACAGCCCGTGGTGTACGTCGATGGTGGTGTCCGGATCGGTGTAGGGGCCCGAGGTGTCGTAGAGGTCGAAGTGCTCGCCGTTGGTCAGGTCCACCCGGCGAACCGGCACTGCCAGCCCGTCACTCACCTCTTTGTGGACCTTCCGGGACCCCGTGATCGGCCCGGTGGTCACAGCGGGTTCGATGGTGCGATCGTGCAGTGTCGTCATAGCGATGACTCTCCCTACGCCGGCATTACCCGGACAGGTTCCTGCGGTCGACAGCCCCGGGCCGGTGCCCAGCTGCCCTCTCAGCCCGCTTCGGTACGAGCTCCCGCGTGTTCAGTTGACCTACCCGACCGTAGCCGCCCGCCTGTCGGCTGGGAAGACGCGCGTCCAAAGCCCTTTGTTGTAGTTTAACGACACTCTAAAAGACAACTTGAGTTGCGAGGACCCTGTGGGCTTGCCATTGCACCCTCAGTCCGATCTTCTCGATGCCCGTGCTGCGCTGCGTCGAGTGGTCGACACCGTGCTCGACGGCCTCGCCTCCGGTCAGCTGCCGAGCCAGGCGGAGCGGCAGCAGGTGGACATCAAGGAAGAGGCGGGGCGCCGGGGTGCCGGCGGCGTGCTTCTGCCGGGGCAGGCGGAGAATCTCGCGGCGGCGACGCAGCTGGCCGACGAGGTGGCGTGCTTCGCGAACACCCCCGGCGGCGGGGCGCTGATCGTGGGGGTCGAAGACAAGACCGGTGATCTGCTCGGTACGGACCTGGACCCGGAGTGGCTGCGACACCGGATCTACGAGCGGGTGGACATCGCCCCGGTCGTCGAAGCTCGGCACGTCGAGGGGGTGCGCCTGTTGATCCTTTACGTCGCCGCCGCGCAGGACCCCGTCGAGGACACTCCTGGACGCATTCGCTGGCGGGTCGGCAGCCACTGCGCCCCCGTCGATCGATCCGAGTGGTGGCAGCATCGTCAGGGTCAGGTCGGCTACGACAGCATGGCGGTCGCCACCGGTCGCACATCGGCAGAGGTGTCCCCCGGTGCGATTGTGGTCGCGCGCAGGTATCTGCGGGCGGCGGACCCGGTGGGGGACGCCGACTCCGGCAGCACCGCCGACCTGCTCCGTCGGCTAGGCGTGCTGCTCCCCGACGGCCGTCTGACCCAGGCCGGGGCGTTGGTGTTCTGTCCGGCCGACCGCAGCTACCTGAGCGCCACGGTGCTCGACGTCGAGGGTGGTGACGTCCTGTCCACACCGCCGGACCTGGCCGGATTGAGCCTGCTTGAGCAGCTCGCGGCCGTGGAGGACCGGCTTGATCCGCTCAACTCCGAGGTGGTCGTGCGGGGATCGTTCGCCCAGCTGCCTGTCCGCCGGATGCCCACCGCGGCGCTGCGGGAGGCGATCCTCAACGGTCTTGTGCATCGGGACTGGCACCTGTCGGAACCGGTAGCGATCACCTGGGTGCAGGCGGATTCGGCCCTGCAGGTCGTCAGTCCCGGTGGTTTCGTCGGCGGCGTGACCGCCGATACGGTGCTCACCCAGCGCTACGCCCGCCATCCGGCGCTGGCCGACGTGTTCCGCGCCCTGGGGTTGGTCGAAAAGCAGGGGCTGGGCGTCGATCGGATGTACCGGGAGATGGTGGCTCTTGGGCACCGCCCTCCGGTCATCGTCGAGGAGCCGGGGCCACGAGTGCGTACCCGCCTCGTCGGGGGCGAACCGGTCGTGCCGGTAATGGCGCTCACCAGCCGGATCGAGCCCGCGGTACGTCGCAAGGACGTACGGGTGGCGCTCGTGGTCGACACCCTGCTCCGGGAGCCGTTCACCACACCTGATCGGATGGCGCAGGTGCTGCAGCGGACCCCGCAGGAGGCTGCGGAAGCCCTCGATACCGCCGGGGATTGCCGGGTGGACGCTCGGCCACTGCTGGCCCGGTACAAGGGAGTCTGGGTACTGTCCTCCGCCGCGTTGAACGTCGTGGAGACGTCGGGACCACGGGCCAGGCTGCGTCGCAGCGGGGTTTTGTCTTACCGCCGACCGGACGACCCGCTGGACGCCGTACGCCGGTGGCTGGCCGTGCACGACTGGATCACTTCTGGTGATCACGCGCTGCTCACGGGGCTGACTCAGCCCGGGGCGTTGAACCAGCTCGACCGCTTGGTCGGAGAGGGCTTCCTGATGCGAGGAGCCGGGCGCGGACGCAGCGCGCCCTTCCTTTCCGGACCCCGCCTGATCCGAGGCACGTGATTCAGACGACCCCGGCCGACGTTCCCGCACCTTCTGGCACAGACGTTGCGCCCCACCTGGACGGACCTGCCGCGCCCCCGGTCGTTCCCCTGTTGCCAGTGCCGGTGCGGCAGTATGCGGCGGTGACTTTGACTGTGGAATCATCGGCTGTTGCGGGTGCTGTGGCGCGGGTTGCGGTGTTTCCGTGGTTGCGTTACCTGGGGTCGAAGTGTCTCACCTCAGGTCAGGTGTCCGTGCTCGGGGGACAAGCTCAGACGGTCTTCGAAGATGACTTCTTTCGCGGCCAGTGCCATGTTTGCTTGTGTTTGAGGGTGTGGGTGAGGACTGCTTCGCTGGTGTCGAGTGCGGCTGAGAGGTCGGCTTGTAGTGGTGCGGGGATGGTGTGGCTGCCCAGCCCGCAGGTGTTCACCGTCTCGGCGAGGTCGTGGGCTTGGTGGTCGTTCAGCATGCTGGCACAGCCGTCGTGGCCGAGGAGGTCGCGTGCGGTGTATCCGTCGGGGGCTGTGGTGGCGCGGTGCAGGAGGTCGGTGGCGATGCGGCGGGCGGCGCGGTGGTCGATGCCGCCGGTGGCGTCGATGATGGACAGGCCCAGGCGGGTGTGGAAGACAGCCAGGCCGGGGTCGGTGTCGAGGTGCCGGTAGCGGTCCAGCAGGGTGGCGATGTCGCGGTCGGTTGGCTGGTCGGTGTGCTGGCGGCACAGCGCGGTCAGGCATGCGGTGACGGCGTTCTCCCAGGGCTCGCCAGGGAGGGTGTCGGCAAGCAGGGTCAGGGCGCCGTCGGTGTCCCCCGCTGTGGCGTGGGCGAGGACGGCGACTTGGCGGCCGTCGAGGATACGGCGGCCGATGCCCTTGTGGCGGTGTAGCTGGGTGCATGCCTGGTTCCAGCGGCCCGCGTTGGCGAGCGCGCGGGCTCCGGTGGCCAGCAGCACCGCCCAGAGCCATCGTCGTAGCTCCTGGTGTGCGTCGGGGGAGGCGGTGAGCGTGGCTGCGGGCACTGGGATGCCGTCGATGGTGGTGTCGGCGCGGGAGGCGACAGCGGTGTAGAGCGTGTCGAGGAGGGTGAAGGCGCGTTCGCCGTCGCCGTCGCGGATGTGCAGGCGGGCGAGGTTCACGAGGGGTTCGAGGGCGCGGATGGCGGCCAGTGCGCCCAGCGGGACGGCGCGCAAGTACACCATCGCGTGGTGGTGGCACCACTGGCGGGCCAGGTCGGGCAGGCCGACGTCGGAGGCGAGGAGCGCGGCCAGGTTGTGCACGGCGGACGCCGCTGCCATGTCGCTGTCCCGCTCGGCCGCGTGGGCGCGGTCACGCAGGTTCGCTACGCGCAGGTGCAGGGGTGCGCAGGCCGGGCGGGGCCGGGCGAGGAGGGGGAAGCGGCGGGCTATCGGCCCGGTGGGGTCTATCCTGGCCATTCTCACCCTGATCATTCCCAGGTGACGGTGATGGGGTGGTGGGGGCGCGGCAGGACGAACCGGCCCTGGCCGGGGTCAGCGGCCGGGGGCGTGTCGGGAATGGCGAAGCGGACGCCGCAGGTGCGGAAACCGGTGTCCCAGGTGGTGATCTCCCGCCCGACGTGCTCAGCGAGGTCCCCACCGGTGGGGCCGTGGCCAAGGACACCGACCTCGTACAGCTTCCCGCCGTCGGGGGCGGGCTCGGCGCGGCGGATGGTGAGGTAGGCGAGGCTGCCGTCCACGGTGGTGGTGGCCATGGCCACGGTGGGGAACATCGGTGACACGAGGCCGCTGTGCTTCGCGGCGGGCTCGACGTTCATGCGCATCAGAGGGTTGGGTAGGCGGCACGCCAGCCACAGGTCCAGCCACTCGAACGACACCCCCGGCGCGAACAGCACACCGGTCCACACCTCGTGGCGAGGAGTATCCAGGACCCCGGCCAGCGCGTCGGGGTCGGTGGCGCCGTCGTTGTCCTGGTGAGCCTGCAAGGTCACCTCGCTGTCTCCTGTGAGGTCGATAATGTGGCGTGCGTCGTCGGCGATGCCGCGCAGCGGCATGAACACCGTCATCTTGCTGCCGCGGCTGCTCCAGCCATCCTGGTCGCGCTCGAAGATGATGCTGTGGGAGGCGGCGCCGGCCAAGCGCACAGGGATGACGAGGCGCCCGTGCGGGGCGAGTTGGTCCAGCCACGGGGTGGGTGTCTCGAAGGCACCCACGGTGGCGATGAGGCGATCGTAGGGGGCCGCTTCGGGGTGGCCGAGCGCGCCGTCACCCAAGATCACCTCCACATTCATGACGCCAGCGGCGGCCAGCTGCTTCCTTGCACCGTCAACCAGGTCCTCGTCGATATCGATGGTGGTGACGTGGCCGGTGTCGCCGACGATGGCGGCCATCAAGGCGGCGTTGTAGCCGGTGCCTGCGCCCAGTTCCAGCACGCGCTGTCCGGGTTCGAGTCGGAGTTGTTCCAGCATCATGGCGACCATCGCCGGTTGGGAGGCGGCGCTGATGCAGGCGCTCCCGCTGTCGTCGTGTTTGGTGTAGACGGCCTCGTTGACATACGCCTCCTCCAGGGGCACACCAGGCAGGAACAGGTGCCTGGGCACGCTACGCAGGGCCGCGTCCACAGTGGGGGTCCGGACGGTGTCCTGATCACGCAGCAGGTCGACCAGCTTGGTGCGC
>JBQTGW010000167.1:0-24631 GCA_052390495.1 Pseudonocardiales bacterium
GTGGCCAGAGAGGGCCCAGACCTGACCGGGATCCCGGCGCACCCGCTCCGGACAGAGTGAACCCACACCCAACCTGCGACTCGATATGACGATCACACGACAGCCGGCGAACTTGCCGTTGCCCTGGGTGCTACCCACATCTGAGTTCCCCGAGCCCAACAGCGAAGCTGTCCGGATCTGACCTGACAGCTCTGCTGTTGAGCTCGGGATACTCAGAGCAGCAGGGGCACGGCGCGGCCGGGTTGCCGATGACCGGTGCGGTGGCGATCCGTTGATCGTCGCCGATCGGGCGATCGAGCGGCAGTTGCGCGAGGAGCACCACAACGACTCAGCCGATCGCCACAAGGCCACTGCCGCTGCGGGTGACTGAGTCGCCAACCCCCCTGAACCTGCCGCAGCAGGGCTTCAGCGGCGGGCAGTGCTCGCCTGATGGCTTGCCCGCACAGTGCAGCGCTGGCCGTCCAGGGCGACGACCCGCCCGCCGGCCCGGCCGATCTCGCGCAACCGCTCCAGCGCTCCGGCGCCGTCCAGATCAACGTGCAGGGTGTCGGCGTCTGGAGTATTGACCTCCGGGTTGCCCCCGCGGGCGGCGTCGAAGGCCCGGCGGGCCAGGTGGCCGACCCGGATGGTCGCCGCCAGCCCACCGGTGGAAGCCAGCGAGCCGCGGGCCGCCCCAAGCCTGCCCAGCGCGTCGTCCACCGCCGTGAGCAGCGCGCCCTGGTTGCCCTCGCACATCGCCCGCACCAGGTCGGGTGGGGACCCGGCGACCCGGGTGCCGTCGGTGAACGAACCCGCGCCCAGCGCCATCGCCAGCGGTCCACCGTCAGCGCCGACCGAGGCGAGCACAGCGGCCAGCACGTGCGGCAGATGCGACACTCGCGCCACCGCGGCGTCGTGGTCGGCAGCGGACGCAGGCACCACATGCGCCCCGCAGTCCAGCGCGAGGCCAGCGACCTGGGCCCACACCGCGGTGTCGACCCCATCGTCGGCGCTTACTACCCACGGCGCTGCGACGAACAGCTCCGCCGAGCCGACCGCCCAGCCGGAAGCGGACCTCCCCGCCATCGGGTGTCCTCCGACATAGCGGACCAGCGGGGCACACCGAGCCACCGCCGCCGCAACGGGTCGCTTCACCCCCACCACGTCAGTGAGCAGGCACCGCGGAGCCTCCCGGGCCACCACCGCCAGCACCCCCTCCACCGCGGGCAGCGGCACCGCCAGCACCACCAGGGCGTCGGACTCCGCAGCCGCTCGCAGCGCCTCGTCCAGCGCGGAGGTGACGTTGAAGCCTGCCTTCCTCGCCAGGGCCACGTCGGCTGCGGACGTCGCGGTGCCCTGGACCGTCCATCCGGCGCGCTCGGCGGCACGCAGCAGCGACCCGCCGATCAGACCGAGCCCGACAACGCATAGTGCCCGCTCGTTCGGGGTCCGCTCGTTCGGGGTCCGCTCGTTCGGGGTCCGCCCAGTCAAGGGATCAGCGCCTCCAATGCGAAGCCGGCATAGAGGGCCACCCCGTGCACCATCGCCGATTCGTCGAATACCACCCGGTTGGAGTGATTGGAAGGGGCGGTATCCGGCTCGCAACCCGGCGGGCAGGCTCCCAGGAAGGCCATCGCCCCAGGCACCTTCGCCAGCACGTAGGAGAAGTCCTCGGCACCCATCATCGGGTCCGGCATCAGCTCGGCGTGGCGCTCACCGAGCACCCGACGGGCGACGTCGAGCACCTGCACTCCCACGTCGTCGTCATTGAAGGTGACCGGGTAGCCGTGCTCGATCTCCACCTCACAGGTGCAGCCGTGCGCGGCGGCGACGTGCTGGCAGACGCCGCGTACCTGCTCGTGCACCTTGCGGCGGGTGTGCTCGGATAGTGCTCGGATGGTTCCCTCCAGCTCGGCCAGTTCCGGGATGATGTTGGAGTTGGTGCCCGCGGAGATCCGGGTGATGGTGACCACCGCCGGGTCGAAGACGTTCAGCGTCCGGGTGAGGGTCGTCTGTATCGCGCTCACCATCGCTGCGGCCGCGGGTATCGGGTCGACAGCGTTCTGCGGCGCTGAGGCGTGGCCCCCTCGGCCGGTGATCTGCACCCTCAGCACGTCCGACGAGCCCATGATGGCGCCCGGCCTGCTCTGCACCAGTCCGCAGTCCAGAGTGGACGTGATGTGTAGGGCCAGTGCCTGCTCCGGCATCCCGGCGACCTCCAGCAGGCCCTCCTCGAGCATGTGCCGGGCCCCATGGAAGCCCTCCTCCCCTGGCTGGAACATCAGCAGCACCTGCCCGGCGAGTTCGTCGCATTGATCGACGATCACCCGCGCGGCCGAGGCCAGCATCGCGACGTGCGCATCGTGGCCGCAGGCGTGCATCACTCCCGGCACCTCGGAGCTGAACGGCACCCCGGACTGCTCGGTAAGCGGCAGCGCGTCCATGTCCGCGCGCAGCAGTACCGTCGGGCCAGGTCGGCTGCCCTCAATCACCCCGACCACGGAACTCGTCGAGTGCCCGGTCCGCACCCGCACCGGCAGGTCAGCCAGCGCAGCCAGTACGGCCGACTGGGTGTCGGGCAGGTGCAGGCCCTGTTCGGGGCGCCGGTGCAGCGCCCTGCGCAGCGCGACGGTGCGCGGCTGCAGCGTCCTGGCGGCGGCCACCAAGGTGGTCGAGTGGGTCCGGGAGCGGCTGCTGGTCCGGCGTCGGTGGCGGGGCGCGGGGGTAGTCACGGCATCCCATCCTCGCACCTCGTCCTAAAGTCAAGGCGCCGGATGCGGTGACCACGCTTCCATGCAGTGCGTGGCAGAGCATACCGTTGTGTCGTGACCCTTCCGATGCCTGAAGGCACCGGCTTCTCAGGCAGCTTGGGCGGCCCGACGGGCAAGCCCTGCCCGCAGAACCTTGACCGCCCCGACGACGTCGGCGTGCGCGGTGTGGCCGCAGGCGACGCATCGGAACACGGCCTGGTCATCACAGGACAACACCACATACCAGCGCCGACTCTCCCGTGTGACACTGATTGTCTTGACCGTGCCCCGCACGTCCCGGTGCTGGTGCACCCGGACGTGCCCGATGCCCTGCAGCAAGACACGTCGTTGGCTGACGGCGGAGTCCCAGCGGCAACCATCCCGGTCCCGGGGCCATTCCACGGTGTTGAAATGTCCGGCGCCCTTGAACCGAGGAAACCCTGGCGCTCGCCCTGCCTGCACGCGCCGGAAGAACGCATCGAATGCCCGGTTCAAACGGCGCAGCGTGGCCTGCTGAGAGTTGAACGACCAACGACCCTGCCCCTCAGGGTCAGCCCGGCGGATCTCGCCGAGCTGCGCGGACTGATCGCCGTAACGGATCGACACCCGAGCCAACCGCCAGGCGTCGCGACGTTCTTGCAGCGCAGCGTTGTACAACTGCCGGTGGTCTTGCAGCATCGTGGTCAGCGCGTCGACCTGCTTGGCGGTCGGGCGCAGCAGGAACTTGTAGGAACGCCGCACCGGGCAATCATCCCAGGGCACACCGACCATTCCGGGCACCGACACCCCGAGGGGAGGGAGCGCGGATTCCCCCGTCACCTCACGACGACGGTCCCCTCCGCGCGACTTTGATGGCGGTCACCGGTTTTGCCATCGCCGTGCTTCGCGAGGAGGGACGCTGGCAGTGCACCCCGCTGGATGCTGCCGCCCTAGGAGATCTCGACACGGCGATTACCGAGCTCCGCAGGCAGCGCTCGACCGGAGCGGTCTTCGGTTTGCTCGACGTGGACGACGAATTCTTCGTCGTGGTCCGGCCCGTGCCGGGTGGAGTGTCATTGCTGCTCTCCGATGCTGCTGCCGCGCTGGACTATGACGTGGCTGCCGATGTGCTCGACCTCCTGCGCGTTGAGGTCCCCGACGAAGATGCCGTGGACGCGGACGAGGTCTGGCCGGAAGGCGATCTCGGGTTGCTCGCCGACCTGGGTTTACCTGCCGCGGAGATGCAGGTGATCATCGACGAGGTGGACCTTTACCCCGACGAACAGCTCGACATGATCGCCCAGCGCTGTGGCTTCCAGTCCCAGTTCACGGCGCTGCTGGAGAAACAGCCCGGTTGAAGGTGACCACCCGGTCGACGGCGACCACTCAGTCGACGGCGAGCACCCGGTGACGGCGAGCACTAGTGCCGACGCGGCGCTGATGCGGCGTGCGATCGAAGCGGCCCGTGGCGCGCCTGCCACCGGAGACGTCCCGATCGGTGCGGTGCTGGTGGATCCGGTCGGCGTCGAACTCGCCGTTGCCTGCAACGCCCGAGAGGCCACCGGCGACCCCACCGCGCACGCTGAACTGCTGGCGCTGCGCGCCGGGGCAGCCCGGCTGCGATCGCAGGGCCGAGGCGATGGCTGGCGGCTGACCGGCTGCACCCTCGCGGTCACCGTGGAGCCGTGCACGATGTGCGCTGGTGCCCTGGTCGCAGCCCGAATCGCCCGTCTGGTGTTCGGCGCCTGGGAACCCAAGACCGGCGCCGTCGGCTCACTGTGGGACGTCGTCCGAGACCGCCGACTGACCCACCGCCCCCAGGTAGTAGGCGGAGTCCTAGCCAACGACTGCGCCACCCTCCTCACCACCTTCTTCGCCGCCCACCGCCCCTAACCCTCGGCGTGTCCGCCCCTGGTGCACGGTGTGTCCTCTCCTCATGCACACCGTGTCCGTCCCTCGTGCACACCACCTCCCGGGCCTGAGCGCTGACCTCGGCGTCGGGTAACCTAGTTGGCGGTAGCGTGTCCGAGCGGCCGAAGGAGCGCGCCTCGAAAGCGCGTGAGGGTTCACGCCCTCCGTGGGTTCAAATCCCACCGCTACCGCCATCTACCAGCCGAAACGCCGGGTGAGTTGTGGTTAAACTCACCCGGCGTTTGCTCAGTCGGTCTCAGTTTGGGTCTACGCCGTACTTCCCGCCGCCCGCATCGAGCCGCATGGCAACCTTGGGCTCAACCGGCCGCACCGGCATGGTCACCGCGGCGTTCGCGACGCCGAGCCCCGCGGCCGGCGATGGTGGCACGTTGCCTGCAACAACGAGGAAACACCCAATAATCGGGTCATCTTCCCCGCGGAAACCTGATTCATTCGTCCAGTCGGCGGGCCTGATCGTGCTCATCAGATTCGCCACCTGCAGCGGCAAGGTTGCGGGCTGAACGCAGAGTGTCAGGGTGGTCCTCACCCAGCACCCGACGCAGGCGGGTATGAGCATCCTCACCGAGCTGGCGAGCCCGCTCATACTGCCCCAGCTCCCGCAGGAAGTTAGCGAGACTGTAGGCCGAGCGCAGGGTGTGGGGGTGGTCTTCGCCCAGGACCCGACGACAGCGGGTGAGGGTGTCCTCGCCGAGTTGACAGGCCGACTCGTAGTGTCCCAGCTCCCACAGGGAAAGGGCGAGGTTGCTGGCCGATTCCAGCGTGTCGGGGTGGGCTTCGCCGAGCAGAGAGCGGCGCAGGTCCCGGGTGCGTTCCAACAGCGGCCGGGCAGCGGCGGGTTCCCCCCGGGTATGCAGGTACTGAGCGGCCCGGTCGAGCAGCCAGGCCACGTCCTGCTCGATCCCGGTAAGGGTGCGGTGGGAGTCGGTGGCGACCAGGATGTGCGGTAGCAGCTGACGCCAGGCTGGCCAGGCCTGTGTATTGTCCCGCAGATCGTCTGGAACGGCGGCCCGCAGCAGCTGGACCGCCCGGATGGGCAGGTCGGGTTGTGGGTGGGGCAGGGTGCGCACGATCGCGGCGAGCAGCCGATGCAACACCAGGGTGTTCACCTGGCCGCGGGCTAGTCCGTGCCGGCGCAGCAGCCGACTCAGCGCGGCAAACGTCAGCGGATCGGCGGCCGCGGTCGCTAGGGGTTCGGGCAGCTGGGTGGTGTGGGTGCTGAACAGGGTCAGCGGGATGGGTTCTGGTGCCAGATAGGCGGCCAGGGACAACAGCACCAACGCAGCCGGGGACTCGGTGGCGAGTCGATTCAGGGAGATCTGGACACTGGCGGCCAGTGACACCGGGTAGGTCGCGAGGGCGCCGTGGGCCAGCAGTTCCGTGGTTCGCTCAGCCAGCAGGGCCAGGTAGTCCCGCGCCTCGGTGGCGGTGTCGGCCACATATGAGGCGGCCTGGGCCAGCGCCAGCGGCAGGTGCCCCAGAGCCGGCGCGATCCGCCCGGCCTGGCTGTCGGTGAGCTGGGGGGCGCGGCGGCGCAGCAGTGTGATCGACTCGTCTCGGTCGAACACATTCACTTCCACCGGGGTGGCCAGTTCCTGCCAGCCGGGATTGCGGGAGGTGATCACCACGTGGCCGCCACCGCCGGGCAGGTAGGGGGCCAGCGCCGCGGGTTCCTCGGCGTTGTCAAAGATCAACAGCCATCGGTTCCGTTCCCGCAACACACCCAGCAACCGGGCCACCGCCGCGGTCACCGGGTGGGTGACGCTTGCCCAACCCAGCGCGTGGGCCAGCTCGGCCAACCGGTGGGCGACCAGCGCTGGTTGCTCCGCCGGAACCCACCAGACCACGTCGTAGTCGGTGCTGTGGCGGTGGACGTACTCGATGGCCAGCGCGGTCTTGCCGATCCCCCCATCCCGTGCAGTGCCTGCACCACCGCCATCGAACGCTTCTCGTCTCGAAGTGCGGCCCGCAGTGCGGTGAGCAGCTCCTCGCGTCCGGTGAAGACCGGACTGCGGGCCGGCGCATTCCACACCCGCCCCGCCAACACATCATCCGCCCGGCCCCCGTGCAGCGGCAGGCCGGTGTTGCCAGCTCCCGCGCTGTCCCCCGGTGAGGCAGCGGGGACAGCGGAGGGAGCGGTCAATGCCGGGTCGGTGGTCAGGATCTGTGCATACAGTCGGTGCAGGTCGGGGCCGGGATCGATCCCCAGTTCCTCGGCCAGGTGCGCCCGCAGCTGCTGGAAGTGCTCCAGGGCCTCGGCCTGGCGGCCGTTCTGGTACAGGGCAAGCATCACCTGGCCGGCCACGCGCTCATCCAGCGGGTACGCCTTGGCCCGGTTGAACAATTCACCCAGCAGCCATCCGTGCTGGCCGCGCCGCAGTTGTAGGTCGGTGCAGTCCAGCTGGACAGCGAACCGGTCCCGCTCCAGGGTGTCACGCAGCTCATTAACCCACGGCGTATCCAGCCCGGCACACGGCTTCCCCCGCCACAGCCCTAATGCCTGCTCACACAACACCAGTGCCCGATCCTGGTCATCAGTCGCGCGGGCCTGGGCGACCACGTGGCGAAACCGGTGCACATCCACCGCCATTGGATCGACGGCCAGGACATAGCCCCCCGACTGGCGCACCAGACCGACCTCGCCGATTGGACTCAGGGCCTGACGCAGCCGGGACAGATAGGTATACAGCGTCTCCCGTGCACGACGCGGCGCCCGGTCTCCCCACACTCGGTTCACCAGCGCATCCACCGAGACCACGCGGTTGACCTCCATCAGCAGCACCGCCAGCACACAGCACTGCCGGGCATGCCGGGTGGCCATCAACCCGAACCTCGACATCACCGAGGAGCCCGAACTCCACCCCCATCTCGACCCTCCCTGCGCAAGAGATCCCCACCAGCACGAGAAATCCCCTGACCAGCCGATTTTAGGTTCACTCAACATTTTCACCCAGCCAGCAACGCACCCTGATCCCTACCACCCCAGCCGGGGCACAGGCCAACACCCTCGAGAAAGAAAGCCCTGATGAAAAGTGACATGAGCGGCTCAGCTGATGTGGTCGTGGTGGGTGGCGGGATCGCCGGGTCGTCGTTGGCCACCGTGATGGCCAGGAGTGGCTATCAGGTTGTCGTGCTCGAACGTCAGACCGCCTATCGGGATAAGGTGCGCGGGGAGTGGATGACCTGTTGGGGTGTGGCCGAGCTGCTCCAGCTTGACCTGGAGAAGCCCCTGCTGGACGCGGGTGGCTGCTACGTGACACGCCTGGTGTCATACGACGACGTGATCGACCCCGCGCAGGCCGAGGCAGCCGCTGTGCCGGTAGACCAGTTCCTGCCCGGCGTGCCCGGCACGCTGGATGTCGGGCACCCCGAGGCCTGCGAGGCGCTGACCCAGGCCGCCGCAGCAGCCGGAGCCACCGTGGTCCGCGGCGTCGGTGACATCGACATCGAGCCAGGTGACGCGCCGATGGTGCGCTACGAGCACGACGACGTCGGCCACGAGGTGCGCTGCCGGCTGGTGGTCGGCGCGGCGGACGGCCGGATGTCCACGGTCCGGCGCCAGCTCGGCATCGGGTTGCACCAGACCACGCCGCGCACCATGGCGGGCGGGATGCTCGTCGATGGCTTGCACGCCTGGCCAGCCCATCAGTTCTCGATCGGCGCCGAGGACGGCCTGAGCTATTTGGTCTTTCCGCGGGCCAACGGGCGGGCACGGCTGTACCTGGGGCACGACATCGCGCAGAAGGGCCGTTTCACCGGCCCGGACCGACAGGCGAAGTTCCTGCGTGAGGTGGGGCGCATGAGCGGCGGACACGGTGTGCATGAGAAGCGGACGCCGGGGTGGGGGTGGTTAGAGATAGACAGCGGCGGTTAGGGTGAGGATTAGGAGGACGCCTAGGACCTGGAGTACTCGGTCGCCTAGGGCGATTTCTTCGGGTTCGCCGCCGTTGCCGCCGTCGACGTCCACGGCGTAGCGCAGCACAGCCAGTACGAAGGGCACCATCGAAATCACTGCCCACCGTGAGTCGTGGTTGGCGTCGCTGAGCTGAAAGGCCCACAGGCCATAAGTCATGATCACCACGGTCGCCGAGAGCGTCCACACGAACCGCAAGTAGGTGGCGGTATAGTGCTCCAGTGACTTGCGGATCTTCGCGCCGGTGCGCTCGGCGAGCGTGATCTCGGCATAGCGCTTGCCTGCCACCATGAACAGCGATCCGAACGCGGTGGCGAGCAGGAACCACTGGGACAGCGCGATCTGAGCAGCAGCACCACCCGCGATGGCTCGCATCAGGAATCCCGAAGCGACGATGGCGATATCCAGCACCGGCTGATGCTTGAGCCACAGGCAGTAGGCGACCTGCACGACGATGTAGACCGCGATGACAATGGCCAGATCGGTCGAGGCCTGCAACGAGATGACAATCGACGCCGCGAACAACAGCACCGCGACGGCCAGCGCCGGCCGCGGCGCCACTAAACCTGCGGCGATCGGCCGATTTCGCTTGGTTGGGTGCGCCCGGTCGGCTTCGACATCATTGACGTCGTTGACCAGGTAGATCCCCGAGGCAGCGAACGAGAACGCCACGAACGCCAGCCCGACCGCGGTGAGCACGTTCACCTGGAGAACGTCGCCGCCGGCAAACGGCGCGGCCAGCACCAGGACGTTCTTCACCCACTGCCGGGGCCGCATCGTCCGGATCAGCCCGCCGATCGGGTTACCCCGGTGTTCGGAGGACTGCCTCGGCACGGTGGTGGTCATCGTTGTCCTCTCCGCTGCGCCGTTCTGCGCGGAATGCCCAGTCGGCGCCGAACCACGGCCCCGATCACCGCGCCGAGAGCTGAGCCCACCAGGACGTCGGTCGGGTAATGCACGCCAAGGACCAGCCTGCTTACTAACATCGGCGGCACCAGCACGGGTGTTAGCGGGCGGCGCAGCAAACCGCCGTAAAGGACTGCCGCCGCAGTGGTCGAGGTCGCGTGCGAGGACGGGAAGGACAGCCGGCTCGGCGTGTCCACCAGCACCTGCACCGCCGGGTCGGTCGGGCGGTGGCGGCGCACCACCCGTTTCACGGCGATCGACGTGCCGTGCGCACCGGCCACCGCGGCGGCCGAGATCAGCCACTCGCGGCGGCGGCGCCGGTCGACAAGCGCGCCCAGCAGGCCCAGCGCCAGCCAGCCCAGGGCATGTTCGCCGAAGTGGGACATCCCGCGGGCGGCAGACACTGCCCGGGGACGGGCGACGGCCTGCTGCACAGCGGTGAGCAGCGCCACCTCCCGCTCAGCGGAGGGACTTCGTCGCACCATCAACCGTCGAACACCCGCTTCCAACCAGATCGGCTACTGAGCTCCTCAACAGCAGCGCGGTACGCCTGCGCAGCCGGGGGAACTCGGGCGCGAGTTCCAGTGCAGCGCAACCGAGCGCACCAGCATCAAAACGGAGCGCCCTTATCTTCAGCACCGATCCTTACCCGAACGAGTTCGGCTGGCCGCCCCGTGGCTGAGAGGGTAGTGGCTGCGGGCGGCGGCGCCAGTGGCCGGGGGTAGTCGGCCCAGACCGGCTGGCAGTCTGTCGGCCAGTACGGAGCCCGCACAGCAGACGAGTACTCTGCGCGCAGCCATGTTCCTACCCTTACCTGACCCATCGACCGGGATGGAAGAGTGGACGATCAAGACAAGAAACGGCAGCCCCCAGCGCTGTTCGAGTTGCTGGATGACAGTGGTATCGGGCTGACAGACAACGGTGCGGGGCTACTGGATGAGCGCGAGCGACGGTTAGTGGTAGGCGCCGCGAACTTCCACGCTTTGGCCGCTCCGGGCCACATATTACGGATGACCGTCCTGCGCGGCCCTCGGGGAACCTTTCCCGCTTTGACCGATCGGACAGTTTATCAGATCGAATGGGCCGATGACCGTGAGGCCATCGGCTCAATCGTTGTGCGCTCGGTCGTCCAGCCGATTACCGGAGCAGTGCCCCCGACGCGTGTCGTGGACCTGGTTATCGATGTGGGTGGTGAACTGAAATTCGGGCACATGTACGATACATTGCCGGGCTGGAAGGGACGGGTCCGGCGAACAACGCGTTTCCTCGCGCCCATCCAGTTCGACGCCCTTCGCCAGTTGCGTACCGATGTAGTCGAGCAAGTGCGGCGGGACCATGGCGTGCCGCGAAAAGCTTCGGTTCCTCTCAATCGAGCGGCCAGGGCCGGTGAAACGGGCGGCCCGCCCGCAGTGATTTTCGGACTGCACTGGCTCGAGCTCGGGGGTGCCGAGCGGTGGGCGCTGGAAACAATTCGCATCGCGACCAAGGCTGGTGCTATACCGATCGTGATCACCGACCGTGAGTCGGGTAATCCGTGGATCACCAATCCGGAGTTGGCCAGCGCGATCGTCGTACCCTTGACCCATCCAATGGATTCCGCCACCGACACGGCCTTTCTCGGCGGACTTCTCGAGACCTTCGACATCCGTGGCGTACACGTTCATCACAATGCGTGGCTGTACCACCGGCTGCCCTGGCTCAAGGCGGTCCGGCCGGACATTCCTGTGGTTGACTCTCTGCATATCCGTGAATGGCGTACCGGCGGTTTCGTGGACCTTGCCGTCCGAATGTCCGGAGTAATCGATACGCATCACGTTATCTCGCCAGCACTACGCGACTACATGATCGGCAGGCAAGGTTTGCCAGCCGAGAAGATAAAACTTGCTACGCTGGCGAACCTTACCACGGATACCTCGGTGGCGCCGAAACGTGAACCGCATGTCGATGGTCCGTTCACGATTGCTTTTGTGGGACGCTTCACGCAGCAAAAGCGACCCTACCTGTTCCTCCAGCTCGCAGCTCGGCTGCATAAGCGGGCTCCGGGTAGATTCAGGTTCGTCATGCACGGCGACGGCGAACTGGCCAGTGAAGTACACAAGCTACGGATACGACTCGGCTTGGAAACACTGCAGGTGCGTGGTCCGGAAATTCCGGTGGTCCATACGCTGGCCGAAGCGGACGTCTTAGTTATCTCCTCGGATAACGAAGGGCTGACGCTCACGTCGTTTGAGGCAACGGCAGCAGGCGTCCCGGTCGTGTCGACCGATGTGGGTTCGCAGTCGTCGCTGATCGCGGACGGTTTGCTCTGTCCGCGGCATCCCTATCGGTTCTTGGACGCCGCAACCACCAAGATCGTAACCATTATGACCTCGCCGAACCAGCGTAAGAGCTGGCTGGAGGAGCAGACGGCCAAGGCCACCGCATTCGCCAGACTGCCACACGCCCGGCCGTGGGTCCGTGAACTCTACCAAGGATGGCTCCGTTGAGCACAGTCGCCGCTGTTGTCGTCACTTACAACCGCGAGTCCAAGGTTCGCAAGACACTCGACCACATCCTGGCCCAGACTCGGCCGCCGGACTGGGTCATCGTGATTAACAACGCGTCTACCGATGGTACGGACCAGGTGCTCGCCGAGTACGACTCCGATCACCGGGTGATCGTGCACCGGTTGCCGCAGAACACGGGCGGCGCAGGCGGATTCTCTGCGGGAATGGCTCGGGGCTACGAGCTGGGCGCGGACTTCGTCTGGCTCATGGATGATGACTGCTACCCCTATCCCGATGCGCTCGAAGAGCTGGAGACGGGTCTGGCCAAGGCCGAGGAGACGATGGCTATGCCCCTGTCTTACGCGTGTTCTCTGGTGAAGTTCATCGACGGTGAAATCTGCGAGATGAACAACCCGGGCACGACCTGGGACTGGGGTAGGCTGATGGCGCGGGGGCAGGAGAGCGTCCTCGTCACCCATTGCTCATTCGTGTCTGTGATGTTCCCGCGACGGGTACTCACCAGGTTTGGTTTACCACTGAAGGAGTACTTCCTCTGGTTCGACGACCAAGAGTACACATCACGGGTGACGAAGGCCGCGCCAGGTGTGCAGTGCATGCGGAGCGTGGTTGCCCACGATATGGGTGTCAACCGTGGGGTAAACTTCGCCGACGTGTCGGCAGAGAACATATTCAAGTTCCGCTACGGGGTACGCAACGAGGCATCCTACAGGCTGCACCACCAGGGAATGGGGGCCTTCACCAAGTTCGCAGTCCGGCTCCTGCGGCAAATGCGAGACGGCCGTGTGCCGTGGCCGCTGCGTGTCCAACTGTTGCGCAAGCTGGCCGAGGGAGTGACCTTCGATCCCAAACCCGAGTACCCGCGCTCGGTGCTGTGAGTGCCATGCCGAGACGCCAGTTGGATAACCGGCTGGTTCTCTTATCCGCAGCTGCAGTGGCCGTTGTCGCCACGGGCGTATTTATGATCGTGCGCACCGGCATTGTCGACGACGCGTACATCACCCTGACCTACGCCCGTAATCTCGCCTTTCATCTGCACTGGGGACTGACCCCTGAGCAGACCGCAAACACCGCGACCTCACCGCTGAACATCTTGGTCCAGGGCTTGCTCACGGCTGTCCTGCGACGTCCCGTCCTGGCGCTCGGTGTGCTTTTCGTGCTGTCGAACGTAGCCGTGGCCTACGCACTGCTGCGGGTTACCTGGAAGCTGGGATTACCAAGCTGGAGTGCGCTGCTCGGCTGCGCCCTGGTGCTGTTCAACCCACTCCTGGACTCGGCGGTCGGCTTGGAGATCGCACTCAGCGCCGGGGTGATGGCCCTGCTGTTGATGGCCGCAGTCGAAGGTCGGCCAGCGCTGTTCGGCTTGTTCGCCGGACTGCTCGTACTGACCCGATTCGACTTAGGGATCTTCGCCGCGGTGCTTTTCCTCGGTTGTGGCGTGTTGCTTCGGGCCTGGTGGAAGGTTCTGCTCGCCGCGGTGGCCGTCAGCCTGCCGTGGTTCGCGTGGAGCTGGATAGTGCTCGGCTCGGCCGTACCAGACACCATGCTGATTAAGGCCGCACAGGCAGCCAACCAGCCGCTCTACGCCTTTGCCAAGGGCCCGCTGGACATGTACCGTGGCTTCCCCGTGATGACCGTGTTGTCCTTCGTGCCTGCGATCCTGGGTATTGTCGCGTTGCTGGCCTGGGTCGGTGCCCGGTTGCGCAAGCGGTTCTGGGTCGGCACCGGACCTATTGTCAGCCAAGCCAACGGGTTTCACCCGGTAGTCCTGCTCGGCCTCGGTGGCATACTGCACTATCTGGCCTATTCAGTATTGAACGCCCCACTGTTCCATTGGTACTATAGCTGGAGCATCATTTCCCTGACCTACTTGTTCGCCCTGTCTGCGGGCGCACTTACCAGGCTCCGTGGCTCGACTGCCCATGAAGTCGCCAGCTTGGAGGTAGGCAGCTTGGTGCGGCACCGACCCGCACTGGCCGTCGGCGTGGCCACGGCGCTGATCGCTGTCGCCCAGGTTGGCTACATTATCCAGCACGGTGTTCCATGGACGCAGGCGGCGTACAACGGGAACGCGGCCACCCCCGCCGAGTACGCAGCCGTTGGTCTTGGCATTCAGCCATTGGTCGGTGACCGCCCCGTGCGATCCCCCGGTGAAATCGGTACAATCGCCTACTTCTGCGACTGCGAGATCCTGGACGAGTTTTCCGACCGAGGCCTCGTGGAGTCCATACTGGACAGGAGAAAACAACACCATGGCCCACTTGGCCGATTCCTGCTGGATATGAACTTCCACTTCCGCGACAACAATCTCAAACCGACGCAGGCCGACTACGCTATTGTCTACGTCAAAGAGAAACCCACCGACGGCCACTACTGGCCGACGACCGGGCCGAGTTGGATCGGCAACGGCTATGACGTCCTCGTGCCGATATCTGGCACCACGGGACCAGCCACGACCCGGGCCGAAACACCCTGACCGGCGCAGCTGCTAGGTTGTTAACCCCGTGTGTCGTCACACGCGGGTTGAGGTGACTCGTCGAGGGAGTGTGCACGTGGAGACACGCAAATTTCTCACCCAGCCCGTTTCCAAGCGTGTCACCCTGATCCTCCTCGTCACGCTCCCGATCTTGGGGTTGCTCATCGGCTTCCTCGGCGCCTACGGCGGGGGCGCCAGCACCATCGAGGTCGCCTCCGCCGTCACACCGAGGGCCATCGACCTCGCCGCCGGGCAGAGCCGGTCGTTCACCGTCGTCGTCAGGAATCCGGAGGACTACGGGGTGCGGGTCGCCTCGATCAGCGCGGGCCGTTCGGAAGCCGTCGAGGGCGTCTGCCCAGCCGGTGTCCTCACCAGCGCGGAGGTCAACGAACCCACTGGATTCATCAGGGCCGGGGACGTCAACGGGTTCGCAGTCACCGTGTCGTTGGCGGACAATGTCGACGACCGCTGCCTGGATCAGGCGATCAACCTGCCGGTGAAGGTGAAGCTCCAATCGAACTGATAGGCAGGCCGGGTGCACGTGCTCACCCGGCTGATGCGCGAGAGGATCGGGGGTTCGCCAAGTTGCTGAATCGTCTCCGTCGAGCGGTGCGAGATCGCCTGGTGCGGGTTGTGGACGAGGTCGTTACCGCACACCATCGCGAGTCAGCGGCCGCGCTCGCCGCATACCATCGCGAGTCCGAAGCCGCGCTGGCCGCGCTCACCACGCGCCAGCGCGAGTTGGAGGCCGCCGTCACCGCCGGGATCGAACGCACAATCAGGGCCGTACACGACGTCGAGTTTCGTTCTCGGCGCGACCTGTGGGCAGCAGCGGAACGGGAGGCAGCCGCGTCCAGCGAACGCTTTGCGCGGGAGGTGATGCCAACCGGACGCACCTTCGACGACCCGATCGCGACGTTGGAGTACGCACTGTCCCTCGCGCCCCCCGACGGGATGGCGCTCGAGTTCGGTGTCTACAACGGCCGCACGCTCAAAGTGATCGCTGACGCACGAAAGCACAAGCAGGTTTTCGGGTTCGACTCCTTTCAGGGGTTGCCCGAGGACTGGCGGTCCGGCCTCCCAGCGGGCACATTCGCGACCAATCAGCCACCCGATGTTGCCGGCGCGGAACTGGTCGTTGGATGGTTCGACGACACGCTCGCCGATTTTCTCGCCAATCACCCCGGCCCGGTGGCGTTCCTGCATCTGGACGCAGATCTGTACTCATCGACGGTCACCGTCCTCGAAAACGTCGGTCCTCGACTGCGACCCGGAAGCGTGATCGTATTCGATGAGTACTTCAATTACCCCGGGTGGGAACAACACGAGCACCGCGCCTGGCGGGAATTCGTGGCGAAAACTGGGATCGAATCTCGATATACTGCATATACGGTCAATCACGAACAGGTAGCGGTCGTCGTGAGCGAGACCTGAGCCAGCCCAGCCCCAGCACCGGCAGGACCAGCGGAAGCAAGCCGTATCCGATCCCATAGCTCGACCAGACTGTCGCGTCCGGAAACGCCCCGGGAACAAGCAGGCTCGCGGTGCCGACGCTGAGCACCCCGATCAGCTCCACCCCGCAGGCTACCAACGCCAGGGTCCAGGCGTTGCGCGCCAGCGCCACCGCGGCCACCAGGTACACCACCGCAGCCAGCGCGGAGAGCAGATAGGCCAGCGGAGCCTCCGCGAAGCGGGTCGCCAGCTGCACGCCGGACCGGGCCCCAGCCGACACGGCGAACACCGCGTACACGGCGACGATGACCCGCCCCGGTCCGCGCCCGGTACCAATCCGCTTCACGAGGCCAGCTGACCCAGGGCCGGATATCTCAGCCACCGGGGCCTGCCCAGAGCTGGTTCATCCGCACCGTCATCACGGCCACCGAAAGGCATGCGACGGTGAGCACCCCGGCGCCCCAGCGAGACCGGTCACCCAGCGACCAGAGCACCCCCGCGGGTAACACGAGCAGCGTCGCGAGGTGGTAACCGACGAACTCGACGACGCTGCTCGCGGGCCTGCCCCCGCCGAGGAGCAGGACAACGGCAGCGACGGCCTGGGTCAGCACCAGGACCTCCAGCACGCCCAGCGCGCCAAGCACCGCCCACCCTGTACCCCGGTTCAGCACCGCCCGGTTCAGCACGGCGAGCAATGCGGTTCCGGCTGCCAGCACCAGCGCGGCGACGATCACCACCGTGGCCAACGGATCAATCACGCCACAGATCCTGACACGTCAGCTCCGTGGCTCGACCACCCACCACCGGTCACCGCTTCGGGTGAAATGTTGCTTGCAGATGCAAGAACATCTGTACGAACGTAGCGCCAGGCAGCTAACCCCGCAAAGATCGCCACGACGGTTGCCGGGGTTGTCCGGAACCCCCGGCAGCCGTCGCGGTCCTGTCTGTCAAAACTGATCGGAGAGGTGGACATGCAACAGGTCACCAACGGTGTCCCGGACCCTCGGCTACGGGGACTCACCTGGCGAAAGAGCCGATACAGCAACCCCTACGGCAACTGCGTCGAGCTGGCGGAGCTACCGGACGCCGAAATCGCCGTCCGCAACTCCCGCTACCCGGGCGGTCCGGCACTGATCTATACCCGTGCCGAGATGGCGGCGTTCGTCCACGGCGCCAAAGCTGGCGAGTGGGACGATCTGATCAGCTGACCTCGTCGTGATCAGCTGACATCGCTGCAGGACACGGCCGGGCCAACGACGCCCCGGTCGTGTCCTGCGTTCAGCCGCGGCGGCCGACCTCCGCGGCCAGCTGGGCGCGGCTGTTGATCCCGAGCTTGCCGAACACATGGGCCAGGTGGGTGTCCACCGTGCGGCGGGAGATGAACAACCGGTCCCCGATCTGGCGGTTGGTCAGGCCCTGGGCCGCCAGCGCGGCGATGCTCAGTTCGCTCTCGGTCAAGCTTTCCCAACCCACTGACGGCCGGGGTACCCGCCCCACCCGCCGACGCCGGACACCGAGAGCCCGCAACGCCGCTTCCGTCCTGGCGGCTCCCCGCTGCGCCCCCATCCGCAGGTAGCGCTCCAGTGCCTCGTCCAGTACAGCGACCGCCTCGGCGGTGCGACCGGCCCGCGAGAGCGCGGCGCCAGCATCCTCGCAGGCCAGCGCAAGCTCCACGGTCGGCTGCACGTGGCGGTAGGCCGCCACCGCGGCCAGCAGCACAGTGGGGTCTTCGTCGGCCAGGCCCTGGCAGCGCAATGCGGCACCGGTTGCGCCCGCAAGCCCGCAGCGCCCGGCACCATCGGCTACCTCGTGCGCCACGGCCGTCGCTCGTTCCCGGTCACCGGCGGCAACGGCCAGCCGGACGAGATCGGGCGCCAGGAATCGGTAGGAGAGGCAGAACCGCAGGGGAGCGGCCAGCGCCCAGGCATCCTCCAGGAGGGCCCGCGCGCTAGGGAGGTCTCCCCGGGCTTCGTGGAGCAGAGCCTGAATCCACAGCCCCCATTCCAGGGGCCAGCGGGCTCCGGCCGTCCGAATACCGTCAGCGGCGGCGGTGAGCTGCCAGTCCTGGCTCACCGCTGCGGTGAACTCCTGCGCTGCATCGACCATGCGGGCCTCACCAGCAGCGATGTCGCCCCGTTGCAGGGCGACCCAGGCCGCCACACCGTGCAGGAGGGGAGCGTGCAGGCGAGTGCCGACCTCGTCGGCGAGGGCCAGGCCGGCCCGTGCCTCGGCCAGGGCGTCGGTCAACTCACCGCTCACGGCGTGGTGCAATGCCAGCATCGCGTGGTGCAGGGGTAGCCACATGACGTTGCCCCGCTCCTCGGCCAGCCGACGCCCCAGCGCAAGCGCGGCTGTGGCTTCGCCTCGCCGGTCGGCGTCGACCAGCGCTATGCCGAGGTACAGGTGCGGATGCAGGTGACTGACTCGGGGATCTCGGCTGCGAGCCGCGCCCTCGACGGCGCTCCGCGCCAGCTCCACCGCCTCGGTGAACTCGCCCCGAGCCTGCGCCACCAGGGCCGAAGTTTGGGCGGCGAGACAGCAGGCGAAGTCGTCGTCAGGTCCGCTTACCCGAGCGCGCCGGGCCTGGTTCCGCGCTCCTTCCGGGTCGCCGAGGAACAACCTGATGTTGGCGGCCAGCGCCAGCGAGCCCGCCCGGTCGCGGTCCGTGGCGCCGGGGATGCGGGCAACGGCTTCGAGCTCGGCGACGGCAGGCTCCAGCCAGCCGATGGCCCACAGCACCTCCCCCAGTGCCCGCCGCAGGACCACTTCGGTGACCGCTCTGGGACCGCGGGCGAGGACCTCCCTGGCAATCCGCTCCGCATCCTTGGGCCGACCGGTCTGCAGGAGCAGGGGCGCCAGCTCCGCCGCGATCGCTTCGCGGTCCGGATCGTCGGCGCTGGCGAGCTCGAACGCTCGCTCGCACAGCTTGACCGCCACCGCAGGCGAGCGGGACGCGGCCTCGGACGCCGCCTGCCGTAGCCATCCCCGTGCTTCGGGATCTGCGGCCGACGCCCCCAAGTACAGGTGATCGGCCACCCGGCTGACGGGTGAACCCGCCGCGGTCAGGACCCGGGCCACCTCCCGGTGCAGAGCTTGACGCAGCGCCGGGGTGAGGTCGTGATAAATCGCCTCCCGCATCAGCTCATGGCGGAAGGCGAGCCCCACCGAGGACTCTCCCAGCAGGCCCGCGCGCAGCGCCGGATCGAGCTCGGGCAGCAGTGCGACCGCGCTGCGACCGGTGACCATGCAGAGCTCAGCCACCGAGAACTCCCGGCCCAGCACCGCCGCCACCTTCAGGACCTCCAGTGTCGCGGGCGGCAGGAAGCTCACCCGCCGCAGAATGGTCAACGGCAGGGTCCGGGGCAACGCCTGCTGGCTGCCCTGGTCGCCCGGCGCCTGCTGGCTGCCCTGGTCGCGCAGCGCCTTGACCAGCTCGATCACGAACAGCGGGTTCCCCGCCGCCCACGAGAGCCGTCCCCCCAGCGCCGTCCCGGGTGGCCCGCCTGCCACCGCTTGCGCCAGCGCGGTGACCGCCGAATCGTCCAGCGCTGCGAGTGGCAGCTGCGCTGCGCCGTGGCGCACCAGATCGTCGATCACCTGTGCCAGCTCGGGACGCTCGGGGAAAGGCCGCAGCGTGACCAGCAGTGCCACCGGCAGGTCGGGCAGGGCTCGACCGATGGCGCGGACGGCGCGCAGGGTGGCCGGATCGGCCCAATGCAGATCCTCGAAGGCGACGACGACCGGCCGGTCGGCCGCCAATTGCTCCAGCAGTGCTACCGCCTCGTCGATGATGCAAAAAATGGGATCAGCCGAGTCAGCCTGCAGCCCGAAAGCCTCAATGAGCGCGCCGAGTGGCCGATCCCGAGCCAGTTCGTCGGTCGTCCCCGAGAGGACCTGGAAACCGTCGTTCTCGGCGTGCGCCACGAGCTCGGCCAGCAGCCGAGTCTTACCGATTCCGGCTTCGCCTCGCACGATGGCGGCCTTGCCTGCGCCGCCGCAGGCGTCACGGAGGATCCGCCGCAGGGTCGCCAGCTCCCGGGATCGACCAAGGAATGGGAAAGGTTCGGGCCGTCGGATATCCGCCGGCCCCGTGCTGAGCAGCGGCGTGCGAAGCGGTTGGGTGCCGTCGGTCACCCCGGGCAGGGTACGCCGCTGCGCGAGTGTCTAGGGGTTGCGTATCAGTGCCCTGAGCTGGGGGCCAAGCCACGGTTTGCGGCCCCAGGCCAGCAGCTTGCCCTGAGCGATTGCGGTCCACTGGCGCTGCCGGTTCCAGACCAACTTGAGGAACGCGACGGGCTCCGCCGAGATATGGCAGTCGACCCGACGGGAGGACGGCTCTTCGATCTTGAGTGCCCCGTCGTCGAAGATGAAATGGAAGCGGTCCCCGCCCCGGACGCGGACGTCATAGGTGGCCTGGAGGCCAGCTGCTTTCGCACCGTTCACCATTGCCCGGGGATCGAGTGCTTGCAGAACCGGGACGATGAACCTGCCCAGCACCATGGCCGCGTGGGTCGGCTCGATCCGCCACCTGCGCCCGGCCGCATGAGCAATGTCGTAACCGTGCATGACCGTCTCGTTCAGCAGGTGGTACGTCAAGGTCGACTGCCGGACGGTGGTGCCGTGAACCAACCAAGGACGTGGCGAATCGGGGTCTGCGCCTGCGCATTCGCTGAAGTACTCCTGTGCCCGGGCCTCGATGCGGTCGGCCAGGACGGCCGGATCACGCTCCGGGTCGGACTGCACCCCCAGGGTGGTCGTTTCGGCCAGGTCCCAGATGTCCCGGATCAGCGAATCGCCGGCCACTCCGGCCAGGCTGGGCACCACCTCGTGGATGCGGGAGAGGTCCTGTCTGGCCAGACCGGGCACCGCAATCCAGGCCTGCGAAAGATGCATGGCGACCTCAGCGAGGTTCCATTGACCCACCGCGTGCGGCCCGGGATCAGGGATGGATCGCAGCAGGGTGGTCACCCGCGCAACCTCGTCGCGGAGTGCATCCTGACCCTGCTGCCAGTCGGCTTTCGATCCACTTGCGGCCACGTCAGCTCCTTGACTCCTCGCTCGACTCGGGTGTGCTCAGCCGCAACTGTAGGGACGGATCTGAGGCGTCCGCATCCGTTAGATGACGGATCAGGCTGCCGCTGGCTGGCGGCGAGGTCAGCTTGGTGGTGGCAGGTTCTGCAGCACGGCCTCGGCCACCTGCTTACCCACGACGCAGCCCTGTTGAGGTGTGCTGTGTAACGCCGTCGAGTCATAGCTCACTGTCACGCTCTGGCGTTCGGCCGGTTTGATGTCGATGTCGCACACCGGCAGGGTGGCCTCCGTCCTGGACACGATGGCCGGATAGCCCCCGATCTCGGTTATCTCGAAGTACGGCAGGACTTCTCGCCGGTCGTAGACTTCCTCCAAGGTCAGCTTGTTGGTGAACGTGGAGATATAAACCCACACATCGAGTCCACTACTGCGCCATTCGCATTCCACATTACCGAGCCCGCCCGCTATTTGCCGTGGTGGCCGGTCGAGGCCAAATTCTGCTGCCTGTTTCGGCTTCAGTAACTGGCAGGGCCGGTCCGCTATAGCGTCGATGTTACGCGGTTTCTCGACTCGGGGAATCGGGTGGTCCGCGCCGTGCGCAGGAATTCCGTAGCTACAACCAGCTGAGGCGATCAACAAACCCGCCATGACAACGCCCAGCGTGACATGCCTGTTCACGCGGCCCGGCGCGTGCGGGGTGGTCTCACCACTCATCGTGCTTCCCTTGCCCCAGTCGTGTGAGGGTTGCGTGCGAGTCTGCCACACACCGTGCATGGCGGGGGACACACCGTGCGTGGTGGGGGGACGGCAGGTAGGGTGACCGATCTTCGGGTCGGGAGGCGGAATGAGAAGCGGTCGTTGGCGAGCCGTGGTCGCGGTGCTGCTTGCCGGGCTTGTTGCGAGCTGTGCTGGTGAGGCGAGCGTGGCCGCTCCGGCGGCGCTGCCCGCCAACCTCGCGTTCATCGACGTCGAGGCCACTGCGGCGGTGTCGGACGAAATCGCACCTGCCGTCGCGCGGTTCTTCAGTTACGACTTCCGGCAGCTCGACGAGCACTCGGCGCAGATCATGGCGGACTCCACTGCGGCGTACTGGGCGCAGGTGGAGCCCACGCTGGAGGTCGTCCGTAGTGTGGCCACCAGCAGGCAGGTCGCCACCACCTCGGAGGTGGTCGCGACCTCGGTGCGGGTGCTGGAGCCGAGCCGGGCGGAGCTGCTGCTGTTCGTCAACCGCAGCACCACGCAGGCGGATGCTCCTGCGCAGCGGGAACCTTCCAGCATCATCGTCACCGCCGCGCAGATCGGGCCGAACTGGAAGATCGACGCAATGACGGTGGACGGTTCGGCCCAGCCGGTGCCCGAGAACACCACCACCGAGCGGAGCGACGCCATCGCTACCGCCGAACGGCGTGACGCCGCGGTGCAGGCTGCCGAGCAGACGGCCGTCGCGCTGACTTCGCTGGACCACCGCGATCCCGACGCGGGCTACGACCGGCTGCTCGATCTGCTCACCGGCCCCGCGCGCCAGGAATGGGAACAACGACGGGCCGAGTATCTCGCCCCGATCACCTCCGACGTGGTGACCGTGGAGCGCCCCGCCGTCACGGCAAGCGGGGTAGCGGCACTGGACCCGGCAGGCACCGCCGCGACGGTGCTCGTCTCCGCCGTCGCCGAGGTCTCCACCAATCAGGCCCCCACACCGAAGAAGCGCTTCTCCCGGCTGCAGATGTCATTGGTCCAGACCGGCGCCGAGTGGAAAGTCTCCCAGCTTCGATTCGTACCCTGAATGCGGCGACGCTGCGGCGTCCGGGCGGTGGGTGGGGGCTGTCTGGCTACTCACCGCCCATCGGGACACACGGTGAGGGGTGGGGATCACGAAACGTGACAGGTTGACTACAGATCCCGGCTAACTTCGAAGAGCCCCCTTTCTTCCACGAATCCCGCGAACCCGCGTCGGCATCGGCCAGTGCAGCTGGATCACGGCGAATACAGGTCGTCCGGGCCGACAGCAAGCACGCGATCACCCTGGGTGCTCAGGGCGGGATCGAACCCGGCCCCCCCGTAGCAGGTGAGCACGGTGTCTCGGGTGTCGTAGCCGCGACCGGCCAGCAGGTCCCGGGCTCGGCGGAGGCGATCGACGTGGCGTGTGCCGAGGAGCTCACCCCACTTCACTTCACCGAGGGACAGGATCCGGCGCGGCTCACCGGGGACCGTGGGCGCGAACACCACGACGTCGACCTCAATCTGGCTGTGCCGGGCCGGATCGGCAATGACGCCAGCACCGACCTCGCCAGGCAGCGCCCCGAACAACCCGGGCGCAGCGCCCAGCGCGAACTCCCGGCACAGCTGCTCGAAGTGCGGCCCGAGGACCTGAGCCGAGAACCGCGCGGCGGCGTCCTGCCACACCGCATGCGCCCGGCCACTCTCCAGCAACCCCCATTGCGGACGCATCACCACCTGATAAAAAGTGATCAACGGATCGGCGACCCGGTAGCGGGACCGGCCGGACCGGAACACATCGGATTCCCGGCGCAGCAGTCCGCAGTCCTCCAGCACAGCGAGGTGGTGGCCGATGTCAGCGGCCCGGCGGCCGGTGTAGGTGGCGATCCCACCGCGGGTCCCGTTGCCGTTCGCGACCGCGGCCAGCACAGAGTGGTAGAGCGCAGTGTCCCGCACGTCGGCCTCTTCCTCCAGGAGGTAGCGGGCCTCGCGGAACAGCGGACTGGCCGGGTTGAGCACTGTCCGCAGCACCCAATCGTCGAAGTCGGCCATGCCCTGCGGGCAGTCGTCGTTGACGAAGCGACGATAGGCCGGGGTGCCGCCGACGACGGCGTGCAACTGGACGGCCAGCCTGGTGTCGGTCACCTCCCAGTAGCGGGCGGCCAGCGGGTAGTCGAACGGGCGTATCACCAGCTCGAGGTTGGCCCTCCCACGCAGCGGTGCACTGCCTGCGAGTAACCCTCCCATGACGGACATCGCCGATCCGCAGAGAATCAGGGAGATCGTCGTGTCCCGCGAAACAGCCTGGTCGATCTCCCGTTGCAGAATCGACGGCAACGCTGGCGACACCTTGCTCAAGTAGGGGAACTCGTCGATCACGACAGGGCCCTCGAGGCCGATCGCGAAGAGATACTTGATCGCCTCGTCCCAGCTGAGAAAACGCGGTGGTACGGGTGCTTTCGCGCACCGCCCCACCGCGTCGGCGAACAGCATCAGCGACTCGGCCTCGGTGGCCTGGGTTGCGCCGAAGTAGCAGCCTGCGCTTTCCCGGGCGAGCGCCTCCACAAGGTAGGTCTTCCCCTGCCTGCGCCTGCCACTGACCACACCCAGTCGGGCCCGGCCCACCGCGGGTGCGGCGAAGGCCGCCAGGTGACCCCACTCGACGTCACGGTCAAAGACCCGGCTCGGCTTGCCCAGCATCCTTCTCCAAAGATGGAGGATCATACTTCGTCGAAGTGTACTACTCCTTATACTGGCGGACCTGGGATGGGCTGAAACTCCTGAGGAGTCGTCTGGCTACCGCATGGCGCGGTCCGCCGCCAAGCCGCGCTTGGCGCGGGTGAAGTTCGACGCACCGGGTTGATAGCGCAGGGCCACGTCAAGTTCACTGATTGTGTTGCACTCATGACGCCAAGTGATGCACCGCGGAACGGGGAGCCCCCGTGAACGCCCCCGCTCCACCCACCCCCTCACCACCCCCCCTCCGGGGCCAGCT
>JBQTGW010000168.1:0-11348 GCA_052390495.1 Pseudonocardiales bacterium
CAGGCCGCCTACCATGGTGATCCGCGCGATGGTGTCCGATTGGCTGAGTCCGCGCTGGTGGGCGCGAAGGAGCTGACCCCCGCACTGGAAGCCTCGATCCAGTCCCATCTTGTCGTTGCGGCGGCCCGTGCCGGTGATGCAACCACCGCCGTACGGGCGCAGGGCCGGATGTTCGAACTCACCGCCGCTGTAGACCCGGCTGTCGAGCCGCCTTACATCTACTGGTGGTCTGACGCCTGCGCTCACTCGACTGCTGGATCATCCGCGCTAGCTCTCGGTAACCCGCGACAGGCCGAGAAGCATTACCGGGACGCGCTAGCCCGCATCGATCCATCGTTTCCGCGCGACCGGTTGCACATTCTCACCAGGCTCGCGCTCGCGCGTGTGCACCTGCGTGAACTGGATGGAGCCTGCCGGGCTGCCACCGAAGCGGGAACGTTGCTGCGTCGGCTCAACTCCCAGGACAAGGGCACCCTGCTTGCCGAATTCCGCGCGGCCGCCCAGCCCTACGCCAAGACCACCCAGATCAAGGATTTCGACGCCAAGTTCGCCGACCTACTCCGCCCCACCTCGGCCTGACCCGCAGAGCGGATTGTGCACCACCACATGATGACCAGATGGCGCAGCCGCACCTCAGCGGTAGAGGCCCTCGCGTAGCGCGGTGGCCACTGCTGCGGCCCGATCGGTCACGTTCAGCTTGCGGTAGATGCCGCGGATGTGACTTTTGACCGTTTCCTCGCCGACTACGAGTTCAGCGGCGATGGCCCGGTTTGACGAGCCGTTCACCATCAGTCCGAGGACCTCGCTCTCCCGCTGGGTGAGGCCGAGGTGCGCGCCGGGCCAGAATTGCCCTGCCTGCAGGCGGGCGGCGGAAACCTCCGCCCTGGCGCCGAGAGCGGCGTCGAGCGCCACTCCACCGGCGCGCACCCGGTCCAGGTGTTCGATCAGTTCCGGCCCTTCGATCCGCTTGAGTAGATAGCCGGCCGCTCCTGCTTGCATTGCCTGGAACAGGTACTGCTCGTCGTCATGCACCGTGAGCAGCACGACCTTGCGCCTGGGGCATTCCGCGATGAGGTCGCGGCACAGATCCAGGCCGCTCTCCCGGCCCAGCCGCACGTCGGCGAGGACGATGTCGGGGTCCAGGCCCGCCACCACCCGCCGCGCGGTCTCGGCGTCTCCTGCCTCGCCCACTACCCGAACCTGCCGGGAGTAGCGGGCCAGCATCGCCTTAATTCCGGCGCGCACCATTTCATGGTCGTCCACTAGGACGATGCGCAGCGGAGGAGTCACTTGCTGAGTGTAATCACCCAGATCCATATTGCGAGGGGCGCCACGGGTAAGGGATCCCCTCTCCACTCCCTCCAGGAGGGGACGCAGTGCCAGTGCACCCACCCATATTGTCGAGTATCAGCGGAGCAGGTGAGACGTGTACCCCGCTACAGCGGGTGGTGACCTGCTCATGAGCATGAGGAAGGGGTGTGTGTCGTGCCCGACAAGTTGCTTCGGATGGAGCGCGCCGGGTCCAGCACTTCGCGGCCGGTGATGCTCGCGATCGCCGGCGACAGCGCGGCTGGAAAGACCACCCTGACCAAAGGGTTGGTCGACGCGTTGGGAGCCGACCGGATCACTTCACTGTGTGTGGATGATTACCACCGCTACGACCGGCAGGAGCGCAAGGGGCTGCCGTTCACCGCGTTGCACCCGAATTGCAATTACGTGCAGATCATGGAGCAGCACCTGCAGCTACTCGCCATCGGGCAGCCGGTGCTCAAGCCGGTCTATGACCATGACACCGGTCTGCTTGGTCGGCCCGAACTCGTCGAGCCCACCGAGTTCGTCATCGTGGAGGGTCTGCTTCCGCTGTACACCAAGCTGTCCAGAGCATGCTTCGACATCACCGTGTATCTCGATCCGCCGGAGGAAATCCGCCGCGAGTGGAAGGTGAGGCGGGACGTCGCCAAGCGCGGCTATGCCCCGGAGCAGGTGCTGGCCGAACTTGACAAGCGGGAGCCCGAGTCCGAGGCGTTCATCCGCCCGCAACGGTTGTCGGCCGACATCGTGGTCCGCTTCGGTCCCATCAAGGGGCGCCAGGACCCGCCCGACACCCCGCTGTCGGCCGAGCTGACGCTGCGCGCGACGATCCGCCACCCGGACCTCTCCGGGGTGTTCCGGGAGTCCGACCGCCGCGCCATGCACCTCAAGCTGGTCCGCGACGAGGACAACCGCCCGGTCGACGCGCTGCACGTGCACGGTTATGTGCCGCGCGAGGAGAGCCGGGTGCTGGAGAAGGCGATCTGGGCCGAGCTGGGCGCGGAGACGGAGTTACCTTCTTCTCTTGGCCAGATCGGCGAGGGCGGTCGCAGTGAGCCGTTGGCGATCACCCAGCTCATGCTGCTGTACCACATGCTCGACGCCGTCCGCTGATCCTCTTCTTCCACTCGTCCTCCTTCTTTCACTGATCCTCGTCTCACGCCAGGTAGCCCCCTCCTTCGTGGGGGCTACCTGGCGTTTGCCGACCTGTGCAGAGCCAGGGTCGCTGTGCCGGGCCAGGGTCGTCAGATCGCGTCATGACAAAGACGGGAACTTCGGTATCAGCAGCGGTCTTGTCGGTACTCGTCTCCAGTGACAGTCCGGGCGCAGCTGCCCGGGACCGCTGAGTCGGGACGATGGGAGACCGAAGGATCATGAAACCCAGGACGCAGGTGGATACCGAAGACTGGCAGTCCCGTGCAGCCTGCCGGACGCTGCACCCAGACCGTCTTTTCGTGCAGGGTGCCGCGCAACACGAAGTCAAGATCGTGTGCCACACTTGCCCGGTTCGGCTTCAGTGTCTCGCCGAGGCGCTTGATCACCGGATCGAGTTCGGCGTTTGGGGTGGCATGACTGAGCGGGAGCGCCGGGCACTGCTCCACCGCCGGGCGGAGGTCACCAGCTGGGCCAACCTGCTTGCGGACGCCGAGAAGCAATACGACTCGGCCGGTCATGAGATCGCCCGGACTGGCTGAGCCACGCTCAGCGCGCCGCTCGGTCGCGGCTGACCACGGGCTGCTGCGACGCGGCGGCCAGCCGCTCGCCGATCTCGCGAAGCCCTGGCAGGTCGTGCACGTCGACGGCCAGCGCAGACACCACAGTGACGGCGACCGAAGGATGGGCGCTACGAAACCGGGCCAGCAGCCTGCGTTCCCGTCCGGCCAGGGCGACTCGGTCGGCGTGCAGCCGCAGCACCGCGGCGGCCAGCGGCGCTTTACCCTCCTGTTCCAGTGCCTCGGCGGCTGTTTCGGCTCGGGCGGCAGGCAGGTCCGCGAGCACCGGGTGGGCGCGGTTGAGTATCAGCCCAGCCAGCGGCATCGACTCGGTGGCCAACCGGTCCACGAAGTAGGCCGCCTCTCGTACGGCATCGGCCTCCGGTGCGGCGATCACCAGAAAAGCGGTGCCCGGGGCACGGAGTAGCTCATAGGTTGCGGTGGCACGTTCCCGGAATCCGCCGAACATAGTATCGAATGCCTGTACAAAAGCCGACGCGTCGGCAAGTAGCTGCCCGCCCAGAATAGTCGAAACAGCTCTGGCGAAAAGGCTGAATCCGGCCCCGACCAGTCGGCGCACGCCCCGCCCCCCGGCCCGCGCCGGGGCGGAGAGAAGCCGGATCATCCGCCCGTCCAGAAATGAGGAGAGCCGCTGCGGCGCGTCCAGGAAGTCGAGCGCGGAGCGCGATGGTGGGGTGTCCACAATGACGAGGTCCCAGTTACCCGTCGCCACGAGTTGCCCCAGTTTCTCCATGGCCATGTACTCCTGCGTGCCGGAGAACGACGAGGAGATGGTTTGGTAGAAAGGATTGGCAATGATTTGGGCGGCGCGTTCGAGGCTGGCATGCGCCTGCACCATCTCGTCAAAAGTGCGTCGCATATCCAGCATCATCGCGAACAGTTCCCCGCCAGCGGCGTCGATCTCCGCGCTGGGCGCCACTCGACGCGGATTGTTGGACAACTCGCGGAGGCCCAGTGATTGCGCCAGTCGGCGCGCTGGGTCGATCGTCAGCACCACTACTGAGCGTCCCCGCTCGGCGGCGCGCAGCGCGAGCGTGGCGGCCATGGTCGTTTTGCCTACTCCACCTGCACCGCAGCACACCACGACCCGGGTAGCGCGGTCGTCGAGCAGTTCGTCGACATTGAGGGGCGGCGGACTCGTGCTCACCGCACCCCCTGCTGGCGAAGTACCTCGGCGAGCTCGTAGATCCCCCCGAGGTCCACGCCGTCAACCCCGACCTCGGTGAGTTCGGGTAGCTCCACCAGTGGCATGCCTGCGTCGGCGAGTTTGGCGCGGCCGTGCTGTTCGGCGCGTACCCGGACCGCGTGCTCCACGGTTTCGGCGACCAAGCCGTCGACCACGGCCGGGTCCAGGTCAAGGCCCGCGGCGAGCAGCCCGGCGCGGATCTGGTCAGCGTGGACCTGGCCGTCGGCTGCGGCGGGCACCGAGAGCGCAGGCAGCCGCCGCGGCCGGGCCCGGTTGATCAGAACCGCGCCTGGGCGAAGGTCCGCCATATCGAGCTCCGCCACCGCCTCGAGGGTCTCTGCCACCGGTAGGTCCTCCAGCAGGGTGACAACGTGCACAGCCGTGTCTGCGGAATGCAGCAGCCGCACCACCCCCTCGCTCTGCTTGTGGATCGGGCCCACCTTGGCGAGGTCGGCCATCGCCTTGGTCACGTCGAGGAACTTCACCACCCGGCCGGTCGGTGGGGCGTCCAATACCACTGCGTGGTAGGTGTGCTTGCCCTTCTCCGCACGCGTGGCTGCCTCCTTGACTTTGCCGGTGAGCAGCACGTCTCGCAGCCCGGGGGCCAGTGTGGTCGCGAACTCGATCGCTCCCATCCGGCGCAGCGTCCGGCCCGCGAAGCCCAGGCTGTAGAACATCGCGAGGTACTCCAGCAGGGCCTCTTCGGCGTCCACCGCCAGCGCCCTGACCTCGCCGCCGCCCGGGGTGATCGCGATTCGGCGCTCCTCGTAGGGCAGTGGGGCGGTGTCGAACAACTGCGCGATGCCTTGGCGGCCCTCGACCTCCACCAGCAGCGTGCGTTTGCCCTCGGTGGCCAGTGCCAGGGCCAGCGCGGCAGCCACCGTCGTCTTACCGGTCCCACCCTTACCGGTTACCACGTGCAGACGGGCCCGAGTCAGCTCGGCAGGCCATCCAGGCGACATCACGCCTACGAGCCTAAAGCGCTCGTTAGTGCGCGGCAGCGTTCCCACCCATAACGCCGCTCACAGCACACGCTAGCGTGCGTGCCCATGACGAACTGGGAGTACGCGACCGTGCCGCTGCTGACACACGCCACCAAGCAAATCCTCGATCAGTGGGGAGCGGACGGGTGGGAGCTGGTCACCGTGCTGCCCGGGCCGACCGGTGAGCAGCTGGTGGCCTATCTCAAGCGCCCGAAGCCATGAGCTGGTCGGGGCGGCTGACCGAGCTCGGGCTGTTACTGCCACCGGTGGCCGCCCCGGCCGGGGTTTACGTGCCCGCGGTGCGCAGTGGATCGCTGGTGTTCACCGCGGGTCAGCTCCCGCTGGTGCACGGTGCGCTACCTGCCACCGGCAAGCTTGGCGCCGAGATCGACCCCGAGCGAGGCCGTGGCCTGGCCCGGATCTGCATCCTCAATGGGCTGGCCGCAGTGGACGCGCTGGTTGGGCTCGACGCCGTGGTCCGGGTGGTGAAGGTGGTCGGCTTCGTGGCCTCGGCGCCCGGGTTCACCGCCCAGCCCGCGGTGCTCAACGGAGCCTCCGAGCTGCTCGACGAGGTGTTCGGCTCGGCTGGGGCGCACGCCAGGTCCGCCGTGGGCGTGGCGGAGCTGCCGCTGGGCGCCCCAGTCGAGGTCGAGCTGATCGTCGAGGTGACCTGAGCCGCTGGGTCGCGCCTTGCTCCGCGCGCGGCCGAATTAGTCTCGGTGTGGTGGTTGACGTATCGCTGAGCCATCCCGCGTATGGGATGGCGCGCCCGGTCACGGCATATGCGTCCGTGCTGCTCGCCGACAACCCCTCGCCGATGACACTGGACGGCACCAACACCTGGGTGCTGCGTGCTCCGAGTTCGCCCCATTGTGTGGTGGTTGATCCCGGCCCGGACGACGAGGAGCACCTGCGGCGGGTCGCCGCGCACGGTCCGGTCGCCCACGTGTTGCTCACCCACGCGCACCCAGACCACGCCGCAGGTGCCCGCCGCTTTGCCGAACTGGTCTGCGCCCCGGTGCACGCCGCCGATCCGGAGCATCGGCTGGGCTCCGAAGGACTCGCGGACGACGACGTACTGGCCGCGGTGGGTCTGGAGATCCGGGTACTCGCCACGCCGGGGCACACCTCGGACTCGGTGTGCTTCCTGATCAACTGTGCCGGCACCTCGTCGATGCTCACCGGTGACACCCTGCTCGGCCGGAGCAGCACCGTGATCGCTCACCCGGACGGCAGATTGGCTGACTACCTGGCCTCGCTGCGCCTGCTCGCCGAGCTGCCTCCGGGGGTCGCCGTGCTGCCAGGGCATGGACCCGAGCTGTCCGATGCGGGTCGGGCGGCCAGGGCGGGTCTGGCGCACCGTGCGCAGCGGCTGGAGCAGGTGCGCACGGCGTGTGCCGTACTGCGAGCACAGCTCGGCCACGAGCCGACTGCCCGCCAGCTCGTCGAGACCGTTTACGCCGACGTGGACCCGGTGCTGTGGCCCGCCGCAGACGCCTCGGTCGCCGCGCAGCTGGAGTACCTGCGCGAGCAGGGGTAGGTAGCCGTTGACTGCAGCCGCACCCGGGGTTGGTGGTACTTGAAGAGCGGCCAACTGTTTAGCGGGCGCGGCGGGCCAGGCGTTCGGGCTCCAGGATGAGGACGCTTTTGCCTTCTAGGCGCAGCCAGCCTCGGTGGGCGAAGTCGGCTAGCGCCTTGTTCACCGTCTCTCGGGAGGCGCCGACCAACTGGGCGATCTCCTCCTGGGTCAGGTCGTGGGTCACCCGCAGCAGGCCTGCCTCCTGGGAGCCGAAGCGCTGCGCCAGGTGCAAGAGCGCCTTGGCTACCCGGCCCGGTACATCGGTGAAGATCAGGTCGGCGAGCATGTTGTTGGTACGGCGCAGTCGCCGCGCTATCACCCGCAGTAACTGTTCCGCGATCTCCGGCCGCTTGGTGATCCACTCCCGCAATGCGGTCCGATCCATGGTCACAGCTCGGACCTCGGTCACCGTGGTCGCCGTTGACGTCCGCGGCCCCGGATCGAAGATCGACAGCTCGCCGAACATGTCCGAGGGGCCGAACACCGCGAGCAGATTCTCCCGGCCGTCAGCCGACTTACGCCCGATTTTGACCTTGCCCGAAAGTAGGATATAGAGACGATCGCCCGGCTCGCCCTCGGCGAAGATGACATGTGCCCGGGGAAAGTCGACCGGCTCCAAGGTGCTCGTCAAGGCCCGCACAGCCGATGGATCGACACCCTGGAAGATGCCGGCCCTGCTCAGGGTGTCTTCCACCGCATCCCTCCCGATCGTCCCGGCGGAACCGGCCCCGGTTGCCAGGGACCCACATAGTGCCGCCGATCACACCGAGGAGTCTAGGGCCGGTGCCGGACCTGGTGTGCCTGCACTCGGATACTTCGCGCCCGTCTGCGCAGCCGGAACAGCTCCAGCGCGCGGCCGATTCCACTCCCGAACAGCGCCCGTACCTCGTCCTCCCTGGCCTGTTCCAGGAACTCTTCGATCTCGTGTTCCTGCACGGCAACGTGGCGTAGGCGGTGCTCAAGGCGCTCCATGGCCAGCGCGAAGAACATGATCAGCAGCGGCACGGCGGCCACGAACCAGACGGTCATGATGCGGCGATCCTTGCGTATCACCCGGTCGGGCTGCGCTGGGGGTCCGGCGTTGGGGTCGGCCGCCCGTATCCAGTGCTGTCCAGCCCGTGCAGACGGACCCTGCGTTGGCTCCGTAGGCTGTCAGGGTGCCTGCCCGACCACACCGGTCTTTTGCCGCGGAAAGCCACCTTGCGCTGGTTCGGCGAGTCCGCCGGATGGATCGGGTGCTGGCCACCGCCTATCCCGACGCCCACTGCGAGCTGGACTTCGAGACGCCATTGCAACTCGCCGTCGCCACGATCCTGTCCGCGCAGTGCACTGATAAGCGGGTCAACGAAACCACGCCTGCACTGTTCGCTCGTTACCACACCGCTGCCCACTACGCGGCTGCTGATCGGGACGAGTTGGAGGAGCTGATCCGGCCCACCGGTTTCTACCGGAACAAAGCGAAGTCACTGATCGGATTGGGCGCAGCGCTGGCCGACCGCTTCGGCGGAGAGCTGCCAGGGCGCCTGGCGGATCTGGTCACCTTGCCGGGGATCGGGCGCAAGACCGCCAACGTCATTCTCGGCAACGCCTTCGGCGTGCCCGGAATCACGGTGGACACCCACTTCGGTCGCTTGGTCCTGCGCTGGGGTTGGACCGTGCACGAGGATCCGGTAAAGGTTGAGCATGCGGTTGGCGAGCTGATACCGAAGCGGGACTGGACGATGCTCTCCCACCGGGTGATCTTTCATGGCAGGCGGGTCTGCCACTCCCGCCGCCCCGCCTGCGGGGTGTGCCCGCTGGCGCAGGATTGCCCGTCCTACGGCGCCGGACCGAAGGAACCTGAGGTGGCCGCTGCGCTGTTGCGTGGGCCCGAGGCACCCCACCTGCTGGCGATGGCGGGGCTGCCCGCCAACCTGCTTGCCGATCAGGGCTGGGTGGCCAACCGGGCGGCGAGCGGGGTGGTCCGGTGAGACGTGCGTGGCGCTGGGCGCTGCTCGTCACGCTGCTTTCGCTCGCGGCCGGTGCAGCCTTGTGGCCGCACCGCGACGGCTCCGTAGCCGGTGCCGGGCAGCCCGCCAGGCATTCGGCTGATCTGGACCAACTGCGGGCCGAAGCGGCACTGCAGCCTTGCCCGGCTCCTTCGCCGAGTCGCACCGCGGCGCCTGGGCCGCTGTCCGGGATAACGCTGGCCTGTCTCGGGACGCCAGGGATGGTCGATCTGGGAGCGGCGCTGGCGGGGCGCCCTGCGCTGCTCAACATGTGGGGGCCGCTGTGCAGGCCGTGTGCCGAGGAGCTGCCTGCGCTGGCCGCATACGCCGCCGAGCCCGATGCGGTGCCGGTGCTCGGCGTTGAGGTGCAGCGGTTGCCCGAAGGGGCGCTCGACATGCTTGCCGTGCTGGATGTGCACTACCCGTCGGTCAGCGATCCCGAGGGTAGGCTGCGGGCTGCGCTGGCTGCGCCTCAGGTGCTGCCGCTGAGTTTCGTGGTGTCCGCCGACGGGCGAGTCAACCAGGTCAACCCGCCCGTGGTGCTGCGCACCGCGGAGCAGGTACGCGCGGTGGTCCGGCACTACCTCGGCCCGGGAGGGGCGGGATGAGCACGCGCAGCGGGCCGCTCGTGGACCCCTCCTCGGTGCCGGACTGGCTCGCCCCCTTGGTGCGCCGGACTGAGGGGCTGACCGCGGGCGACCTCGGGTGGGTTCGCACCCCGCCGGTAGGGGTCGGCAGCGCCGCTGCCAGTCGGCCCGCGGCGGTATTGGTGCTCTTCGGGCAGGACGTGGTCAGCGTTGAACCGGACGTGTTGCTGCAGTTACGGTCCAAGGGGCTGGCTACCCACGCCGGTCAGGTGTCCTTCCCTGGTGGGGCGGTGGACGACACCGACGACGGTCCGGTTGCGGCGGCGCTGCGGGAGGCGGCCGAGGAGGTCGGGGTTCGGGCTTGCGACGTGCGGCCGGTTGCGCTGCTGCCGGAACTGTGGGTGCCGCCTACCGATTTCGTCGTCACGCCGGTGTTGGGGTACTGGGAGCGGCCCGGAGCGGTCGCCCCAGTGGATCCTGCGGAGACCGCTGCGGTCGCCCGGGTGCCATTGAGGGTTCTTGCGGACCCCGCGAACCGGCTGATCGTGCGGGGATCCAGTGGCTACGCGTACCCCGGTTTCGTCGTGCCCGGGATGCTGGTCTGGGGTTTCACGGGCGGGGTGCTGGACGCGCTGCTGGCAATGGGTGGCTGGGAACGGCCGTGGGGGCATGCGCTGGAGTACGACTTGGATACGGCATGGGGGATGGCTGAGCGAACCGAGGTGATCCGGTGAATTGGGTGGACGTGCTGGTGTTGACGCTGGCGCTGTTCGCCGGGATCTCCGGCGCTCGCCAGGGGATGCTCACGGCAGCGGCTTCCTTCGTCGGCGTGCTGGCCGGAGCGGTAATCGGGGTGCGGATCGCCCCTTCGCTGGTAGAGCAGGTTCAGAATCCGGCGGTCCAGGTTGCGTTCGGTGTGACGATCGTGATCCTGCTCGTTGCGCTCGGCGAGACGCTGGGCGTGTGGTTGGGCCGGGTGATCCCCACCCGGTTCGACGGCGAGGGGCTGCGCCAGCTGGACAGCGTCCTCGGTGCCGTGGTGCAGGGGATTGCCGCGCTTGTGGTCGCCTGGCTGGTCGCGGTGCCGCTGAACTCGTCGACCTACCCCGGGTTGGCGGCCGGCGTACGGGACTCCAGGGTGCTGGGTGTCGTGGACACGTTCATGCCCGACACCCTGCGGCAGTTACCGAAAGAACTTGCCCGGCTGTTGAACGTCTCCGGGTTCCCTGATCTGCTCGCACCATTCTTCAGCACGCCGATCACCCCGGTCGGCCCGGTCGATCCGGCGCTGAGCAACAGCCCGACGGTGCGCAACGCGCAGCCCAGCGTGCTCAAGGTCCGAGGGCGGGCGCCGTCCTGCTCACGGGCGCTGGAGGGCACTTCGTTCGTGGTGGCGCCGGAGCGGGTGCTCACCAATGCGCACGTGGTGGCGGGTACCAGCCAGGTGTCGGTGGAGGCTGAGAACGGCCTGCTGGACGCCCGGGTGGTCAGCTACGACCCGGCGACCGACGCTGCGGTACTGGCGGTACCCGGGCTGGATGCGCCGGTTCTCTCGTTGGCTCCCCAGTCGGCCACTTCCGGCCAGAATGCCCTAGTGCTCGGCTACCCGCTGGACGGTGAATACACCCCGGAGGCGGCGCGGGTACGGGAGCAGATCAAGCTGCGTGGCCCTAACATCTACAGCACGAGAACGGTGGTCCGCGACGTTTACACCGTGCGGGCCAAGGTACTCAGCGGCAATTCCGGTGGCCCGCTGCTCGACGAGTCCGGCCAGATTCTCGGGATGGTGTTCGGCGCTGCGGTGGACGATACGGAGACCGGGTTCGCACTCACCAACAGCGAGATCGCCGACGACATCGCCACTCACAGGGGGTTCCGCAGGAACCCCCGAAGCAGCGCCGTGGTCTCGTCCGGTGCCTCTTGCTGTATACAGTGCCCGATGCCGGGCAGCACTTCGTAGCGGTAGTCAGCGCCCGCCCAC
>JBQTGW010000169.1:0-16187 GCA_052390495.1 Pseudonocardiales bacterium
ACCGGCAACCTGGTCAACTCCGAAACAGAAACCTCCAACGCACCAGCCAACGCCTGAAGCTGTAACACAGTCGGCGAACGCCGCCCCATCTCAATCCGGTTCAACGTGTCCTTACTCATCCCCGCCAACCCAGCAACCACCCGCAACGACTTACCCCGATCATCACGAACCCGCCACAACTCAAAGCCGATCGGACTCGCATCCTCAACGTCCATACTCGAACCTCTCCTCACCAGTTCCCACCGATACTCCGAGGACCACCTACCCCCGGGGGGCCTCGGCGAGCAGATGGCGCCAGGCTACGTCCCGACCCACCCGACAGAGCCCGCGCCCCAACCTGATTGGTCTACCGACTCCCATACCCATCCGGTAGGCCATTCCGCGAAGCTCCCGGCCCACAGCACCCGACTGTGCTCGGCGCAGCAGCCCTCCCACCGTCCCTTGACCGATTTCCAGCGCGAGGGCCACCCGCCAGATCCCGACGTTGCGGGTCCCGAAATGCAGGCCGACGAAGGTGCCATCACTGGTGCGAGCAGCGGTCTCGCCAGCCTCGGTGAGGTGCGCGCGGGCATTCTCCTCCCGCCCAGCCACCGCAGACTGGAAAGCGGCAGAGAGGTGCAAAATGCCGTAGAGCTACCCAGCAGGTCCGTCCTCAGGCTCCAGCAGTTCGGCGCATTAGCGAGCCTTGGTCGCTAGGCCGCGGTCGGCTCCACATCGGGGAAGGAGCGGACCGCTACGGTCTCGGTCGCCAGAATCTCCGTGAGAAGCGCATCCAAGTGCAGTGCCACCGGTTCGTCGAGCCAGATCTCACCACAAGCCGGACACTCCTCAACCGGGACACCCGTTACAACGGCGACCCGGTGGCCCCGCTCCTCGACGTATGGGCGTCGGGCCGGGCGCCTTTCGCCGTTGTCGCAAACCACACAACGCATCATCGCCTCGGCCGTCCACACAGCCGGGTCGCGACTAGCGGGTGGGTGGGTCAGAGCTTCACCAGGGGGACGCCGCCGATGAGCATCAGGCGGACGGTGCCGCTGGAGCCGAAGTCGATGGTCACGGTGGCTCGTGGGCCGCTGCCGTCGGCGGCGATCACCCGGCCCAGGCCGTACTTGTCGTGACTGACCCGATCCCCCACGTCCAGGGACAGTGTCGGAGCGTCCTGCCAGCCCCGGAACGGGGTCGAGCGCATACCGCGGGCCGCCAGGCCGACCTGCGCGGAATCGCTACCGGCGACGTCAGCGCCGGCACGACCGGACGACGGGCGCCCGAAGGGACTATCGCGCTCGGGTTCCTCGCGACGCCACACCACCAGTGCCTCGGGCACGTCGGCCAGGAAGCGGGACGCCGGGTTGGTCATCTGATCACCCCAGGCGGACCGGGTGATCGCCCGGGAGAGGTACAGCCGCTGCCGGGCCCTGGTCATCCCGACGTAGGCGAGCCTGCGCTCCTCGGCGAGCTCGGTCGGGTTGCCGAGGGCGCGCTGGTGCGGGAACTGCCCGTCCTCCAAGCCGGTGAGGAACACCGCCGGGAACTCCAGGCCCTTGGCGGTATGCAAGGTCATCAGGGTCACCACACCGGTGGACCCTTCGTCGTCGGGGATCTGGTCGGCGTCAGCGACCAGCGAGACCCGCTCCAGGAAGGCGGCCAGCGAACCGGGCTCGACGCCGCCGTCCTCGACCGGTACCACCGGCCCAGTCTCCGCGAACTCCCGGGCGACTGTCACCAGCTCCGTGAGGTTGTCCAGCCGGGTGCCGTCCTGCGGGTCGTCGGAGGCGTCGAGCAACTCCCGGTAACCGGTGCGCTCCAGCACCGCCTCCAGGATTTCGGCGACCTCGGCACCAGCCGTCAGCTTCTCCCGCAACTCATCCATCAGCACCACGAACGCCGTGATCGCTTTGCGGGATCTGGGGCTGAGCAGTGGGATCTCCTGGCCTGCCGCAGCAGCCCGCAGCGCCGCGGCGAAGGAGATCCGTTCCCGCTCCGCGTGCTCGGAGACCACGGCCTCCGCGCGGTCCCCTATCCCCCGCCGTGGGGTGTTGAGGATCCGGCGCAGGGAGACGGTGTCCTCGGGGTTGTCCAGCACCCGCAGGTAGGCCAGCGCGTCGCGAACCTCGCGGCGCTCGTAGAAGCGCACCCCGCCGACCACCTTGTAGGGCAGCCCGAGCCGGATGAACACCTCCTCGAACACCCGCGAGGAGTTGTTGGTCCGGTAGAACACCGCGACGTCACCGAACCGCGCCGCGCCGTCGTCGACCAGGCTGTCGATCTCCGCGGCGACGAACGCGGCCTCGTCGTGCTCGTTGTCGGCAACGTAGCCGACGATCGGCTCGCCGTCCCCCGCGGCCGACCAGAGCCGCTTGTCCCGCCGTCCTGGGTTGCGGGCGATCACCGCGTTCGCCGCGGACAGGATCGTCTGGGTGGAGCGGTAGTTCTGCTCCAGCAGAATCGTCTGGGTGGCCGGGAAGTCCCGCTCGAACTCCTCGATGTTGCGGATGGTCGCGCCGCGGAACGCGTAGATGGACTGGTCGGCGTCGCCCACCACACACAGCTCCGCAGGCGGCTGCCCCTCGGCTGGCGGCGCGACCAGCTCGCGAACCAGGGCGTATTGCGCGTGGTTGGTGTCCTGGTACTCGTCGACCAGGACGTGGCGGAAGCGACGGCGGTAGTGCTCGGCGACATCGGGGAACCCGGCCAGCAGCTCGACGGTACGCATGATCAGGTCGTCGAAGTCCAGGGCGTTGGACGAGGCCAGCCGACGCTGGTAGCCGGCGTAGACCTCGGCGACCCTGCGCTGCAGGTCGTCTTCGGCCGCGCTGGCCGCCGTCGGCGGGTCGATCAGCTCGTTCTTCAGATTCGAGATCTGCATCGCGATCAGCCGCGCCGGATACCTCCTGGGATCCAGATCCAGATCACGAGCCACCAGGGCGACGAGCCTGCGGGTGTCGTCGGCATCGTAGATCGAAAAACTGGACGTGAGCGTGGACGATGGCTCGACCCTGGCAAGCAGGGCTGCCAGGTGCTTGGCCTCCCGGCGCAGGATCCGCACGCACATCGAGTGAAACGTCGACACCCACATCACTGCTGCGCGCCTGCCGACCAGCGCGGCCACCCGCTGCGCCATCTCGGCCGCAGCCTTGTTGGTGAAGGTGATCGCCAGTATCTCGCTGGGCTGCACACCACGCTGCGCCAGCAGGTAGGCAATGCGGTGCGCGAGCACCCTGGTCTTGCCGGACCCGGCTCCCGCGACGATGAGCAGCGGCGAACCGGCATGCTCCACCGCCGCACGTTGCTGGGGATTGAGCCCGGCAAGGAGGTCCTGCCCAGAAAGGAGGCCCTGCCCGGAAAGGAGGTCAGGGGAGCGCGCTGCGTCGTGGGCAGCCGCTGACGTGGAGACGTTCATCGTGGCGACCACCGTACCGGGGCGGCGGGACCACGATCGTGGCGGAAGGGAACAGGTAGACGTCGAGCACGCAACGTGGCAAACTCCTGGCCGTGCTCAACCGCCACCGCTTTTTTTACGGGTACCGGCTCCCGGTGCCCGTGATGGCTTAGCGCACGACGCAGACCACCACGACGCCCCGGAGTCCACGGACCCGGGGCGTCGATGCTGCCGGGGGACTCCGAGCCCCGAACCAGGAGCAGGAGACCACAGCAGATGTCTGAACACGCGACAACAGAGACGGCGCAGGACGGCCCAGAAACTGACCTGAACGCGCTACGCACCGAGATCGACTACTTGGACGCTGAGATCCTTCGGCTGGTACAGCGGCGAACCGCGGTATCCAAGGCGGTAGGCGACGCGCGGCGGGCGGCCGGTGGTCCCCGGGTGGTGCACGGCCGCGAAATGGCGGTGCTGGACCGCTACCGCGAGTTGGGCGCCGAAGGCCACGAGCTGGCGATGCTCCTGCTGCGGCTGGGGCGCGGCCCGCTCGGTCGCTGAGTACCGCCCCCAACTGGGGTGCCCCAGTTAGGGTGCCCCAGTTGGGGCGCCACACTGTGGTCTCCCCTCGCCTGTGGTCTCCCCTCACCTAGGCCGGGCACACTGGACACATGGCATCTGTGCTCCAGTTTCTTGCCGTCCTCGCCGCGCTCGGCGGGTTGGCGGCCGCCTTGGCTCACGGCGGGTACCTGGCCATGTTGGGGTCCGCGGCGAACCGGCGGGCCGGCGGAGAACCGGTCAGCCAGTACGTCCGGGGCCGCGTCCCGGTGGCCGCGGTGACCCTCGGCGTTGCGTTGCTTGCGCTGCTGCTCTCGGCTGGGGGTTCGGTGGCTGATGTGCTGGCCATCGTGGCCGGGGCAGGCAGCGGCGTGCTGGGATATCAGGCCCTGCAGGACACCCGTGCGCGGTACCGCAGCGGCGGCTGACCCCGCCGTGTCCCGGAGCGCAGCGATCGGCGGCTGAATATCCGCTTTGAAGCCCCTAACCTGGTAGAAGAGCGAGGGGAGCACCAGGTGACTGTCGATGCCCGGATCATCGCAGACCGCTATTGCCTGGAGCAGCAGATCGGCGCTGGTGCGATGGGAGTGGTCTGGCGAGCACACGATATGCGGCTGGACCGCACTGTCGCCGTCAAACAGCTGCTGATGCAGCCCGGCCTCGGCGAGGCAGAGACTCAAGCGGCTACCGCGAGAGCAATGCGCGAGGGGCGCATCGCGGCCCGTCTGCAGCACCCGAACGCCATCAGTGTCTACGACGTCGCACTCGACGGCATCGATGATTCCGGCACCGGGAATCAACCGGTGCCATGGCTGGTCATGGAGTATCTACCTTCACGCAGTCTGGCTGCGGTCCTCGCCGAACGGGGGACGTTGCTGCCGCAGGAAGTGGCCAGGATCGGGCGCCAGGTCGCCGCGGCTCTCGCCGCGGCTCACCACGCCGGAATAGTGCATCGCGATGTCAAGCCGGGCAACGTGCTCATCGGCGCGGACGGAATAGTCAAGATCACCGATTTCGGGATATCCCGGGCATCCTGGGAAGCTGCGGTGACCCGTACTGGGGTCGTGGCGGGCACGCCCGCCTACTTCGCGCCCGAGGTCGCCCGCGGGGAGCCCCGTAATCCCCCTGCCGACGTGTTCTCGCTGGGCTCGACGCTGTACGCCGCGGTGGAGGGTGAACCGCCCTTTGGGTTGGACGACAACACCCTGGCGCTGCTGCGGACCGTCGCCGAAGGTCAAGTACGACCCCCACAGCAGGCCGGGCGGTTGTCCGCCCTGCTGATGAAGATGCTTCGGGACGATCCAGCGCAACGGCCCTCGATGTCTGATGCGGTGCTGGCGCTCGGTGCGGTGGCAGGAGGCGGTAGCCGACCACGGCCCGTCCGGCGCGCGTCCTGGCACCCAACGCCGGCCGCGGTCGGCGCAAAAGCGCACCCAATGTCAGCCGCGGTCGGCGTTCCAGCCATACCCGCGCAGGAGGTCCGACCGGCGGCGGAGGCCATTCCGCAAACCCCCGTACCACAAACCCCCATACCACAGACCCCACCGCTGAGCAACGACGCCCGGATCGCGAAGCGACGGCGCCGAAACGCAGCGCTACTCGGGATCCTCGTCTGTGCGGAGGTCCTGTTAGGGGTGTTCGCGTTGGCCAGGGAAATCGGTTTCGACACGCAGACCGTCAACGCGCCGGAGCCGCCCGCCGCTATCGCACCGCCAGCACCAGCAGAGCTGGCACAGACCGTGCGCACCTACTACGACCTCTTGCCGGGTGACACCACCACGGCGTGGGAGTTCCTCGGCGCGTCCGAGCGAGCCAAGTCCGGTGATTTCGCAGGCTATGAGGAGTTCTGGAGTGGCATCGACGGGGTAGGCATCCGCGGGCCAGTCACCGTTTCAGGCGACACCGTGCAGGTGAGTCTGCAATTCGAACGGGAGAACCAACAGCGAACCTTTGAGCGCTACCAGCTCACCATGGGCACGGCATCCGACGGCCGGGTACTGATCGAGTCCGCATTGCGAATCGGTACTTTCACACCCAACGCCGCGAATGGGGATGATGATGACGACGACGATGACGACGATGACGGCGACGGCTGAGTCAGCTGACGTTGTTGTTCGAGCTACACCAGGCGGCGGTCGGATGCCCAGCGGGACAGTTCGTAGCGATTGGACAGCTGGGTCTTGCGCAGCACCGACGACACGTGGGTTTCCACTGTCTTGATGGAGATGAACAGCTCGGCGCCGATCTCCTTATAGGCATAGCCGCGGGCCAGCAGCCGCAGCACGTCGCGCTCCCGGGGGGTCAGCAGATCCAGCTCCGGGTCCCCGACCGGGGTCGCCCCCGGGCGCTGCGCGAAGGCGTCGAGCACGAATCCGGCCAGCCGCGGGGAGAACACCGGGTCACCTGCGTGCACCCGACGCACCGCGTCCACCAGCTCCCGGCCGGAGATCGTCTTGGTCACATAGCCGCGGGCTCCGGCCCGGATGACCGCAATGACGTCCTCGGCTGCATCGGACACCGACAGCGCGAGGAACACCACGTCGGGGTGCTCGGGCCGAATCCGGCGCAGCACCTCGGCACCACCACCGTCGGGCATGTGCACGTCGAGCAGAACGACGTCAGGGCGCAGGTGCCCGATCCCGGCCACCGCCTCGCCCACCGAGCCGCCCTCACCAACCACGACCACCGCAGGCAGATCAGGTTCCGCCGCACCGGCTCTGGCGAGCTCGGTCTTCACCCCGGTGCGGAACAGCGTGTGATCATCTACCAGGAACACCCGGATCGTCATGCTTGCTCCCCACTGCTCCGCCGCACCATGGCCAGCTGGACCTCGGTGCCCTCGCCCGGGGCGGTGCGCAGGGTCACCGTACCGCCGTAGCGTTGCATCCTGCCGCGAATCGAGTCGGCCAGGCCGTGCCGATCACTGGGGACGGCGGCCGGCTCGAAACCGCGGCCCCGGTCCCGGACGAAGACGTGCACCTGTCCGGGCTCGACCTCGGCGTAAACTCCCAGCTCGGCGACCCCGGCATGCTTGGCGGCATTGACCATCGCCTCCCGGCTGGCCTGCACCAGCGCGGGCAGCGGCTCATCGAGGTCACAGTCGCCCACGATGACGACCTCCGCGCTCACCGCGTACGTGTCCTCGACGTCCCCCGCTGCAGCATGCAGCGCCACCGCGAACGTGGCGGGAGCGGGCGCACCGTCGGCGGGTACCTCGTCGGCCCGCCCGTAGCCCTGCGGGCCGAAGAGCCAGGACCGCAGCTCCCGCTCCTGGCCCCGGGCCAGTCGCCGGACCTCCCGGCTCGAATCGGACTGCTGCTGGATCAACGCGAGGGTCTGGAGCACCGAGTCGTGCAGATGCGCGGCGATCTCGGCTCGCTCCTCGGTGCGGATCCGGGCCCTGCGCTCGTCGGCCAACGCCTGGGTCAGCCGCAACCACCAGGGAATGGTGAGCACGGCGACCCCGACCAGGGTGGCGGCCGCGGCGAGTAACGCGAACCGCAGCTGATCCAGGTAGCCCTGGTTGAGCACGAAAACCGTGATCCCACTGGCCACCAGCCCGGCCCCGGCCAGCACCCGCAGTAGCCCCATCCAGCCACCACCGAACACTGCGCCTGCGCCGCTGCGCCAGCGGACCCGCTGCCCGGCGTCGGCCTCCCGCCACACCACGGCCGCACCGACCAGCGCCAATCCCAATGGTCCGGTCAGCCAGCCACCCCAGGTGGTACCCAGCGCAGCGCCAGCCAGCGCCAGGCCCCCACCGAGCGCGATGAGACCAACCGCCTGCTGCCGCTCCCGCGGCGTGCTCGGACGTCCGGTCCCGGCCTCGGCTGCGGGCACGAACCCCCACAGCAGCGCGTAGCCCACCAGGCCGACTCCGCCGAGGCCGACCAGCGCCGCGAAGACTACCCGAACCCACAGCACCGGCACGCCGAGATGCTCGGCGATGCCGCCGCACACTCCCGCGATGACCCGGCCCGACCGCTGCCTGCGCAACGAAGGTGGCCGCCCGGTACTCATGTCGACAATGGTCACACGACATCGCGGTGGGGGATATCAGGGTGGACCCCGAGATCGCCGGATCCGGGTAAGAATCAGGGTGTCCCTGATGGTGCCTGGCGTCCCGGTGGACCAAGCTCAACGGGGTGAGCGGGATAAACGTGGAAGACACGATCCGAGACTTCTGGGCTACCAGGCCACGCAGGTCCGACGACGACCGCAAGATCGGCGGTGTCGCGGCGGCGATCGGGCGCCGGTATGACATCGACCCGGTGCTGGTGCGGGTGGCGTTCGTGGTCGCCACCTTCTTCGGTGGCGCGGGCGTGCTGCTCTATCTGCTCGGCTGGCTGCTACTGCCCGCGAAGGGCGACGAGGTCTGCGCCGCGGAGGGACTGCTGGGCCGGGGACACAGCTCGATGTCGTCGGGGCTGACGCTGGTGCTTGGCCTCGCCCTCATCCCGATGACAGGCATAGTGTTCGGTGGTCACGCCTTCGGGGTGCTCGGGCTCGCGGCGGGCGTCGCCACGATATTTTTCTTGCACCGTGGCAGGGCGACACTGGGCGAGATCCCGACGAAGGGCGAGGGCACCGGAGAAGGTGCCCTGGGCACCGTACCTGCCACCCAGGGCACCATACCTGCCACCCAGGACACAGCGCAGCTGCCTGCGAGCGACCGGCCCGCTCCCCCGGCATGGGACCCGCTCGGCGTCGCGCCGTTCGCCTGGGATCTGCCCGAGCCCACCGCGGCGCCGCCACAGGCACCCCCGCCTGCCCGGCGTCCTCGGTCCAAGGTCACTCCGATCACGCTGGGCCTCGCGTTGCTGGTGGGCGGGCTCAGCTCGGCGTTGTGGCCCGGCCTGGCGCTGGCCCATGTCGCGGCGCTCGTACTCGGCGCGGTCGGGATCGGCTTGGTCGTGGGGTCGCTGGTGCGACCACGAGCAGGCCGGGTGCTGATCGTGGTCGCCGTCCCACTGGCCCTGCTCACCTGGGTGCTGAACGCGGTTCCGGTATCGGGATTCAGCGTCGGCCAGAGCGTGTGGGCACCGGTCACTGCCACCGAGCTGCAGCCGCATTACGACATCACCATGGGTGAGGCACTCCTGGACCTCAGCGGGCTGCGAATGGCCGAAGAACAGCTGGTGAACGCCACTGTGGCGGTGGCGCTCGGCCAGGTCCGGGTTGTGCTGCCACCGCATCTGGACGTGGAGGTGGTCTGCCGAGCGCCGGTTGGAACGGTTGACTGCCTCGGCGTGACCAGCTCGGGCAGCCCAGCCCGGGCGGAGGAGCGGAGCACCGGAGCCGACGGTCCCGGCGGTGGCACGCTCGTGTTGGACGTGCGCGCCGGTATGGGTCAGGTGCAGGTGACCCGCGGATTTGTGAGCGAGGTGGAGAATGGCTGACACCGGAGTACCCCACACCGACGGCCAACCCGATACGCCTGCTCAGCGGCGCGGCCCGGACCTGCTCACGCTAACCGCCGGGCTCGGTGCGCTCGCGGTGGCGATCGGCGTGCCACTTGGCGGCGACGGGTGGCTGGCGGGCCTGGATGCACGGTGGGTGCTGGCCGCGGCAGCAACGCTCATCGGGCTACTGCTGGTAATCGGCTCAATCCGCCCCCGGCGTCGCTGAACGGCTACCCGGGCTACGGGCAGATTCGGAATCTCCCTACCTGATCTCCCTGATCGGGAAACTGGCCAGCACGTCCCATCGCTCGCTGCGAGGTCCGATGTCGCAAAGGTCCAGCGTCCGCGTCCGAACCGGATGCTGGCTACCGAAGGCTCTTCTTCCTATCCCGGTCGCGCTGGTCAGATCATGACGATCGACCTTTGCCAACGAAACATGGGGCACAAAGGAATCACGGATGTACGCGCCACCGTACTTGTCTGAGCCGACTCCTGCTCGTGCCGCCGCCGCCAGTTCGAGGACTGCCTCGTGCAACGCCATGATTTCAGTTGTACGCTCGATGTTCAGCATCACGTAGCCGCCGTGCGACGGCTCGATCCCGATCGGATTGATGTCGGGCAGATCAATCCTCTGCGTCAGCGCGCCGAGCTCGTCAACCACCTGTTGTATGGTGTTCTGCGGCACTGTGCATATGTGGAGGCTCAGGTGCGGAGGGAACATTTTGCCATCGATGACGTTCTCATTGTAGTAAAACTCATCAGTAATCGCCTGGCTGGCGCGGACCACTGACCCGAACAACGGGTCATCGGGAATCAGGGCGAAGTCGACCCGAACCAAATCCACTGCATCCACCTCTCGACACGTCTAGGAAATCCGTTCACTCCGTTCGATCAAGCGATCGAAGTCTAAGCGTACGAACGAGAGCAGCCCTCCTTTAGATACTAGCATAGCGGGGGTCGGGATACGTTCACCACATAAAGAGTAGAGTGCCAGTATGGCACGGTCAGCAAACATGTAGATCGCATGCCGGAACACCGTGGCAGTTACATATATTTCGACGTGGCGACAAGGCTCCATGGCGCGAAAGTCCACTATCGCCGCCTGAACCCTCTCTCGCAAATCCACCGAGGTAATTTCCAGAGTTTGGGCGTACAGCTCGATAAGGATGGAGCCTGCGGAGGGATCGGGCAGTACGACACGAATCCTGCCGTCAGGACGCCCTGCGATAGCATATAGGTGTTTACGAAAAGTGTTGCGCCACGTCGCGCCATACATGATCGCCAAATCCAGAGTGGACGAGGACGTGAATAATGACTCCCAGTCACCTCCGATATCGACGAAGTCGGGATAGAATTTTGCTATCCCAGGTCCGCCAATATTGATATTCCCCTCAACAACACTCCGAGCGTTCTCCTCGGCAGTGAGCGATCCGACCTCTAGAGCATGGATAGCTTTCGCCAGATCGAGCAGTAATGCTTTTTCGTGATGAGCTCGCCATCCGTCACCCGAGAGGAGCCCCAGAGCCTGCGCCGCCGCGAGTCTTCTCGTCTTGGATTTTATTCTCTCCGCTCCGGGTCGTAGCGCAAGTACCGCACGCAACGCCTTGACCGGGTCAGCCAGGCGGTTCGTGGGATTTTCGTATGTATCGGCTGCCATGGCGAGCAGGCCACGGTTCACGACTTTCTCGATGGCATCGGCCTGAGAGCTCGCACCACCGGCAAGTTCGTGCTGCACGGCGGCCAGGTGCGGCAACACAACCAGATCAGCGCGCGGCGATCGGAGACCTGGAGTCACGAGCTGGGCAAGATCGGCGACGATGAGGTCGGGGGCGGGCTGCGCCATTTCGCTCACCTCGTACACGAACGGCACGCAAACGGCACATGTTTTCTCGTCGCGCCCGCTCTGCTGGTTACGCACAGAATATAGCCACGAGCCATCCCACACCTCCGTCACGGTACGTGCCTCGAAACGCACCCTACAGCACGGCCGCGCCGGTTCGGCCGGACCTACCAGAGGAGAGTCAGGCAGGTAGTGAGTCAAGGACTGGAAACATGAGGAGGAACCAATGACCACTACAGCAAAAACCGCGATCAGCACCGAATTGCCCGAGCCCTTCGATACGCGATGGAACCGACTGCTCGACAGACCAACTCGTAGGTGAGCGATGCCCGCAGCAAGCTGGTACGTCGCCTCCCTCGCCGACGGCGAGACGCATCTGGCGGAGCCCGCGCCACACGGACTTGTCACGATGCAGTGCAGCGGCAAGCAGTTCCGGCCGATCGCTGCCCTGCGGGGTGCACAGTACGACGCTGCACAGATCTGTCCGGCCTGCCGATCGAGCCGGAGTCCAAAGACAAATCGAAGGAGTGAATGATCCATGCGTATCGAGGAGGGATCACCGTGCCGATAGCATTACGTCGTCACCGTCAACGGGGACGTTCGGCAACTGCGCACGATCTCAGCCGAGGGAAATCGTGATGAGCGATTATCTGAAGCGTGAGCCACTAACCGATGAAGAGCTCACCACGTTCGTGGCGCTGCGGCGGGTAGGTGGGGCACCGTCAAGTTCACTGATTGTCCCGAGCGGTGACGCCCTGCAACAATATCCGCCTCAGACCAGCCACACCTCGCCCTAGACGTCCTCTACCCACCCGATAATCGGGACACCTCCACGCCAGGCCATCGTAAGGTTGCCCTGCCCCACCCCGCCCCAAGCCCCATTCGGAGCCAAATCGCACTCTGAGACCGGCTCTGGACTACCATTCGGAGCCAAAATGCTGTTCCAGCCACCCTGCCGGGGGCCCATCGGCGCCCGATGGCACCCGGCAGGGTGGCTCAGGAGTGCAGTTCGGAGCCAAATCGCGGTTCGGGAGGCGGCGTGACGGGCGCAGGGGGGTGGAGCGGAACAGGTGGGGAGAGGGTGTGGGAATGGTGACTACTTTGTGTCGCTGAAACTGAACGTTAAGCGACCATGACGTTGCCCTGGGCGGGTAGGTGGGCACGGGGGCGGAGTGACGGAAGTGGACGGTCATTACTACCACCACGGTCACCCGATCGTGCCCTGGCTCGAAGACCCTCTGACTCTCAGCTGAAGAAGAAGATCATGGCTGGATTTTCCCCGTGCTGGCCGCCTTGGACTGATCTACAGGCGGAGCCAGAACAAGTTGCTGAAGACAGGTGTGGCGTGGGACAGGAGGTCCGGTGATGGCTACCTCCGAGGTAAGCGTGCTGGCAATACCCGAACCGTCCGTCGTGATCATGCAACCTACGACTCTGTGCAACTTGGACTGCTCATACTGCTACCTCCCCCACCGGGCGCATCGCCGCATCATGTCCCTCAATGTGGCACGCGCCACCGCGCAGGCGGTCGGAACGTGGGCTTACCGCCGTCCGGTCAACGTCGTTTGGCACGGTGGTGAACCACTTACCGCTGGGCGAGTGCATCTGGGCGCGTTGATGGACAGCTTTCCCGATCACGGGATCACGCACAGCGTCCAGACCAATGCCACCCTGATCGACCAACGGTGGTGCGAGTTCTTCACCAAATGATCCATGCGGGTCGGCATCAGCATTGATGGCGCTGAATGCGACAACACCTCGCGAAAGGATCGGTGCGGACGGGCGGTGTTCGACCGGATCGTGCGCGGTGTCCGGCTCCTGATCGACTCCGGTCACGAAGTGGCAGCGATCGCCGTGATCTCCGACCCCACACCCGAACGCGCGCGGCGGTTGTACATGACCGTCGCCGAGCTGGGCTGCCACTGGCTCGGTGTCAACATTGAGGAGCAGGAAGGTGTCAACCAGCGCAGCAACCAGCACGTGGCTGAGCAGGTGCAGGCGTTCTGGGCGGCACTAGCACACGTCTGGCACCACGACCGCCGCGTGCGGCTCCGCGACATCGACCGTGCGTTGTGCTATGCCACTGGAGTCCTCGACGGCGCCGACCCAGCCGAGTACTTGGTGCGGCTCGACCCGTTGCCAACAATCGCCCACGACGGATTAGTCACACTGATCTCTCCAGAGTTAGCGGGGTTCCGCTCCGATCGACTCGGCGAATTCCACTGTGGCAACGTCATGGACGCGCCGCTGGACGAGGTGATCGCCCACGGACTCCGTGCTACATGGGTCCGCGAATATCTCGACGGGATCAGCCACTGCCAGCGAACCTGCCCGTATTTTACATTCTGCAGTGGCGGGCAACCGGCGAACCGATACTTCGAACACGGCCGGCTAGACGGCACCCATACCAACTACTGCCGCAACAGCAAGATAGCACTTATGGAAGGAGTGCTCACCAGTGCCCGCCGAATCGCTCGTACTCGAAGATCGAATACGCCGCAGCCAGACCGGCCTGCGCGTGCTCGCCCGTCACCACCCCACGATCGTCAACGGGAAGTTTGACAACCGTCCTACCTGGGACAACAAGACAGGAGGAGGTGGCTTCGACAACCGCCCCACCTGGGACAACTGGAATAAATAGATAGCGCACTGCTGCTTTACTCGACCACGACAAGCCCAGCCTCGGACGCGATATCCGTCGCGGCCGAGGCGGCTTGCTGCTCGTCCACAGTCGCGCCCCGCAGGGTTAGCAACCCCCGTGCGCCCGCGATCTGCGAGCCACGAAGATCGCAGCCCTTCGCCTTGCTCGCATCGAACTCCGCCGCGCTAAGCACGCAATCGGAAAAGATCACGTTCGACAGGTCACCGGAAATCATCGCCTCCCGGAAAGAGCAGTCATCGAACACCAACAGCCCCTTGACCTTGTCCACCCTGATCACCGCGTAGTCGAGCTGACAACCCACCAGATACATGTCGGTGGCCTGCTCAAAGCCCACTCTCCAGCCAAGCCCTCGGCAGCGCAGGAACTCCGTCCGCTGCCCCCGAACCTGCTACCAGGATCCATTCGACAGCTCAACATTCTCGAACCGGGCATCAAACAACTCCAGCGGTCCGAGCTCACTCCGGGCCAGATTCACCACTGACACCAGGACATGAGAAAGCCGCCCTTCACCGATCACCCCCGTACAGTCCGCGCCATCGACCCGCACTTCATCAGCATCGAACACACCTTTGAACGTCAGCGCTTCCGCCGCCAATTCGCCCACATCGAGCGAGGGACGTTGCATGGTTCGATCATTGGGTAGCTCACGAAACTGCACACAGAGACCCTACCCCAGGCGCACTGAACCTCGGGACTCGATGATCTTTACAGCTACGTGGGCGACCAGGCGGTCGTCGGGATCGCTCAGGTCGAGGTGAGATGCCGGCCCTCTTCAGCGCTTGATGAGCTGGTGGACCCGCTGATGGGACAGCGCCACGGCGTCCCCGATCGCCCGCTGCGACAAACCGGCATCGGCGAGGTCCCGCAGTAGGGCCAGCCGCTCGACGTCCCGTGCCTGCTGTAGTTCCTGTGCCCGTTGCATTTGTTTCCGCAGTTCTGACTCGGCGGCGAGGAAGCGGTGGAACTGGTCGGTGACCTCGCGGCCGTTGACCTCGTATCGCCAGTTGATCGCGAAGTCATCCGGATCAGCGTCGGTGAGCCCCGCGATCACATCACGCACCTCGACGTCAAGGTCAGCGAAGTTCTCGACGTCAGTGACACCGATGAGGTGCGGAGGCAGACCATGGACGGTGGCCACCCACAGGTTGTCATCACGGGTGACGGTCACGTCGTAGGCGCTGGTCATCGCTTCTTCTCCGTCCAGTTCTGCCCGAACCAGGGGCGAGGCCATCCTCCTACTGCGCGCAACAGCCTCCATGACAGGTCCCGGGGGGTCGGTGAGGCCGAACCCACGGCAAAGGCAAGATCACAATGGGTGACATTTGTAGCGTAGAGTAGCGATGAGGGGGAGTGCTCTGAGCGGGTTGCGGGTGATCCGTTCGGTGGTTCGTTTGATGGCGTTAGTGTCGTTGAGTCGGATGAGTCCTGCGGCGATGTTCCGGAGTGTCGCCATGACTTGGGGTCCGCTTCCGGTATGCGCCTGGTTCGCGTCCTCGTGCCATGTCATGTCCCGAACGTAGTGGCTTTTGTTCTCGATTCCCCAATGGTGGCGCACGAAGTCGTTCAGCTGTCCCGCTGTGGCGATGCGCGCCTGCCCATCGGAGTTACCACTGATGATCCAGGCGAGTTCTTTGCTCGTACGTTCTCCGATCAGATTGAAAGTGTCCCGGCGAATGCAGCCGGCCGTTCGCGCATACGGAAAATCAATTTCGGTCACCTCGGTGATCCGGGTCGGCCATCGATTCACGCGGCCATGTCCGCGTTCCTCCACGACGTGGTCCGGCTCGGCCCGTAGCAGAGGCAAACATTTTCTGAATACTGAGTCAAGCAATGTCGGCTGATTTCCCTTGACGTTCATAATGTAAGTGAAGCCGCGTTTGGCCACGATGTACTCGGCGGTGCCGCGTTGGGTGTGCGCGGCGTCCATGGTCACCACCACGCGTTCCCCATCACGTATGGGCAGGGTGTCCAGCAGTTCTTCGACCTGGGTGATCTCGTTCGTCCCCGCTGGTACTTGAACCTGGGCGATCGTCACACCGAGCTCGTGGATCATGGCCGGAAACAAGGTGAAATTCTCGGTCTCGTCGGTCCACGCGCCGCGCAGCACTTTGCCGTCGATCGCGACCGCCATCGTTCCGTCAGGCTCGGTTTTGACGCGTTCTCGAAGCCATTCGCCCGCCACCGCGTCGAATTGATCGGCATCAATCCCGGAGAGGACAAGGCGCACGGTTTTCGCGCTCGGTCGCCGGAAGCCGGTCCGGAAGTAGCACCATCTTGCTTTGAGTTTCCGCATCAGTGACGGCGGGAAGTCTTCGATCTGGTCCGCGATCTGCCGATAGTTCGACG
>JBQTGW010000170.1:0-13978 GCA_052390495.1 Pseudonocardiales bacterium
GGATCCCGCGCCGGACCAGGTGCGGGATCGCGGCGACCACCTTGCGGAAGTTGTCCGGCGCCCGCATTGCGTCGTTGGCGTCGGGATCCGGCCGGTCCAGCGAGATCTGCAGCGCGATCGGCAGCCCGGCCAGCGGTTCGACCCGGCCGAGCAACCGGCGGCTGAACAGCGTGCCGTTGGTCAGCGCGACCACCGGCAGGGACTGCGCCAGCTCGGCGAGCAGCTCGGGCATCCAGGGCACCAGGAAGATCTCGCCGCCGGTCACGCCCAGGTCGGTGAAGCCGAGCTCGCGAGCCTGCTGACCGGTCTCGATCATCGCCTCCGCGCTGAGCTGGCGGTGCGCCACCCGAGGGCCTGACTCGGTGAGGCAGTAGGTGCACGCCAGGTTGCAGTGGTAGTTCGAGTACATCCAGACCCGCCCCGGCAGCTGGCCACTCGCGACCGCATCCCTGAGCGCGCTCACCGCAGGCCTGCCGCAGCCAGCCGGTCCAGCGTCGCATCGCCGGTGGGCAGCTCCAGCGCGGTGGCGAACCGGTTGAGCATCAGGGTGACACCGATGACGGTGGTCAGCTCGACAACCTCGTGATCCGACCAGTGCCGCCGCATCGTGTTCCTGACCGTTTTGTCAACGGGGCCCGAGCCACCGGCCACCGTCTCGATCCAGCGCAGCAGGGCGAGCTCCCGGGGGTCGTCGAAGCTGTCCGGAATCGCTGCCTCACCACGCAGTGCGACCACCTCGGCCCTGCTCAGCCCGGCATCGAGGGCCACCACGGTATGGGACTGCACGCAGTACCGGCACCCGGCCAGCGCCGAGGTTCGCACGATCACGATCTCCTTGGTACGCCAGTCGATCGCGGACGGACCGAGTGCGGTGGAGATGAACGGGATCGCCACCACCAGCAGCTCGGGCACCTGGGCCAACGCGGCAACGATCGGCCCCGGGTCCCCGTCGGCGTAGTACGGGCGAGCCAGCAGCGGCGCCTGACTGGGCCCGATCAGCACATCCCCGATGGCCATCGAACCTCCTATGCCGAGCTCGACGTGCCGCAATGCTACTGCTCAGCAGCGTCGCTACTGCTCAGCAGCGTCGTCCGGATCCGCTAAGGCCCGCGTGTGGCCGGTGATGTCACGGAAGCTCCAGACGCGCGCAACGGGCGTGTCGCCGATGCACTGCGGCCGGGAGTAACGCTCGAAGATCCTTCCGTCCTTGAACTTGAGCACATCAAGGCTTTCCGCCAGGGGTTGGGCATACAGCTCGTGCACCTTGGTCACGAACCCGTCAGAGTCCTGGAGCTGGTCGAGGACGAACACCAAGGAGCTGGCGTCTTCTCGCAACGAGACGACATGATCCGGGATGCGCCACATCTCAAGGAACCGTCGGTTGAAGCACAGAATCATGCCCTGCAGATCCACGACCAGGATCCCGTCGGAGGTGGCCTCAAGGACGGCCCTCAGCAGTGAGAGGGCGCCCTGCAGGGGTGTGGTGTCGAACCGAGAGATGCTGGTATCGACGTCGATGTAGCTGCGTTGTGGCGGGTGCGAACGGCTCATGCCTGGCGTAGTGCGCAAGGTATCCATGGTGACCCCTGTGTCGTTCCGTGACGACGAGTTCAGCGAAACATAGCGGGCCGACCCGCACCGCGCTACACCATCCGGGCGAATCCACCCACCGTGTGATGAACGCGCTTGCCGGGCTAGGGCCAGCGTCTGCGGAATCGAGCGGCGAGGCTGCGGTCCAGACCGGCGGTCCGGCCGGACGGCACGATCGCCAGCAGGAGCAGCGGGACCAGGTCGGCCGGGTACAACCACAGTGCTATGACACCTCACCAGCGGACTGCGCGCCGCAGGATCAGTTCCACGCCGCCTGAGCCCAAGCCCCCATACCGTCATGAACACCAACGACACGTACAAAGGTTCCATATTTTAGGAGATCCCGAAGGGTAGCCCTATCTCCAAACATTGGACTCCTCACTTACAACCTCTCCGTTGGCCTGCGCTGACAGCGCACGCACGGAGCCAGACCGCTCGGCCTCACAACTTCCAAGAGCCCGACTCGACCCGAGAGGCACAATGTCCGGCAGCGACCATCATGAGCTCGTTCGTCGTGTCGTCACATTTATTCAGTCCAGTCCATCCAGCCTGGGCGAAGTTACGAAGCAGTTGCGCCGCATCCGCTGTCTTCATTACTTCACCCGCTACACTTCTAAGCTTGTTACGAGCATCCTCCATGCGCTGTCCGGGGCCCTCGATCAGTTGGTGGAGCAGGTTCTCGAACGAACTTCCCGAGAGTGTAAGCATTATCTCGCCACCTGACTCTCGCAGGAGATCGCAACTACCTTTGCTTTCACCTTCCCATTCTATTTCCCATTCCCATATCAGACGCCCAGCTGCTGCTGCGGCGGCGACATGCCGAAGGAGCACCTGGTCACGGCACAGGCCGACATGGCTTCCTGGAATGAAGTCCAGATGCTTACCGATGAAGCCTTTACGGGCAAGCTTCTCCGACTGAGCTTCGAGTCGAGCAGCAGCTCGTTCCTCGGGGAACACATGCGGCGAGGGAATGCCGAGTCGTTTACTGCGATAGGCTTCATCGAGCAACGTGACGCCACGGAAGGCATCGAGAGCCACGAAGTGATCCGCGGAGAAGGCGAGCAACCGGTCACGTATAGGCGGACTGCCAGCGAGTTCCGATGTGTCGACCTGCATTCCGTTGAGGGAATCACGTACCTGCTTTCCGAGCTCGGTGCCCGCTCCTTCGATCGTTGGCCAGTCGGCGAAGACGAAGCGGGGTTTTTGCAATTCGCTCCCCCTGTCGGCGGTCTGTCGCTGACCGCTGTACGCGGCGAGCGGTGCCGCTCCATTGATCAACTCATCGGCTATCTGCCGCGCCTGCTCCCCGGAGACGGCGAGTACGTCGAAAACCGACAGCTGTCTCAGCCCGGTGAAGAGGGGAGCGACCAGCCGCACCACATCAGGTAGCGTGACATGCTCACCATGGTCCTTCGCCCGGGACGCACGTTCGCCCGCGACGGACTCCTCCGGGCCTGCGATCTCCTCCGGGCCTGCGATCAAGCTCAGCCGGGGGGTGCCGGCTGCTCCCCCATCCACCTGCCACCGCAGTCGCGTGAGCTTCTCCCTGACGCGCACTGGAAGCGACCCTGCCGGTGCGGGACCAGCCGAATCCTCATAGAGCTTGTGGTCGGCGCGACTACCAGGAAGCGGAACCACGCGTCTCAGGGGTACCTCATTCGACTCCGTACGGTGTCCGTTTTCCTCGTGTTCCACCATTTGCGCCTCGTTTCGTAGATCCTCGATTCTCTCCTTCCAGCCGGTCACGTGATGACGGACATCAGCGGTAATGGCACGAAATTCGCCGACAAGCTCCACGGCACCGACCCGCCACACCTCGCGAACCCTCGCACGGAGAAGACTTTGCTGGGCATCGAGATAGGCACTTTGCCAATGTGCCACACGGAGTGCACCGCTCTTGTCCATCTTTGCAGCCGCGGCCTCGACCTCTTCCTCGCAGCCGCGAATGTTGGATTCCGGTATTTGACTCAGACCATAGGCTATTTCATCCAGATTGCCGTAGATCGCATCAAGGAAACGTCGGCCGGTGTCGATGCACCCTATTCGTTCCAATTGTTCCATCAAGGCGGCGACCTCGGTGAAGATGCTACGTTTGAACTGTTTTTTCATCGTTTTCTTGTTGTGGTTGACGATTGGCATAAAATCAATTGGGGAAAAGCCATCGAGGCGTGCCGCCTTATCCGCCCCAAAGAAGTCTTCGATTATCTTTTTCGTCTCCCTTTTGAGATCACTCGAGATATAAGGTGTCCGGAAGCGTCCGATATCCGGGAACTCGTTTTTAAAGGTCGGCTGAGTCGGGTAGTCTATATCTTCCTGCACTGGGGTGAGCCAACTGGGAGTGGGTTCGACACGGCCACGAGCGAATTCTTCTCTACCCTTCAGGACGTCGCCGAGGAGGTGCGGGGGCCGTACGTTTCCGCCGTCCGTCGATGCGTCGGTCCTGTCACCACTGAGCCAGGTGCGGGCGGATGTTACGGGATCTGCCTGCGCGGGTGCGAGAAGGGCTTCGAGCAACGCGCGGCCCGCCCGGTGAGCGAGGCTACGCTCCAATGACTGCCATGCATACTCGATGCTGTACATCCCGAACGTCGAGTATCGGTTACGCTCTTTGCCGATATGTTCACTGGCGAGATTGGCGTACCGGCTCGCCAATGTCGCTCCCGAGCCCGACAGCAGGTGTGTATAGATGGCGGTGGCGATGGGGGCGGAGTACGCGTCGTCGAGTTTGTGATGGCCTTCGAGCTGGGCGAAGCCAGTTGCCCGTGAACCGTCGATGAGATAAACATGGTCGGCCGCTGGTGTGTCCAGATGTGCTGTTCGACCTCCCTCCCATTCTAAACGTACGGTACGATGATCGTTTATCAGGCGGTCCAGCTCCCGAAGGGCTGCGCGCCCGTTGGCTTGTGCCTGCTCGTACGGCTGGCCTTTGAGCACTGTTCCGAACCCGGCCGGCAGGATGAGGAAGACGATCGTGCGAACCGATAGCTGTCCTGCCAGACGTCGACGCGCGTCTTGCAGGCTGACCAACACATCATTCAGCATGCCTGCGCCCACACCACCGGCGACCGACGCGGCCACACACACGGTGAGCTTGGCTTGACCTGCGGAGCCTGCGGCCAGCTGAGAGATCGCCTTGCTCAGTCGGGACCGGACGTCATCATTAGCTTGTGCGTCCAGGAGAAAACCCATGCGCCCGAACGCTCTGATCTGGCAGGCACCGTGATCCAAGAACGACATCGACTCAAGGACCTCGATCTGCGCAGCGTCCTCGCGAGGAAGCCACGCTTCGATCTCCGGGTATACGCTTGTCTGGCCCTTCTCCAGGTTTTTGAGATGTTGCAGCACCTCTCCTACCGGAGTCACGCTCACGCGCACTTCCTCGGCATGATCCAGGTGGAGGCCCGCTAGCTCGGTTCGGTCGAGATCGATCGCACACAGACGCACAGGAATATGGCCAGTGCTGATTCGATCGCCGTTCGACGGCGTGGACATCTCTGTATCGTGGCCGAACCGAATCCAGGATTCGTCGATTTGTAGCCGGTCTTTAAGTAAGGCCATGACATGGCATCCTCGGCCTCCGATCCCTATTGCAATAAGAGGATTCATACTGCTCTCCTAGCGTTGATAAAAGATCATTTGAACTGGAAGGTCACACCGCCGACGGCTTCCGGCCTCTCCTGTTTCGCCACGTCAAAGCGGCGCCCGCCGTATCTCACTCGCAGAACGACTTCCGTTCCGGATTTGCCGTCACGGCGCGGGATTCTCCGGCCTCGCACGGTGCCACTTTCCGGTAGTTGCCCCAGTGCTTTTCTCCGCCTTCCGATCCGCATCCGGCGACCCGCCAGACGGGCTTGGACGGGCTCCTTGCGGTCGTCGAGCCTGACCTCCAACACTCCGTGCAGCTTAGGCTGACGAACCCACTGTCTGGTTCCGACAAGAGAGATCACTAAGGTACTGCCTCCCCCGATGAGTGCGAGCGCCAGGATGGTCCAGCCCTCGGTCCCTCGGCCCACGATGTCGGCTGTGGGCGGCTGACAAGCCGGCCCGAACGGCAGGTCCAGTTCGTTGCTGAGTACCGAGGACCACGGCGAGTCGACACGGCAGCTCAGCTGTATCGCACCGGCACGGATTATCTCGTCTTGGCCTACACCGAAGCCACCGACGGCCGGAAATTCCAGCCCAATTTCGAAGGTCCGGGGCTGCCCTGGCGCAAGGACCGCCGTTTCGGGCAGCCCTCGCACGGTGGCCGCGCCGAACCGTTCGACGGTCGCGTTCAGCCCCGACACGGTCACCGGGATGTGGTTGAACCCTGACGTCAATGTCAACCGAATATTGGCATGGTCGGCGTTCAGGTCGAGAGCATCCAGCCCGCTCCAATCAACCCGAACCGTCTGAACCAGGTCGGGCTCGAGAATCTCGCGTGCTTTGCTGAGCCGGGCCTCGTCCTTTATCCCCCGCAGGCGTTCCTGGAGCTGATCTACCGGTAGGTCGACCACACGCGTATTCGGGAAAACGGTCCCCACCAGGTGGGCGTCGGTGCCCGAGCCGAGCGACAATGAGTAACTGGTGATCGAGTGTGTTCGCGCCAGTTCTTCGACACGAGCGGCGAGTCCTGACCAGGATGGCCCCGATGTGGAGGGAAACGCGGAACCAGCACCGGGATCGTGCTTACCATCTGTGATCACGATCAGGGTTCGGACCTTGGTATCGCTCTCGGTCTCGAACTCACCGTGCGCCGCGCTCACCGCGGAACCGATATCCGTATACTGCCCGTTCGCCTCCGGTGGCAGGAGGCCGACAGCGCGGTCGGGGGGATCCCCGATCGGTCCGGCGTACTCCAGCGTCGGTATCACGTCGAAGGTGATCAAACTGAGACGGTCGGTGGGCGGAGTCGCACGAAGGAAGTTGGCAAGCGCCTCACGCGCCTGTCCGTAACGATCGTCCTGGCGCATCGAACTCGAGGTGTCGATGAGGACGACATGGTGCGCGACGAGTTGGTCGACACCGATGGCAGACAGCACCTCGTCGAGTGTCGCCACGGCGGGGGGCGCAGGATCGTCAGCCGTGGCCATGGCGCTCGCCGGGAGCACCGCGGCCAGCATGGCCGCCACCGCCACGCCGATTCGCACGCGACGGGACGCCTTCCTCATCGTGGGATACGCCAGCACACCAAGCCCACCTGCCCGAGGAGCCTGGCCTGTGCACCGTTGGGCGTCACTGGCCCCGGCGAGGGGTCTGGCACGGGCGTTGCTCAGCGTCATTCGCGCTCCCAGTCACTGGTCGGTTACCGTGGTCACCGATCCCACAGACGGCGCAGGCCGCCGGGATGTCCGGGACGACGTGCTGGTCGAGGGGAGGAGGAGCCGTAGCCGTATGTGGACCCTGGCCGGTGTGGGAACCGGACCAGGAGGGAGGTCCGCCCAGCCTCGTCCGATACGTCAGTACGGACGCGATCCGGGATCTGGGGTTGATGCCGAAAGCCGTCGTCTTCAACGGCGGCGGGCCCGAGCGCGGGGGCCAGGTAGCGCGCAAGTTGTACCAGAGCATGGCCAGTGCCGGTCTGACCTACGGGCTTGAGACCTGGTCCCCTGGCCGCCTGGGTCAGCGCATCCGGGACGCCCGCCGAGTCCGTAGCGACAAGGGCACCTGTCTGGACCTCACGGTGCTGTTCGCCGCCATGTGCGTGCAAGCTCAGCTGCGACCGATACTGGCTCTGGCTCAGGGCGACGCAGGCAACCACGCCTTCGTGATCGTCGATCTACGGGCCCCCCTCAACGACGTCGACGGGCTCCCAGGAGTCTTCTTGCCGACGCTCGACCAGGGCGTGTACCGGCTCCGCCTCGGCGCCACCCTGCCCGATGAGCTGTGCGCCATTGATGTGACGGCAGCGGCGGCCGATGAGTCGGGACGCGGTGGTGCTTCGTTCGACGATGCCTGCGCCCGCGGCACGGCCGCCTGGACCTCGGATGGCTACGACCGAATCGATCTCGTCGACGTCAAGACCGTGCGGGAGAGCACCCAGTACACCGAGCTTCCGCGTCCCGAAGAGGACCAGAGCCCACCCATCAACACCCGGCTCCCCGACATGCCACCGTTCGAGAACTTCACGAGTCGCCAGCACATCGTGAGCCGTCTCGAAGGGCTACAGGGCAGTATCGTGATCTACGGTCAGTCCGGAATGGGTAAGAGCATGCTTGCTCACCACCGGGCACTGATGGCCGACCACGGATACGGATGGTTCCTGACAGCATCGGACCGCGACACTCTGATCACCTCGCTCGCGCTTGCTGAAGCCGCGGAACGGGGACGGTCTACACTCGATCTCGGGCGAATCGACCGGTCGGAGCTCGCGCGGGACGCCCTCACCCGGCTGCAGCATGCAGCAGTCCCGTGGGTCGTCGTCCTCGACAACGCCAACCAGGCTCCCTCGAGCGACCTGCTCTCATTCTTGCCGCGACCCACTCGTGACGATCAGACTCTGATTGTCACAACGACCGCGCCGGAATGGGGACAAGGCGCCTGGGCCAACGGTCGGGACGTGCAGTGCATCGACGTCGGACCGTTGCACACTCAGGACGTGGCACGCCGGATCCCCACCGAGCTACATGAGGTGGTCGAGGGAAGCCCGCTTGTGATGGACGCTTTACAGCGGTGTCTTTCCGACGCTGGCGAGGCCGATCTGCCGTATGACGCCCAGTCCATGAGCGGCCCAGAGCTGGTTTGGGAACTGGTGCAGCGACGCACTACCGGGGATGCCCATTGCCGGGAGCTGGCCGAACTGGTGGCATGGCTACCGGCGGAGCTGACCCCGGTGGCAAGGCTGTGCGGGATCCTCGGAGAGGTGGCAGGCGATGCGGTTGAGCGACTCATCGACTTGGGGCTGCTCTCGGGTAGTCGCAGCGGCGAAATCCTCATGCACCGTTTGTTCGGACAGGTGATCCGACAGGGTCGAGCATACGACATCCGGACCGTAGATCTTCCACACGCGGCGCCCGCTTTCGTCGCTGTCACTGCCATACCGCGCGCCACAGAGTTGCTGGCGACCCGATCGGACGCTGCTGACCTGGAGACTTTGTGCGACGCCATCACCGACTGGCAGCCGACCGCTGACCAGGAACGTTTGGCCGGCCTTGCGCTGCGCGGGTTGGGCCGCGCATTCGAGCTGCGAGGTCGGGTCGAGACGTCAGCCGAAGTCTTCGCGGCGGCGCTTGATCGCTTGCCGACGGAGGACGACGTCGCCGTGGTCGAGTGCTTGGTGGGTCGCGCCCGCTGGACGAACGAGAACTCCAACGCGTCCAGAGCAGAGATCAAGACCGCGATAGGCTGGGTGAACGCTGCCATCGAGCGGTCTTCCGAAGGCCGACACGACTATGATCCGATCCGTTACGAAAGTGCCCGCGCAATGCTCGGACTGCTACTGAGGAGGCTGGCACGCACGGTACCTGATCGTAAACACCGGAAGGAAGTGCTCGAAGAGGCACTCCGGATCCTGGTGGCATCAAAGAATAACCGCCACTACATCTACAAATCCAGGGGTCTCGAAGACGCCTCCGGCCTCGACCGTGCGCAGTTCAATCTCGGCGGCATCTACGTGGACCTCGCTCAGCTGTCGGATCCAGCTGAGGCCGCCCGATACCTCGACGAGGCATGGGCTACCTACGATCAGGTTCGAAGAATCCGGGTCAAACGGTACGGGCGGAACCCCAGGTACGCCCATCCGCATATCGCGGCGTGCACGGCCGGCCTCGCCATCACGGACTACTACCGTGCACTGATCGGCACTCACGCCGACGGCAGAACCGTGGACCTGCAACAACGCCTGGACTGGCTACGGAGCGCCACCAAGAACATCTACGACTCCCTGATAGACCGCGAACACCTGGCCGGCAAACTCGACGGCAACGATTGCAATAAGTCGATCGACGTCCTGCTCAAGGTGCTACAGGCCCGGCGGGCTCTGTTGATGAGAACACCGCAGGAGGCGCGCGAGACGTGGGAAAGCCGCGGCAGAGAATTCGACGAGGAAGCCCGGCAGTGGGGAATGTTCACGTAACAGGTCGGTTCAGGGCCGCATATCGCTCGGCCAGCGTCGGCCGCCACGCCTCAGATGAGACGATCGGGGCACGGCCGCGATCGGCGTCCGCCTGCCCCACCGTCGAACGCAGCTCGTTGCGCCACCGGGGGGGAAGGCCCGGCACGCTGAGCGTGATCTGGAGTAGGCCGGCGGACTCCACCGGCAGTCTGCGACGGAAATCCTCCTCAAGCGCGGCCGACCACTGGTCTAGCGCGCTGGTGAAGCGTAGGAGACCACGGACGGTGGAGCGGCGGACAGCGCGTGCGGCCAGTGCGGCGCGAACGCCGCATACCGCGCGTGCTGCTTCGCGGTAGAGCCAGGCCGCCCGGCGAGCACGCCCCAGCGGGGCCCTGGTCACCCATCCTTCGGCGAACACGTCCACGACCAGCTCCCCAGCCGCGGGAGTCGGGTCACCATGAAACGGCACCGTGCCGGTATAGATGTTCCCTTCAGGCGAACGTCGCAGTGGCCCGATCGCAGCCGGAATGGGGTCGGTGTCGTGGAAGACGCGGACCAGTAACGGGATGGACGGGTCAGCTCGGGGGTCTGCGTCGACCTCCACCTCGATCCGCGATCCGGCGGGCTCATCGACCAGCCGCCACCGCAACGCACTCCGCCCCGGGGAAACCTGCCGGGCAGGTAGCTGGGTCCAGTCGACGTCCCAGCTATGAGCCCATTCGGCCCCGCCCGCGGTGCGCGCACGAAACTTCGGCGCCTCATCGTGGTACGTGAGGATCACCTCCGCCTCGGTCACGACCCGGCCTTCCTCCTCGCGTCGCTGCCGCACCCAGTCAGACAGCGCGGTCAGTTCCGGACACCTCGGATGGTCGCGGTCGATGACCTCATCAGCCGACAGCACAATCTCCGCCAGGTCATCGGCCAGATCGTGGCGCATCCCCGGGCCGCCCTGCTCCGTGCCGTCCTGCTCCGTGCCGCCCTGCTCCGTGCCGCCCTGCTCCGTGCCGTCGTGCAGTACCGCATGGCCGACGTCCAGCACCACGTCGAGTGCGCCGCTGAGCCGCTGGTGCGCGATGTCGTCGCCCGCTTGGACGACGTCCGAGCACCGTAGAGACAAGTCCCCGATCTCCGCATCGAGCCAGCGCTGGTCGAGAGGCATGGGTGACCAGTGCTCCAACCATTGGGCCAGCGCGAGCCGGGCGACCAGGCCATGAGCCGGGCCGGGCCGCCATGCCTCGCGACAACGTACGGTCTCCCGCGTGGTCGGATCGAGCCTCGAAGCCTTGGCGACTGCGTTCACCACAGCGGCGGCCAGATCGTCGCCCACCACGGTGGGCAACCACCACGCTGCCGAATCGACGTCCTGAAGCTCCACGTACGGCGGACCGTCCGGCCACAGCGGATCGACCACGACCACGCCACCCTGCACCTCGAGCACGGCGGCGAGGGGCACCGGCAGGGGTCTCTCGCCGATCCGGACGACACCGTCGACGTCGGCGACGACATCGACGGTCATGGGACCAGTCATGGGAGTCTCCGCCCGCGCACATGCCTGCCACCTTGATGAACCGATCCCACAAGATCACCAACTACCCGCGAGGCGCCACAGTCGAGCGAAACTTGGCCAGGCTGCTGAGTCCCCTTCGGCCAGCATAGCCTCGTAAGCGTTTCTTGCCGCTTCCTTGTTGCCGCCCCTAAGAGCTTGGCGGAGTTCCTGCAGGTGTTCGGGCGACGCGGACCGCAACAGTTCAGGCATGGTGTCGTCTGCGCTGCCGTCCTCGACGTGTACGCCTCTGGGATGCCGTTCGCCAAGCCGACCCTTTTGATCACGGTAGAATTCGTCCACCGCCTGGCCGATACACTTCACGACCGTGCGACCGTCGATCACCTCTGGATCACCACAAAGATACGCGGAGAAGTCAAGCCGGTGCAGTTTCGGCCACAGCCTCCATATGAACGCCTGAGGATCAGCGAGGGCACGTTCGAGATGTTCGTCGTCGTGCCGTCCCTCCCGTAGCGCACTCGCCACCACCCGTGCCGCACTGCTTTTTCCTTTAATCCATCTCTTGAGCGGCCTCAGCTCTTGAGGAGCGATGTCTCGTGGGTCCAGAAGTGTCGCCACGATAACAGCACCGAATGCGAGGGCGGTACGGATCGCGGGAGAGTGCACGCCGAGGGGCTGGCAGGCTTGGGTGGCCCCGGCCAATGCCACACCTTTGACATCGTACCCGGCTTCGGAGAGTTGAAGAGCGAGGGATTGCTGTTCGGTGCGACGCAGCAGCGGGTGCAGCCGCCGGTAGACGGTTCGATCGAGCGGCGGCACCCGTGGCTCCAGATGGGTAGTGCCGACCTCCGGTTTCCGCTGCGACTCGTTCGGGTGACTGCTCAGCCCGTAGCCGTGCGGATCCCATAGCAGGGGTGACCAGTGGTCGGTCAAATTCGTGAGTTTCGAGAACTTTTCGTTCCACTCAGGCATGTTCCACGCTGTTGCGAGAGATTCGAGCGCACTGAAACGCCTCCCGGTATTGACCGGCCATTCGCTTGAGCACCACGACTTCGTGATCTCGGCCTCGATGAACCGTACCGTGTCGCTATCCGCCCACGTTTCGCGGAGAAGCTCGGCATTCAGCCCGTTGCGGCGCTGTTGCGCCCACAGGGCCGTCGCCGAACCGTTATCCAGGGCCATCTCCCCCTGGGCCATCGTCCGGGCCTTCCTGAGCAATGACTCACGCATGTACTTCGGATCCTCACCAACGGCCAAAACTGCCTCCCGTAGGGCCTGATGGTATAGAGCTACCCGACACAGCAGGTCTCGGCATCGTCGAAAGTCGCTGCGGACCTGCTGCGCGTCCTGCTGATTGACCAGCACGTATGGGAGGTCCGCCGCGCCGCGCGCGCCGGGTCGAAGTCTGTATTTCGTTGAAAGCCTGACGAAACTGGGGGTGGGGTACATCAGCGGGGCGACGACGTGAGAGTACACTCGCTTGGTCAACCCGCCCACCCGCGGTGTCAGTACATCGCGCACATCCGAAGGCAACTCGGACCATGCCTCGTCAAGGACGTTCTTCAGGCTACGCATATCGACCCCAGTACGGCATATCGACCCCAGTACGGTGACGTCTCTTGCGATGCTCAGCCAAGGAAATCGCCTCGTCCGGCGAGCACCATAGCCCGTTAGTGGTTACTCGATTGTACCGCCGTCCGTCGGCGACCCGTACCTTCGTCGGTGAGCAGCGCGGGCTCTGCGGGGCATGGCAGGATGGCCAGCAGCCAGCAGCCAGCAGCAGCCCTGAGGAAGGCGTACCCCGTATGTTCGAGCCTGTCACGGTGCCCGGTCGTGGTGAGGACCTCACCGCAGTTGCCCTACGGTCGGAGATCGGCGCCTGGGTACGCAGCGCCCCGATGCGCGCGCTCGTGGCGAGGTTCGGTGGTCGAGTCAACGAGTCCGAGCTACCCGCTCTGTTGCAAGGGCTCGATGAGTTCAGTGCCGATACGTGGGATTTCCGGGCGAACAGAGAACGGAACCTCATCGACCCTGACATAGTGACCGGCGAGAGCGAGGAGCTGATCCTGGCCGCCGCCGACGCGCTCGGCCTGGTGCGCCCCGAACTGCCGATGCACGAGAGCTACGACCACCTCCTCATCCTGGGTGGTCTCGTCCGCGCGTGTGTCCGGCGACCGGAGTACGCCGCCCACCTGCTTGCGCATTCGGTGACCTCTCGTACCGTGGCCGCTCTCACCGGGTTCCGCTTGCTGGGTGGTGATGAGCCAAGCTTGCTCGAGGCTTTCGGCTTACCGGCAGCGACGTTCGAGCACGAGGTCGTGGAGGCGGGGCTGCGGCGGGCGTTTGGGCTTGGCCCGCTGGCGGTCGAGCACAAGAGCCCGGACGGGGTTCTCGATAATTCCCGATCCCTCGTAGCCGCAGGCAGTACGACCGAGGGGGTTCGGGTCGGCTTCGTGGTCGCCCCGTCTTTGGAGCCGGAGAAGCGACGAGCCAACTCCTCGGATACCTACCGGTTCTGGGCAGAGGAGGTCGCTCACCCGAAGCCTGGGGAGCGAGTACTGCTGGTCACCTCGTGTATCTACGTCCCCTACCAGCACGCCGAGGCGGTGCGGTTGCTCGGCCTGCCGCATGGGTGCGAGCTGGACACTGTAGGCACGGACAGTCGAGTGATCGGCGACGGCGGTCATGTGCAGGCCTTTCGCGGAGTCCACTACCTGCAGGAGCTGCGGTCCGCGATCCGTTCCTACCGCGCGCTGCTCTTGGCGCTTCGCGCCCCGTGAGTGGCGATGGTGGCTATAGCAACGTTTGCCACTCACAAGGGCGGCTGCGCCGCCTGTGAGTGGCAAACGTTG
>JBQTGW010000171.1:0-2567 GCA_052390495.1 Pseudonocardiales bacterium
CCCAGGACAAGTTCGCCAAAGAGCTGGGATTCGACAAGCGGACGATCGGCAACGCCGAGCGCGGCGCCCATCCGCCGAGCCTGGCGCTGCGCCGCGCGCTGGACGAAGCGCTGGAGAACGTCTCCGATAACAGGTGAGCCCGCAGTCATCACCGGTGATCACCTAGGCAGCAGAGGAAGGTCGCCTACCCGGGGAACACTCGGTTCAGCCATGCTTGCCAGGCTTTGGTGGCCTCTTCGCCGTTCATGTCCTTGGTAAAGAGGTGGTGTGCCACGCTGATCTGGTGGCTGCCGCCTTGGAAGCGGTAAAGCCCGTCGCTGCCTCGGACGCCCAGGAACTTCCGGTATCCCGGGACGACGTAATCCACTACGCCCTCGATCGGGGTCAGTCCTTGTGGGGTGAGCTGCACCCGGTCCCCGTTGCTGACCGGACCGGTCAACCCCAGCGCCTCGGTGAGTATTGTCCAGCTGTCTTGTCCCTCGGCCACGGTGGGTCCTTCGGCGTAGACGAAGGTGCCGGGCCGCCCGGTGAAGTACGTCAGGTACTGGGCAAGGGTGTGCAGGTACTTGTCCCAGCCGTAGCTCGTCATGTCCTCGTACTCGGCGCCCCAGTCGTCGCTGAGAAAACCGCTGTGCACGAATCGGAGCACGGTGCTGGCGCCCTCGCGGGCTTCGATGAGGTACTCCATCGCGTGGAACGACCCGTCCGCGCCTTCGTCGCCCCGGTACGCGAGCCGCTTCGGCGGGTCCCAGGCGGTGATGGTGGCTTGCTCGGAGAAGTCGCCGAGGGTGAGATTTATCGTGCCGCCCACCCGCGGCTCGATCTCGTGCGGTCCCATGAACCAGGAGGAAATGCCGGGGCCGGTGGCGATCGCCTCCCACACCTGCTCGGGGCTCGCGTCGAGCTCGATCTCCTTGTTCAGCTCGAACTTTCGGGACATCTCAGGACTCCTTCGGCTGTGGCTTGACACTCGGATGGACGGCGATGACCACGCGGTGGTCACGGCCGCCTTCGGCCTGCTCATCGTGGTACTTGCTGATCAGCGCGGTGATTGCGCTGATCAGTTCCTCGGCGAAGGCGCCCCGCTCGGCCGCTGAGGCAAACCGCACCTCGCCGTCCATCGCAAACGTCGCGACCGGCTTGCGAGCCTTCGCCGCACCGGTGATCAGCGCGCCGACATCCCGCACCAGCCGGGCCGCGACCGCGAGCAGCCAGCGCGCCGACAGCCGGTCCGGCGACCGGCTTGGATCGGGCGCCACCGCGGCGAGCGCCGTCGGCGAGATCACGTAGGAGGCGGCCGTGGCGCGCAGCACCCGTTCGGTGCAGTTGCCCTTCCTGCGCTCTTCCATGAGCTCGACTAGCCCGTGCCGCTCCAATGCCCGCAGGTGGTAGTTCACCTTCTGCCTCGGCAGGCCGACCCGCGCGGCCAGCATGCTGGCCGAACCGGGCTCGGCCAGCTCGGCCAGCAGCCGGGCCCGCACCGGGTCCAGCGAGACCCCGGCCGCAGCCGGATCCTCGATCACTGCCACCTCGAACATGCCAGCCACAATGCCGCCGACAATATTATTTGTCAAGAACTGCGAGGTCATCGGCTCTCCGTTGGGAGCTTGCCGACTCTGTTTGCGCCATCGCGCCGAGCCCCTGGAAGGTTCCGGAGTGGGACTATAGTGGTCCCATGGCTGAGCTTCACGTGCGCAACCTGCCTCCGGAGGTCCACCTGTGGTTGCGGCAGCGGGCGGCAGCAGAAGGGCGGTCGATGTCTGCCCAAGCCGTCGTGATTCTGCGGTCTGCGCTACAGGGCACGCAGTCGGGAGCCGGACGCAGCCACGCGATCGAGCGGCTGCGAGCGATCCGGCAACGAACGCACCTCGGCCCGGATGACCCTCTCGCGGAGGAGCTGATCCGTGAGGACCGGGAGCGATCCGTGTGAGCCGGTCGCTGGTTATTGACGCCTCGGTGGCGTTGAAGTGGGTGATCGCCGAACCCGGCAGCGAGGCAGCGGCCGTGCTGCTCGACGAGATGGCTGCGGGCGCGGTGGCACTGTTGGCACCGGAGCACCTGGTGGGGGAGGTGGCCAACGGCCTGCGCAAGCGAGTCGCGCAGAGCGTGCTGACCGTCGAGGACGCCTATGAGGCACTCGATGCGATCGAGCACCTCGAACTGACCTTCGTAGGGGGGGCAGGGCGGTGGTTCCAATGCCTCTCGGCCGCTCTCGAATGGGGAATCACGACCTACGACGCGCTTTACGTGCTGCTGGCGAAGGACTTCAGCGCCGAGCTCGTGACCGCCGACGAGCGGCTCCACGCCGCAGCGACGGGCATACCCATCCGCTTGCTTGGTCATTAAGCAGTAGCGAGCGAATGCCTCGACAAGACCTCTTCTAGCGGGGACTCCATGCCCTCGGTGGGACCTGGTCCTCCCCGGCGTGTCTACCCGACACCCAGGGCAACGGCAAGTTCGCCGGCTGTCGTGTGATCGTCATATTGAGTCGCAGGTTGGGTGTGGGTTCACTCTGTCCGGAGCGGGTGCGCCGGGATCCCGGTCAGGTCTGGGTCCTCTCTGGCTGC
>JBQTGW010000172.1:0-4933 GCA_052390495.1 Pseudonocardiales bacterium
ACGCTTCCACGACAACGCCAGCGTCGCGGTGCGACACCGCATAGAACAGCTCGGTGGACTGCGACAAATCGACGATGCCCTCGGACCACGCGATGTGCTCCAAGCCTGCACCACACTCTCCGCGCCATTACTGCTCATGCATGGCACCAGGGACGACACCATACCCGTGCAGCAATCAAGAACGCTGCGCCAGCGCCTCCTAGAACTCGGCAAAACCCAGAACCTCGACTTCGACTACCTCGAGGTCGACACCGACCATGCGGGGCTGGTTCGCGCCCAGTCCCGCGAAGTGAACCAGCGGGTGATCCGCTTTTGCCTCACCCGCTCCAGAGCTGCTTCCCACCCTGATGGGAAGTGGAGCAAGTCAACCACTCACAGAAGGAGATCCGATCATGGACAGCTTTGACCTGGTGAGCTCACTGCAAGCACTGCCCGAGACCGACCCCATTGAGGTCGATGGCATCCAGTTCGGCGGCGAGACGTGCGTACAGAAGTGCGTCGGGCTGGGCACCATCAACGTGGTCGGGACCGGCTGCCTCATCGGGACGGTCTGCAAGTAACGGTCTGCAAGTAACTAGTCGCAGACAATAACTGAGATCGCGACAACCGGGCACGGAGGCGGAAATCGCCCGCCTCCGTGCCCCGCCGTCGGCGAAAGCCTAGCCGAAGAACGAGACTGACTAATGACCCCCTCTGAGTCCGATAGTAACCGGCTGGCGAGGAAGCTGGCCCGGTTCGCGGGAGCGCAGGAGTCCGCCAGTGCCCTGCGGGCCTCGGGCAGCCAGCTGCTCAGACAGAGTGTGCGCCACGCCCCTGTCATGACCGCCGCGTTGGTCGTACTCGCCCTCAGCGGAGTCGCCACGACGGTCCTGATGCCCGGCGCCTTGGCTGCCGCGATCGATGCTGTCACCCAAGGCAGGGACCTGACTCATGCACTGGTGTGGCTGGCGGTGCTGATCGGCGCGGCCGCCGTGGTCGATGCCTTGGACGGCCTGCTCAGTGCCTACTATGGCAGCTCGCTGACCGCCCAGCTGCGACACCGGCTGCTGGGCCATGCGCTGACGCTCGGGGTCCCGGGTCAGCGGCGGTTCCCGGCTGGTGATCTGCTCTCCCGGCTCACCGTCAACGCCGGGGCTCCGGCCGGCTTCCTTCCCCTGCTTCTGGCGGCGGGATCGACCCTGCTGATCGCCCTCGGCGCGATTGCGGGGCTAGCACTGATCGACGGGCGCCTGGCCGCCACCTTCCTACTCGGCGTGCCGCCAGCGATAGCGCTGGTCCGGCTGTTCGTCGCGAAGGCGGGCCCTCCGTTCGTCCGCTACCAGGAACTTCTCGCCGCAATCATCGTCCGGTTGCTCGATGCGTTGCGGGGGGGTCGCACCATCCGGGCCAGCGGAACCGCCCAGCAGGAGATCGGCCGAATCCTCCAGCCGTTGCCCGAGCTGCACGACACCGGGCGGCAGGTGTGGGTGACCCAAGGCCAGGTCAGCTGGCGGCTGGGGATGCTCGCCCCGATCCTGCAGGTACTAGTGCTGGCCGTGGGGGGGTATGCCCTGACCACCGGCGATATCACCGCTGGTCAGATGCTGGCAGCGGCGTCCTATGTCGCCATGGCCCTGGCCTCGGTCGGGTTGCTGGACACCCTGATCTCGCTGCTGAGCACCCAGGTAGGAGCCGGCCGGGTAGGCGAGGTCCTGGACGCCCCACCCACTGTCCCACCACCTCTCGTCGGGGGACCGGTCCCCCAGGGACCGGGTCGGCTCGAGCTGCGCGAGGTCAGCGTGCGGATGGACGAGCGGATGATCCTCGACCAGCTCGACCTGACGGTGCCCGCAGGCACCAGTGTGGCCATCGTCGGACGATCAGGAACCGGCAAAAGCGTGCTGGTATCCCTGGCCGGACGACTCCTCGACCCCGACCAGGGACAGGTGCTGCTCGACGGGATTCCCGTCTCGCAGCTGCAGCTCACTGCGCTGCGCCAAGCCGTAACCTACGCCTTCGAACGCCCCGCCCTGCTCGGCGCCACAGTGCACGACATGATCGCCTACCCCCGGCCAGCAGCGTCCCGAGCCGACGTAGCGGCAGCGGCGGCCATAGCGCAGGCTGACCGGTTCATCCGGTTGCTGCCCGCAGGCTACGACACCCTCCTGGCCCGAGCCCCCATGTCCGGCGGTGAGTTACAGCGGCTGGGACTGGCCAGGGCCATCCTGGTCGACGCTCGGGTGATCATCCTCGACGACGCCACCAGCAGTCTGGACACCGCCACCGAGGTGAAGGTGGCACAAGCGTTCGAGCGGGTGCTCACCGGAAGGACGTCGTTGGTGGTAGCCCACCGGGCCGCCACCGCCGCCAGGGCCGACCTCGTGGCCTGGCTCGACGCCGGGCGCATCCGGGCATTGGCTCCGCACCTGGTGTTGTGGGCGGACCCCGAGTACCAGGCTGTTTTCGCCATCGAGGACGCCAAGGATGGAAACGCCGCAGGGACCGCTGCCGACCTCGCAGCCGTAGACGCATGAACCTGCTGGCCGGCGGGCGGCTGCTGCGCCGCCACCTAAACCCCCAGCGCCGGGCGCTGGGCCACCTGGCGGCCTGGTCGGCTGTCGAGGCCGTGCCCGCCTTCCTGTCCGGACTACTGGTCGCAGGCGCCCTCGACCGCGGTTTCCTCGCCGGGCGTCCACTGGTGGGATTCAGTTGGCTCGCGATCCTGGCCCTGGTGTGGGTAATCGGCGCCCTGGGCACCCGCCAGGTCTTCCCCTGGCTCGCCGCAACCATAGAGCCGCTGCGTGACTCGCTGGTCACCACGGTCGTCACGGCATCGCTCACGCGGGCGCTGCAGGGCGAGAACGTCAGCGGGTCAAGCGTCTCGCAGGCCACCGTGCAGGTGGAAACAGTGCGAGCGCTGCTGTCGAGCTTGCTACGCACCACTCGCCAAATGTTCACGGTGAGCATCGCAGCCGTCTTCGGGCTGGCCGTGCTCTCCCCGTTACTCGCCCTGATCGTCGCCTCGTTCGTGATGCTGACTCTGGCCGGGTGCGCCCTGCTGCTGCGCATCCTCGTGATGCGCTACCAGGCGGTCGTGCTGTGCGGGGAGCAGATCGGTGTGGTCGCTGCTCCAGTGGTCGAGGGGATGCGCGACGTCGTCGCGTACGCCGCCGAGGGGCGCGCGGCACGGGACGTGGGCCAGGCCATCAACGCCGAGACCGCAGCCTTGCGGGCCTTCGCGAGGGCGTCGGTGTTGCGGGTTCCGCTGGTGATGGTGGGTGCGTACCTGCCCGTCCTCGCCTTGCTGGCGTTGGCGCCGTGGCTGCTCACCCACCAGAACCTGACCGTCGGGCAGATCGTCGGAGCGGTCCTTTACCTCTTCAGCGGGCTTGCGCCGGCTGTCCAGATCCTGGTGAACGCCGGGGGCACGATCCTGGTGAACCTCGGGGTGGTCCTCGGTCGGCTGGCCGAGATCAGCGCCGAACCGTCCACCCCCCCTGCTGCCTCACCGGGGCCGCTTCCCGCGGGTCACGACCTCGACCTCGACGGGGTGACCTTCGCGTACTCCCTGCACGCTGAGCCCGTCGTGCGGGACCTCACCCTGCACGTTCCCGCCGGGATGCACCTCGCGGTGGTGGGCCCAAGCGGGGTGGGGAAATCCACTCTCGCCAACCTGCTCGCCAGACTGGCCATACCGCAGCACGGCGGGCTGAGGCTCGGCGGACTGGCCTTGGAGCAGATCGACGAGGGTCACCTCCGCAGCACCGTCACGCTCATTCCCCAGGAGGCATACGTCTTCGCAGGGAGCATCCGGGACAACCTGACCTACCTACAGTCACAAGCAACCACAGCCGACGTCGACCACGCTGTGGCAGTCGTCGGCCTCGAGGAGACCATGTCGCGTCTTGGGGGTTACGACGCCGAGGTCCCGCCCGGCGGGGGCACCCTGTCCCCCGGGGAACGCCAGCTCATCGTGCTGGCGAGGGTCTACCTGTCCGCAGCCCAGATCGTGATCCTCGACGAGGCCACCTGCCACCTCGACCCGGTCGCCGAGGCCAGGGCGGAGCAGGCGTTCGCCGAGCGCCACGGCACGCTCATCGTGATCGCCCACCGGATCAGCTCGGCCCTGCGAGCCGACCGCATCCTGGTCATGGACGGCGCCGATGCCGTCCTCGGCAACCATCACGACCTGCTCGCGAACAACCGCCTCTACGCCGACCTCGTCGGGTACTGGGACCACACGAAGTGGGTGCCCTGATACTGGGCCAGCATCCAGCGCGGACTGCCCGCTACGGCACTGTCCGCGACCCTGGCCCGAACGGGTTTTAGCAATACTTACGAGTGTTTCATGTGATGACATCACGTGACGATCGCGAACCATATCGGTTTTCGGTTTCGTCCGAATGGGTGCACCGAGAAGCCAAATGGGTTCGGGCGGCCCCTGGGATGATTCTGAACAAACTTTAATCAAATAACAAATGCGGTTGGACGAACTTCTCGATAGCATTGCTATATGACGAGATTTGAGGTGAGGGGTGCGGCGCTAGGTCGAGAGGGTGTTGAGTGGCTTAGGCGGTGCTCGGCCCTAGACGTTGCTCGACGGGAGAGGAGAGGTGGTTCCGGAGCCGGGGTTAATCGTGGATTCAGGTGGGAATTTCCCTTGGCGAGAACAAGCTACAAATTTGGAGTTGTGGATAATGGCTAAATTCAGTTTTAGTATATTCAATGAGACGCTTGGGGTTGACCCGAACCGTTCCGTGCTGGTCGATGCGGCCGATAGTATTCTTCGCGCAGGAAGTGAGGCGGATCGTTGGCGCGTCAGCAGAGAAGGCTTCTGGTGTGGTGTTACTCCATATGGGAGTATCCAGCGTCGTCAGGGTTGGAAGCTGCACCTGTCGGCTACGGTGTCTTCGGCTGAGGAGGTGCTCGTCCGGGCTGTTCCTGTGCTTCTTGC